>NZ_JARVSW010000062.1:0-13797 GCF_030208985.1 Pseudomonas sp. MEJ108
CTGTTTTTGCCTCGCCTGACCTTCGCTCGCCGACTTTTCGTACAGAGCCTAGGTCTTTGATTAGGCTCTAGCATGGTCGGGGACCTGGGGTTTTGAGGGATACAGAATAGGAAACCCGGAGGAGTTTGTTAGCGGACAGGTGCCCAGCTTAGTGAACAGGTAAGCCGGGCGAACACATAGTTCACCAGAGCAGTTGCACAGATGATGGGAGGTCGCCGGTGGCCCTGAGCGCTTCTGAATGAAACGGTACATAAAACCCGCAAGATCTCTGCAGTAACTGATTTTTCTACATGGGTTGATAGGTTGACTCGGTTGACGGCTCAATGTGTCCATAATAATCAACACAAAAGGTCATCGTTACCGATGCGGTAACGATGACCTTTTCTCAGGCAGAAATTCTTTCGATTTCCATGCCTGAAATTCAAGTAGCTTTGAAATCCTTCCACTAACGCACTCCCGCGGGTTCCCGCCCCTGTATCTCTTGGAAACCTCTAGGGTCCCCAGTGGTTTTGCCAACGCACATCGGGTGTCCTAGCCGACTAATACTAGACCCAGCGACAGAACATCTCAAATCCCGAAACCATCCTCTGCTTTAGAACGGTTGGTTAATTCCTTGACGCCGCAATGCGGCCGCCTCAAGCCGCGCTGCTGACAAGTCCTGTCCCACTACAACCGGCAATGACCACTCTCGGAGTTGGCGGATGCTCGGTCGTGAGCGCGCTGTGAGGCAATTTCAAAAAATTACCTCAAGCATGAACCCGACGAGTAAAGTACCGCCGCCCGAGATTTGGATCCGGGCGTTTTCCATGGAGTTTTATCGTGAAGTCAGTGAGTAAAGTTGTCGCCGCAGCAGTATGTGGTCTGGTTCTGGCAGGTTGCACCGGCACCCCTATGAAAACCCCGCACTACGACAGCAGCCAATACACGGTCGTCGGTCACAGTGAAGCAAGCGCAACCGGCCTGATGCTGTTCGGTCTGATCCCGATTCGTCAGAACGACCGTTTTGTTCGTGCGCAGAACAGCGCCATTCAGGCCAAGGGTGGCGATGCGCTGATCAATACCCAAGTGCAGGAAAAGTGGTTCTGGGCCTGGGTCCTGAACGGCTATACCACCACCGTTTCTGGTGACGTGATCAAGCTGAAAACCGCCAAATAAGCACTGCCCGATTTCAGAAAACCCGGTTCGCCGGGCTTTTCTGTTTTTGGCTATTGGCGGATGCGCTGTCGAGCGATGGAGTAAGCGCTGACATGCAGCGTTACCCACCGCCAAAAGGTTTAGCATTCAGCCCACCTTCGGATGTGAAGTTTTCTGCATGACGGCCTTCTACCTCAAGTTACTCATCACCCCCGCGCTCATGCTGGCTATTTCATTGGCGGCCAGGCGTTGGGGTACCGGCGTGGCAGGGCTGCTTTCCGGGCTGCCGATGACCTCGGCGCTGGTCATGCTGTTTCTCAGCCTCGAGCAAGGCACCCAATTTGCCTCGATGGCGGTGCCCGGCGCGCTGGCCGGGCTGGCGGCGATTCAGGCGACTTACCTGTTTTATTTCCTGATCACTCGGCACGTTTCGGCGCTGACGGGATGCGTCCTGGCCTTGGCGGTGTATGGCGCGACGGCCTTTGTGATGAACCTGTTGGGCTTACTGGCGCTGTCGATCATTTGCACGCTGCTGATGGTTGCATTGATCATCGTTGCCACCTCGAAACAGGCACCGCCGGACGTAGCGTCATACGTGGCACTGCCGCGCTGGGTCATTCCGATGCGCATGCTGACGGCCACGCTTCTGCTGCTGGCGATTACCGCAAGCGCTACCTGGCTCGGGCCGGTGGTCAGTGGACTGCTGGCGCCCATCCCGGTGATCGCCTGGCCGCTTGCAGTGTTCGTCCATGTGCAAGGCGGGCGTTATGAACTGGCGGCGATAATCCGCGGCAATGCCATTGGCGCCGTCGGGGTGGTGAGTTTCTACCTGACCCTCAGGTACTCCATATTGCAATGGGGCGTGCTTCTGTCTATCGCGGCTGCCGTTTTGCTGGCTGTCGTGGTGACGGCTGGGTTAGCTCGGTTGTTGGCGAAGCGGTAGGGCTTGTAGTTGCTCCGCCTAAGTCGTGCATGCATCAGTGTGGTATTTCAGAAGCATCCCACTAGGGATTTTCCTGTTCGTGGCCGTCTTGGCTGCTGCATCCGGGCCTTTAGGAGGCGCTGACGCCTGATGAACTCAAAAATAGCTTCCAAGACGATAATCTGCAACGTGCAACGTGTAGCGTCTGCTCCATCGACGCCATTTTTAATGGATTAATATATAATTACTTGCATCCTACCCAACTAAAATATTTAACAAAGAAAGATTTCTTTTTCTTTTCAATGTGCGAGTCTATTGACTTGAGTATTCCGCTAAAAAAAACATGCTCTTCAACACCAAATCTTTCAGGAATGAAGCAAAGGTCATACCATGACAGTATCTCATCAACTGAAAAATCGCCGGACTCTTGGAGCCTTATATAAGTGACTATATCTTTTCTCAGCGAGAGGCTGGAGTAATAAGATTTTTCTGACATCCATTGCTCGATTACCTCTTCGACGGTAAGCTGTCCAGCTCTTTGATCTTCAGGCAGATAATCGAGCAATCCATCACTCAACACCTTCATAAAGCTTATCAACTCCATATATCCGCGCATTGCAAAAAACCTCAAGGAATTGGAAAGGCTGTAAGGATGTATCTGGGCATGTGATTAAATTCAACGAATTCTATAATTACCCTCAATTTTGTCATGGTTACGGGAGTGTTTGGCGCTGAACGGTATATGCCCCAACCCACCTCCTGTTGAGCATCGAAATCTAAGACTAGTCGGTTGCTCTTGCGAATAAATTGAGTTTTGGAATACATTAGAATTCTGAGGCGGTTTGCTTTCAATGTTTGGCTAACCGCCCACTCTGCAATATCCATTTTTTCAAACGTAGACATTACAGTCGCCGATCTTACCTTTTTCAGGCGTTGCTGTAATCCGGGAATATCTTTTTGAAAGTGATCCTTTAGTGTATGACCACCCGGATCTTTTCTAGGCACATTTTTTGGCTTTTCACTAACATCAACTGTCATTCTCCCAGCGCGTACCGAGGACACTCGGAATGCGTTATACATAGAAGCAGTAGTCAGGGGAACCACGAACTCAGTAGCTAGACCAATAACCTGACCCGTTTCTCGAGAAGCCCCCAATGCCTCAGCCGCAGTCATCCCTGCTTTAAATGCATAAGAATCGGTTTGCTCTCCTGTAACAATCTGCGTTGACGCGGCTGAAAGTTGGTCAGATGCATGCACGCCCATTGCCACACAACCGACTTTTGAAATCATCGTTGGCTCAGGTAGCGCACATAAGACCCCCGAACCAGCGAGCTCAATAATGCCACCGACGAGTCGAAGGCTGCCAAATATACGGTTAGACATCATCTCCGCGGGCGTAAGGGACTCATGAGAGAGTACCGCCGACATTTGGGCAAAATTGAGGATGACGCGAAAGCTTCCATCATCAGACATAATGCGTTTCCTTACGCAAATGGCTTGTTAGCGGTCCTGTCCCAACCACCAGAAACGATACCCGCACTCCCACCATCAGCACGTCGTTGTTGTGAGTATTCAAATTTGATACGACCGTAATTTAAGGTCACCACTTCGACGGGAAAGCCAGATTGTTCTGCACCTTGCCCACTGACTAATGCAATCAGCACCTCTTCAAGCACTATGTCCAGATACTTGAATTTTTCAGTTCCCGCCCTATGGATTCGGATGGTCACATTTTTGATGTGTGAGCCCCTGCAGCAAAGCTCAAATAGTTTCGGGGTGGCTCTGTCTATATATTTGCTGATCTGAAAATCCCCGAGGGAAACGCCTCCAGCGGTCGCCCCACCACTGGAACTGGCAGTCTGACTGATCGACTGCATTGCGTCGTAGTGATAAGAAAGCAGCTCTATCCAACCTTTGTGTCCATCGTCAAGAGACTCGCCTTCAACACCATCAACTTTCATAAAAGCATCAAAAGACATAATCGTAGCTCCCTGCTTTTCAACATATCAAAAAGAAAATATTAGCCGAATTCTCTCTCAGATTGCCAGCCTAGGGTGTGCTTGGTCTGATTGCACGTTAAGAGCTGTGTACGTACCTAGGCTCTGTACGAAATCATCTGAAACTCATTTGAACCCAGTAAGCGTCGGGAGTCAGTAAAGTCCGCGTCCATCAACGGCAGGAGCCCACGATGGCCAAACGGTACGAACTCCCCGACGCAGCCTGGGATTTGGTTGCAGACATATTCAGTGAACCCCGCCGTAACGGACGCCCACGGTCAGATGATCGGCTGATGCTCAACGGCGTGCTCTGGGGGCTCTGCTCGGGTGCTGCCTGGCGCGACATGCCCGAACGCTTCGGCCCATGGTCAACGGTTTATCAACGCTTTCGTGACTGGCGCAATCGCGGGACGTTCGACCAGATGCTCAAGCGGCTTCACATCAAGCTGAATGAGCAATGGTTAATTGATCTGGAGACCTGGATGATTGACTCCACGGCGGTACGCGCAACCCGGGCCTCTTCTGGTGCTGGGAAAAGAGGGGGCCTGAAGAACCGCAACACCACGCCCTCGGTCGAAGCCGGGGCGGCCTGACGACGAAGATCCATATGCTGTGCGACGCCAATGGCGTACCGCTAAACTTTCTACTGTCAGGTGGGCAAGCCAGCGACATCAGCTATGCGCAACCGCTGCTGGATAACGCTTACATCCCGAGTTTGCGCGGTCGCCCCCGCAAGCGCTGTCGCTGGTTGCTGGCTGATAAGGGCTATGACGCCGAAGCGTTGGTCGCTACTGCGACAGTTACTGGATGCAGCCGGTAATCCCGCTACGCACGATGAAGCGCAAGCCTAAACCGGGATTACCGAGACTCTTTGATCGCCCCAAGTACCGGCAGCGCAGCATCATCGAGCGCATGTTCGGCTGGTTGAAGGAGAACCGTCGCATCGTTACGCGCTTCTACAAACTCGCAAAAAGTTATGCGGCAATGGTCCCACTGGCTTGTACCATGCGGTGTTTGAGACAGTATTTTTCGTACAGAGCCTAGGACTCCGAAGGCAGGGGTCCTGGGGTCGAATCCCGCTTGGTGCACCATATTTTTGGTTCGGATGTGTCCTGGATTTCGGACGCTCTGCGAAATGCCCGAACGCCCGCCTTGTGCGGGCTTTGTTATTCCTGGCTTTTGGTGCTGGATGAGATCGTTATGTGCGCTCTGCGCGTCATCGGCGAGAAGATGTTGGTCCAGCAAATGGCCCAACCGAACAAGGAACTGAAAGCGGGCATCGAGGTGCGCATGCTCGCCACCCCCCAACCGATGCCAGCAAAGGCCTCGGTATGTTCGACGCCCTGAACGGTTTCGAAGATGCGGCAGCACTGGCACACCGCTCACCGCTTTTCTCACAACCCCAGGAAAAAGATGTATTTATTTTCATACACAATTCGAAACACCTCATCCCCCTAAATCCGAACCCCTCAGACAATGCAACCGGACATATTGTCGCACCCAAAATAATGGCTTGCGGTTGTGATGAATCGTTTCATCTGGCATAAAAGGTCGGCTTCGGGCTCGAAAATCTAGAAAAACATAGATTAATGGGTCGACGATAGCTGCTCCAATGTCTGACCCCGCGCGTCAAATAATCAAGCCAGTTTTGCTCGCTGCCCGAAGCGGATGCCTGTGCTATCCAATCTGTCTTTCAACCTCATCGAGGCCATTCATACGGCGCGCCCAAACGTCGTGCAACAAAAAGGACCGGAAAATTGAGCGATCAATCCACTCCGAACACTCCACTCGTTAGATTCTGCGACAAAGTTGGTATTCCCTATCCCATGTTCTGGGGTTTTGTCGGCCTGTTGATCTTCATGATCGGCGATGGCGTAGAACTCGGATACCTCTCGCCCTTCCTCAGTGAACGCGGCATGCCCGGCGATGAAGTCGCCATGATCTTCACCCTCTATGGCGTCACGGTCGGTATTTCATCGTGGCTCGCCGGCGCGCTCTCCAATATCTGGGGCCCGAAACGGGTGATGTTCCTGGGATTGATCATCTGGAGCGTATTCGAAGTGCTCTTCCTGGTCTACGGGCTGCAGGAATTGAGCTATTCCATGATTCTGCTGACCTATGGTTTGCGCGGTTTCGGTTATCCGCTCTTCGCCTACGGTTTCCTGGTCTGGATCGCGGCTTCCACGCCGTCCCGCAAGATGGGCATGGCCGTGGGCTGGTTCTGGGTGGCTTACGCCGCGGGCCTGCCAATGCTGGGCTCTCTGGTGGCGAGCATCGCTATTCCGTTGATTGGTGCATTGCTGACCTTCTGGCTGTCTTTCGCCCTGGTGGTCATCGGTGGTGTGATTGGTCTGGTCGGGATGCGCGAAGCTCATGGCATGCGTCGACTGGCGCCGGAAGGCGAGCGCCCGCTGGTGTCGATGGCCAAGAACATCACCATCATGTGGACCCGTCCTAAAGTGTCGTTGGCCGGTATCGTCCGCGTCATCAATACCTCGTCGATGTTTGGCTTTCTGGTGGTCATGCCAGGGTTCTTCATGCAAACCGTTGGCTTCACCCTGGAAGAGTGGCTGCGCCTGCTGACCATCGTGTTTGTGTTCAACATCATCGGCAACCTGGGCTCCAGCGTCATCAGCACCAAGATCGGTTATCGCAACACGATCCTGTGGTTTGGCGCAGTGGGCAGCACGATCAGCACGCCGCTGTTCTTCTTCATGCCACAGGCGTTTCCGAACGACTTCCTGATCGCCTCGATCTTCGGCGCCTTCTACGGCCTGACCCTGGCGTGCTTCGTACCGCTGTCGGCGCTTGCCCCTGCTTTGGCACCGAACAACAAAGCGGCCGCCTTGTCGGTGTTGAGCCTGGGTGCAGGCGCGTCGACGTGGGTTGGCCCGGCTGTTGTTGCGATCTTCAATGAAAGTTACGGCATTGAAGGTGTGGTCTGGGCGTTCTCCGGTTTGTACGCACTGAGTGCTGTGCTGACCGTCTTCCTGAAAGATCCGGAGCCGGTGCATGACCCGATTCTGATCAAGATCAAGCGTCGGATCAAAGTGTTCGCGCCGCGTCTGGATTATCGTTGGGCTCACGCTGAGGATCCGAAGCAAGGGCAAAGCTGATTCAGAGCCCCAGGCTTTGCAGGAAAGAGCCGCCGCAGACTGCATATGCACTCTGCGGCGGCTTGGTTTTATTTGCGTGATTCATGCCTGGGCACTCTGTTGAAATCTTGATGTGTTTTGGACAGTCTACGAAGAACTTTTGAGTACTAGCCGTATGGACCGGACATGCTGAAACGCACCTGGCTCGCACATATCTCAGTCCAGCATGCCCCTCATGCTCTGCTGCAACGAAGGCTTGAGCGCCGTATCACCGGCTACAAGGCGATAAAGCTCTAGGTCCTGACGGCGGCGTATCAGCATCACTTCCTCGACGATCTTCTCGAATGGCTACTGTCGCTGTACTGCTTCTGCCCGTGATAACGGGCGGTCTGGCCGGTCCAGGGGTTCTTCAGCTCCAGCGTGGCGAAGGGCAGCCCGTTGATGAAAAGCACCAGGTCGATCTCTTCTAAGGTATTGCTCAGGGAGTAACGCACCTGGCGGGTGCTACTAAAGAGATTCGCCGCGAACTGGCGTTTGTTCCGCTCCGAGCTGCTCGCCAACGGCGCGGGGTACATGAGGTTGAGGTGCACATCGTCGATGGCCAGGCCGCGCTTGAGTAGGTGCAGCACGCCGTATTTTTTCGCCGGCCGGTCGAAGCGCTCCAGAATGCGCAGGTCCCAGTCCTCGTAGCGCTGCTTGAGGCGTTCCAGCTCATCGCTCTGGCTGGCCTCAAGGAACTGCCATAAACAGCGAGCATCTATGGCATAGCGGGCATTAAAGTCCTGGGCGCGGCTCAGTTGGTAAGCGTGATGGGGGCTGAAGGGCAATTCTGCCGCGCGGTCGCGGATCACATTCTGCTCTTCCAGGCAGGTGCCGGTCAGGTACTTTTCGATACTCGCTTCCAGCGCCTGCTCGTTGGTTTTGCTTACCATTCCAGCTTCCTTATCCCTTGTTCGCTTATTGGGGCCAGGCTCGCCCGGCGTGGCGCGCGAATGTCTAAAAATATCCAGCCAACGGGGTTTAGATATTCGTCGCTACTTACCTTTATTTCTGCTAATTCTTTGATTTATATAGGGTTAAAAGCTGGAGCAGGCTCGGTTGACAATCTGCAAAATGTCTAACACCCCGGCTAATTCGTCTAAAGCGCTCATGCAGCCAAATGAGCATTTTTTTCAAGGCCCTAATCTACAAAGTTTTAGGGTGCTGCCTGGAGGCGTTGGCCGTATCAGTCAAATGGCCGGCAAATTGAGCAGTGCAAGTGGGAGCGGCTAAAACCGCGCCTTTCCTTGGCCTGCCCGCTTGCAATGGCCGCTCCAGTCAAATGACCGTCAAATGAGTTCGGGCAATGCCTCCAAGCATCTTTTGTCATCGCCAGACCATTTCCTGAATGTCTAAAAATGTCTAGAAATCAGCCTTTAGACATTTGCCACAGCTTACCCTTTGGCTCGATAACCCCTTGTTTTTTCAAGGATTGCAGCAGGTTCTTAATCTTGTGGGCCTTCTGTTGAATGTCTAAAACGTCCGGCAGTTTGTCTACGAGTAGCTTGTCGATGGCGGACCGTCTGGCCGATCCGGACTGTTGGATTAATTCGCAGATCAGACGCTTGTAATGCGTGTCATCGATGCCACGGTTAAGAATGTACTGAGCTAGATCGTCGCTGTGCCGCGCCACTTGAGCGGAGATATGGAAATTGGGCTTGCGCCCCTCGATCAGCCTCTGCGCCTTGAGATGGCGAACCTGTGCATCACTCAGTGATTTGTGCTTCTGCACCCTATCCAGCAGGATGATGTCGTCCAACGCCAGGTTGGGCAGCTCGGCGAGCTTGCGCGCATAGCTGATGTCCAGCACACGCCCGGTGATGGTCACCTGCACGCGGTTTTGCTCCAGCTGATATTCCGGCAGGGGGAAGAAGCGATTCTTCTGGATCAGGAACATTTTGCGGATGCCGCTGCCGATGGTGTCGATCATGTTCAGGTTGACCATGGCATCGGTGAGGAAGCGGTTGCGATAGCGGCTTTCCGGCGCGTCGGCCTGGATCACCTGCTCGACCGATCCGGGAATAAAAGCGCCGGGGTTGCTGAAGCACAGCTGTCCGTCCTCGAACTCCACCACCGAGACCTTGCCGCCCAACTGGTAGTCCTGATGGGCGATGGCGTTGTTGAGCGCCTCACGGATGATAAAGGGGTCGTACTGATCGACCTCTTCGGGGAACAGCGAGCTGTCCGACATATAGCGGTATTTCAGGTTGCGGATCTTGCGGTACACCTCGTCGGCACTAGCCAGCAGCGGGCAAGAAAAATGCTGGTAGTCACGCTCTGAGCCGTCACGATCCTTGAGAATCCAGCTAATGGTGGGCGAGGCCGGATTGAGCCAGTGCGCTGCCTCAGGCTTACCCAGCAGCAGGATGGCGGTACGCGTGATCTGCCCCTGAATGGTCAGCTTGGATTTGTTGAGAAAGGTTTCATCGCTCCAGGCCGGCAGTTCGGCAGCCATCTTGGGATGCTTGGTGGCAAATTCGCGGCGAGCCAAGGCGATGGCCTCCGTACTCAAATCAGCCAGACTTGCGCCGGGACAAATGCCCGCACTCCAATCCTGCGGACGATTCTGGCCACGGATGCGCTCGATTTCTTCAAGCGACAGCGGCCCGAGGGATTCACCGTCGCGGCCATAGTAGTGGCCTTCCCAGGTTACCGGCAGGCCTTGCGGCGCGGCAGGAATCTCGAACAGCAATACGCGACCATCAGGATGTAGAACGGTATGGATATCAATAAAGCTCAGGCGCTGGCTGACCTTATCGGCCACTTCCTTCTTCAGCGATTGCAGATCCTTGAAGGCTTCGCGGAACTGGCTGCCCACCACTTGTAGATTATCCTTCACACCAAACACCAGCCAGGCGCTGGGCATGCCTTTGAGATTGGCTTCGTTACTCAGGGCGGAGAAATATTTACCGAGCTTGCTGAAGTCATAGCCGTTTTTGGCCTCCTTAAACTCCACCACCTCGCTCTCGCCGCTACTGGCGAGTAAGCGGTGCAACTGTTGCTCGGCATCCATTGCAGATACTCCAAATCAAAGCGCTGAATAGCAGCGCTGCCAGGCCGGTTATACCGCACCCACTTGCAAGCTAAGGAGCGCATCTTAACCAATGCAGCCGCGCTTTTGGCAGAGAAGACAAGCAAAGGGGTGACCTTGCCTCTGCACAGCACACCGTCCTGGCCCCGACCATGCATTGCCACCTACAAGCGTGATGGTGCACCTATCAGGAATCGCGGCTCAGCTATCAGTAATGAGCAATGGCAGGCCTCCTGAGCCAAAGCCCCCGCGAGGGCTTCACCGTCCAGCCCAATTACTTCAAAACACCTAAAACCCAAACCCCTCACCCCAACAACCCAGCAACCCCAACCATCCTCACCCCCCATTCCACGCGCTCCGGAATACCCTGAATCAACACCCCCCGATCCTCCCCCAACAGCGCTCTAAGCTGATGGGGAGCGAACACCAGATCAATGAATTGACGGGCAAGTGCGTCAGGGTCGGTGGGTTGGTCCGGGCCTGCCAATATCGCCGAACGTACTCTGATGAAACCGCCTTCCCACCCGATCCGGTTGACCTCAGCCGCCAGCAGCGGGGTGCGGTTGGAGGTGGCGATCACCAGGCGCATCATGGCCAGGGTATCGGCTTGCAGCGCATGTTCGAGGATGCCGTGGCCCACGTGCCGCAGACGTCCTTCGAGTGGGAGTGCGGGAGTGGTTTCGGCGGGCACCAGCAAGGTGGCTACGTGGCGTCGGACCACGGCTTCGAACAGCGCTTCTTTGTTGGCGTAACGCGCATAGAGGGTGGCTTTGCTGGCGCCGGCGGCGCGGGCGATGTCTTCGCATGAGGTGCCTTCGAAACCACAGGCCAGAAAGCGCTGCAGCGCGGCGTCCAGCAATCGACGCTCGGCCTCGCCCGCCTGGTCTTGCCTGGGCCTGCCGCCTTTGGATTTGGTCTTGATCGCTGTCATGGCCGGCAAATTACAGCCCGCTTGTTTGTTCGTCAACTAAACGGTAACGTTCAGTTAAATGGAAGCAGGTAAACGCCGTTTCTACCTATTCATAACGACCAAGGAAGTGCTTTGTGAATGACGCGACTGCTTTACCCATTGTGGTTGCTGGCGCTACGGGAGATCTGGGCCAACGCGTCGTGCGCGCCTTGGCAGAGCGCAGTGCCCATGTCATAGCGCTGGTTAGACCGGGCACTGAACCGGCCAGGCTGAACGGCCTGCGCAACAGCAGCACGACGATCACGCCTGTTTCACTGGATGACGCTCAGGGCCTGCGCCGCGCCATTGCTGGATCGGGTTGTGTGGTGTCTACGCTCAACGGCCTGGAAGAGGTGATCATCGGGCAGCAGGGCAGGCTGTTGGAGGCTGCGGTGGCGGCTGGCGTACCCAGGTTCATTCCCTCGGATTATTCGCTCGACTACACCCGTACCCGGCCTGGCGATAACCGCAACCTGGACCTTCGCCGACGCTTCCTCACCCAGCTCGATGCGGCCGACATCAGCGTGACCTCGATCCTCAACGGAGGCTTTCTGGAGCTGCTCGAAGGCGATGCGCCGATCGTGCTGCCCGGACGCCGGGTGCTGCATTTCGGTGATGCACAACAGCAGTTGGACTTCACGGCCAAGGACGACGTAGCCGCCTTCACCGCCGATGCCGCGCTGGATCCCCACACGCCGCGCTTTCTGCGCATTGCCGGTAACAGCCTGTCGCCTGCGCAGATCGCCAGCCTCCTCACCGAGCTGACCGGGCAGCGCTACCGCACCCTGCGCCCCGGCAATATCGGCACGCTGTCCACCCTCATCGGCGTGGTGCGTGCGCTCACGCCTGCCAGTGACAAGCCGTTTCCGGCCTGGCAGGGCATGCAATACCTGCGCGACATGATGAGCGGGCGCGGCAAGCTGCTCAATCTGGATAACGACCGCTATGGTCAACGTGAATGGGCGTCCGTGCGTGACACGCTGGCCCGTACCCATGTGCAAGGGAGCAAACAGTGACCTACCTTATCGAACCTTTTCCACTTCAAATCCCCCAGGCGCAACTCGACGATCTTGCCCAGCGTCTGGCGCAAACCCGCTGGCCTGATCCGGAGACCGTGTCCGACAACAGCCAGGGACCACGGCTTCAGCGTCTGCGCGCGCTGGTCGAGCGCTGGCGTAATGGCTATGACTGGCGGTCCACCGAAGCCCAGCTCAATCAGTGGAACAGCAGCCGGGTCGAGATCGACGGCCTTGGGATTCACTTTCTGCACATCCGCTCGCCTCACCCTGACGCCTTGCCCTTGCTGATGACCCACGGTTGGCCGGGCTCCATTCTTGAGTTCAGGAAGATGATCGGGCCACTCACCGACCCTGTCGCCCACGGTGGCGAGGCCAGCGATGCGTTCCATTTGGTGATCCCGGCGCTACCGGGCTTTGGTTTCAGTGATAAGCCGCGCTCTACAGGCTGGGGCGTGGGCAAAACGGCGGCGGCCTGGGCACAGTTGATGGACCGTTTGGGCTATGGCAAGCGCTGGGCCGCTCAGGGTGGGGATTGGGGCGCGGCCGTGACCACCGCCCTTGGGCACATGCGCCCGCCTGGCCTGATCGGCATTCACCTGAACATGGTCATGTACCAAGCCACCGAGGCGGAAATCGCCCAGCCCACCCCTGAAGAGCAGCGCATGTTGGCCGATGCGCAACGCTACGACCGAGAGCTTTCCGGCTACATGAAAGTGCACAGCACCCGGCCGCAGTCAGTAGGCTTCGCCCTGGCGGATTCGCCCGTTGGCCTGGCTGCGTGGGTGTATGCGCTGTTTCAGGATGCCTCCGACAGCGGCGGCGAGCCTGAGCGGGTTATCGAGCTCGATGCGCTGATCGACGACATCATGCTGTACTGGCTGCCCAATGCCGGGCCCAGCTCGATCCGTTTCTATTGGGAAGGGATGCGCGAAATGCACAAGCAAGGCGCTGCCCCCGCGATGCCTGTCCCTGCGGGCGTGAGCATGTTCCCGGGCGAGCTGCTGCGCTTGTCACGGCGCTGGGCGCAGGCGCGTTTCGACGATCTGCGGTTCTTCGCGGAAGCCGAGCACGGCGGCCACTTCGCAGCCATGGAAAACCCGGCAACGCTCACCGAGCATGTGCGTGAGACCTTCCGCCTGCTGCGTTAATACTTTTGCAGGCGTACTGAACATCTCGGAGGTGCAGCGCTCCGCTACAACTGGAAAACAGCCACTCTCGGAGTTGGCGGATGCTCGGTCATGAGCGTGCTGTGAGGCGATTTCAAAAAAATACCTAAAGCACGCGCCCTGCGAGTAAAGTACCGCCGCCCGAGATTTGGATCCGGGCGTTTTCCATGGAGTTTTATCGTGAAGTCAGTGAGTAAAGTTGTCGCCGCAGCAGTATGTGGCCTGGTTCTGGCGGGTTGCACCGGCACCCCTATGAAAACTCCGCACTATGACAGCAGCCAATACACCGTAGTAGGTCACAGTGAAGCAAGCGCCACCGGCCTGATGCTGTTCGGTCTGATCCCGATTCGTCAGAACGACCGTTTTGTTCGTGCGCAGAACAGCGCCATCCAGGCCAAGGGTGGCGATGCGCTGATCAATACCCAAGTGCAGGAAAAGTGGTTCT
>NZ_JARVSW010000067.1:0-13637 GCF_030208985.1 Pseudomonas sp. MEJ108
GTCCGTTTGATGAGGGCGGGTTGAATGCGTATGGGTATTGTGGAGGGGATCCGGTGGGAGTTGTGGATCCGTCGGGGCATATGCCATTTTCAATTCTCATACAGGCGGCAGACATGATTGAAAAGTTCGGTCCGCAAGCAGCTACTCTTATTGCACAGCGCGCTCTGCAAGGCGTCAGCCCTGCTGCGCGTGTTTTAGGGGGCAAACATACTCCTGCGGCTGTACCATCCTTGGTATCTAAAAAGGCAAGTAAGCTACCGTCCGCGTCCGCGTCCGCCTCTACGTCTACTTCGTCGGCTAAATCTGTTTCGAGTCGCAGGCGGACTGAGCAGCGTAGGACGTTGGAACTAAAAAGGAAAAATTTAATTAATGGACTTTCGACTAGATTGCCTATTGATGAGAGTTCCGCAAAGAGACGGTATGAAAGGTTTGAGGGGCGCGTAAGAGACGCTGAGTATCTAATAGAACATTACACGAAAAACCCTGAGAGAGTTAAGCATAGTATAATTAATCCGTCCCAGTCGCGAGAGCTTTTTGGAGCGAAGCTTGTTAACGCAGAAACTAATTTTAATGCATACCGTAAAAAATATATCGAAAAATTCGGTGAGTACGTTCGGGATCCGCCTAAAGATAAATAATATCGCTGTCTCAGGTCCGCTTCACTAAAAAAATGGCAAATACAATCCCATCGCCAGCGCAAATACGCCTACATCATCCGGCAGTACAGAGCGCTGGATGTGGAGATCAAAAACCTCAAGCATGATGCTTTCAGGCTCGAAGCCGAGCGTTTACCTAGCATTTATGCGAGGTAGGCGGCGTATCGGTTTTGCCGGATGCTGACGGCTGGTTCTATTTGAAGAAGCTGCCATGACTTCCCCCGACCAGACAGTGCTGTGCACGTATCGCTACGACCCGCTGGACCGTCTGGCCTCCAGCTCGCCGGTTGGGCGGGCGGATGTGCAGCGCTTCTATCAAAAGAACCGCCTGGCGACCGAAATAGAGGGTGCATCACGACGCACGGTCTTTCAGCATGAAGACCTGTTATTGGCTCAGCAGCGGCATGTCGATGGTGTGGTGGACACGACGCTTCTTGCGACCGATCAGCAACGTTCTGTCCTGCGGGTTGTGGATAAGTCCGGGATCGAGCCTGTAGCGTACAGCGCCTATGGCCATCACCCGGCGGAAAGCGGACTGACCAGTTTGCTGGGGTTCAATGGCGAGCGGCGTGATCCGGTTACCGGGCATTACCTGCTGGGGAATGGGTATCGGGCTTATAACCCGGTGTTGATGCGGTTCAACAGCCCGGACAGTTTGAGTCCGTTTGATGAGGGCGGGTTGAATGCGTATGGGTATTGTGGGGGTGATCCGATTGGGTTTGTGGATCCGTCAGGGCATGCGCCGTATAACAGGCTACTCAGACGGGCACTAGAAAACGCACGCTTGAAATCACCTAGCCGGAAAGATCGAATATCTACCCGTTTGTTGAGGGTGCTTGGCAAACGCTCAGAAGCGCCTCCTTCACGGGAAGGCAAGCCTTTACCTATATCACCCCTGGCATCAACGAGCGCTGCCTCATCTCCTCCACCCTCGACGACCTCAACTCTGCAAGCTCCTGATAAAGGTAGGCCGGCGATGACCACTCCAGCCATGACCTGGGAGTATAGGGTGAAGAAGGCTGAGGAGTTTCATCATCCAGTGAGCACGGCGGTGCCTACGGACTTTGAAGTGGCCAAAATCTATTTGGAGCGGCACCTTAAAAGACTGCTGGACGTAGAAAATACCATACTTTTTTATAAATCCAATCGGGCTGTAGATACCGGGAATTTTATAGAGGCTGGCCCGTCGCAGTTTTATAAAGCTATCCTGTTGAGAGATATTAATGCTTTTAAAGTATATGCAGCTGGTATGTCTAGAAAACACCGTAAGGCTATACGTAAACAGCGTTAATAACAGTATTACACTCAGTCTCTACAAACGGTCACTGCAGTGGTGATATTTTTCTCTTCACCAAAAACACCGGCAAATACAACCCCAAATACGCATCAAACACCCGCATCCCTTCCTCAGCCATGCGCGGTGTGATCTCGTCATGCAACTGCACCGACCGCGCATACACCCGATCCCCCAGTTCCATGGCCAGCGCAAATACGTCTACATCGTCCGGTAACGCGGGCAGCTGGAAGTGGCGGTCAAACACTTCAAGCATCAAGTGCCCCAGTTCAATGTCGTGCTGTCGGTCGGCCTGGTTGATTTCGGTCAGGCCGTGCTGGGCGAGGATCAATTGGCGGGCGGCGGCGTCGGCGTTGTAGATGGCCAGCATGCGCAGCTCGACGATGCGTGACAGGTCGCGCCAGGTGGTGAGCTGGTCGTGATCGATGGGTGCCTGCAGCGAGGCGCGAAAGGCGGCGTGGATGTCGGCGGTCAGTGCTTCAAGCAGCGCGGGGACGCTGGCGAAGAAGTGGTACACCGACGAGGGCGGAATGCCGGCGCGCTCGGCAACGCTGTAAATCGACAGGCTGGCCACTCCTTGTTCGGCAAGCAGCGTGCGGGCGGCGTCGAGAATCGAATCGATTCTGGCCTGGCTGCGTGCTTGAGGTTTGCGAGGAGTGGCGGCGCGTGTCATGGGCGTGGCTCTTGGTTGGGCTGCAGGCATTGTAAGGGATTCTGACGGGATGAATCGCTGCCGTCGCCAAACGATTATTGCTCCCACGCTCCACGCTCGTCGGTATACACAAATCTAACTGTTTATCGTGCCAATGCTCCGCGTTGGCATGCAGTTCGTGACGCTCTGCGTCACAAATCTTCAGTCTGGCGAGATAGCGTGCGTAAATGAAACTCGGGCTTTAAGAGTGCCGCAACTCGTACAGCCTGAAGTAGGCGTCAACGCTCCACTGTGTGACGCGGAGCGTCACGAACTGCATTCCCACGCTGGAGCGTGCGGAACGATAAGCGTGCGGCCATATGATTATCGCTCCCACGCTGGAGCGTGAGGAACGACAGGTGTCCGGGGGAGGGCATGCACACCAAACAAAAACGCCGCAAGGCTCAAAGCCTGCGGCGTTTTGTGTTACTCGGCCTCAATCAGACCGTATGCAGGTACCAGTTGTACTCGAGGTCGGAGATGGAGTGTTCGAACTCTTCCAGCTCGCTCTCTTTACAGGCGACAAAAATGTCGATGTATTTCGGGTCGATGTACTTGGCCATCACCGGGTTGTCGTCCAGCTCGCGCAATGCATCGCGCAGGTTGTTCGGCAGGCTTTGTTCGTGTTGCTCGTAGGAGTTGCCTTCGACCGGAGCGCCAGGCTCGACCTTGTTGACCAGGCCGTGGTGCACGCCCGCCAGGACCGAAGCCATCACCAGATACGGGTTGGCATCGGCGCCGGCAACGCGGTGTTCGATACGTACCGCATCGGCAGTGCCGGTCGGTACGCGAACGGCGACCGTACGGTTATCCAGGCCCCAGGTCGGTGAGTTGGGCACATAGAACTGCGCACCGAACCGGCGGTACGAGTTGACGTTCGGGCACAGGAAGGCCATTTGTGCCGGCAGGGTCTCGAGCACACCGCCGATTGCGTGACGCAATGCGGCGTTCTGCTCGGGATCCTCGCTGGTGAAGATGTTCTTGCCGTCGCGATCCAGAATCGAAATGTGAACGTGCAGACCATTACCCGCCTGACCCGGATAGGGCTTGGCCATGAAGGTCGTGTCCATCTCGTGATCGTAGGCGATGTTCTTGATCAGGCGCTTGAGCAATACCGCGTAATCGCATGCCTTGATCGCGTCGGCGACGTGATGCAGGTTGACTTCGAACTGGGCCGGGGCGCTTTCCTTGACGATGGCGTCGGCAGGAATGCCTTGTTCCTTCGCACCTTCGAGGATGTCCTGAAGGCAGTCGACGTATTCGTCGAGGTCGTCGATCAGGTAGACCTGTGTCGAATGCGGGCGTTTGCCGGAGATCGGCGAGCGGGGCGGTTGTGGGCGACCGTTCACGTTCTCCTGATCGATCAGGTAGAACTCCAGCTCGAACGCGGCGCAGATGGTCAGGCCCATTTCGTCGAATTTGGCGACGACCTGGCGCAATACTTCACGCGGGTCGGCGAAAAACGGATCGCCTTCGAGTTCGTGCATGGTCATCAGCAATTGCGCGGTAGGGCGCTTTTGCCATGGCTCGTTGCACAGGGTGTCGGGGATGGGATAACAGATTCGGTCAGCATCACCGATGTCCAGGCCCAGACCGGTACTCTCCACCGTGGAGCCATTGATATCCAGAGCAAATAAAGAGGCAGGCAGGTTGATGCCCTTCTCGTAAACCTTATGGAGGCTGGTGCGTTCGATGCGTTTGCCACGCACCACACCATTCATATCTGCAATCAGAAGGTCAACGTACAGAACCTCAGGATGTTCCTTAAGGAACGCGTTCGCTTCGTTAAGCTGAACGGCACGCGGGGGTACCGACATGATGCAACACCTTTGTTGTTAAAAATATCAATCATCAATGATTGCGGATCTCAGTCAATCCGAAAGCCATGATGAAGTCAATAGAGCCTTTTTTTGCCCTAAAACTGCGCCATATGGCCTTTTTTGCTGCTATTTAGGGCGTTTTATTCCGTTTTTTACCGATGTTAAATAAGAGCTAAAGCGGCCTGTCTACTGTTTTTAACGGGCTGTTGTATAAAAAAATGAACGAGGCTAAGCTCGATCGCAACCCAGTAGAGCAACAACAGCGGGGGTCCAATGCTTCACCTTTCCCTGGTCGACACGCGACTATCAAGTCCGTACAGCGCTCATCATGCCTGTGATATCGGTGCTCGTGGTGGGTTGCCACGCATTGCGACATCCCTGAACGGTCATCGAAGCCAGTCTGCCCTGTTCTCAACGCTGGACACTACCAGTATAGCGGCGTCGTCAGTGTGACCGCGGCCGTCTGGAAATCCGACCCCGCAGCTGTCACCTTACCCCTATTCGGCGTCTGCCGAAACGAGTTGTACATCATGACGCCGATGCGTCTGGAACGCCTGATCACGATCAGGACAATAAAACCCTGAGGTATTTATGAGTACCAACCTCGACCAGCTCACCGATTGGTTGAAAGAACACAAGATTACCGAAGTCGAATGCATGATGTCCGACCTCACCGGGATCACGCGCGGCAAGATCTCGCCGACCAACAAGTTCATCGCAGAAAAAGGCATGCGCCTGCCTGAAAGCGTGCTGTTGCAGACGGTGACCGGTGACTACGTAGAGGACGATATCTACTACGAGCTGCTGGACCCGGCAGACATCGACATGATCTGCCGTCCCGACCAGAACGCGGTGTATCTGGTGCCCTGGGCGGTCGAGCCCACTGCGCAGGTGATTCATGACACCTACGACAAGCAAGGCAACCCCATCGAGCTGTCGCCGCGCAACGTGCTGAAGAAGGTCCTCAAGCTCTACGCCGATCAGGGCTGGCAGCCCATCGTGGCGCCGGAGATGGAGTTTTACCTGACCAAGCGCAGCGACGACCCTGACTACCCGCTACAGCCGCCGATCGGCCGCTCCGGGCGTCCGGAAACCGGCCGTCAGTCGTTCTCGATCGAAGCGGCCAACGAGTTCGATCCGCTGTTCGAAGACGTCTATGACTGGTGCGAACTGCAGAACCTGGACCTGGACACGCTGATCCACGAAGACGGCACGGCGCAGATGGAAATCAACTTCCGTCACGGTGATGCCCTGTCGCTGGCTGACCAGATTCTGGTGTTCAAGCGCACCATGCGCGAAGCCGCCCTCAAGCACGATGTCGCGGCGACCTTCATGGCCAAGCCGATGACCGGCGAGCCAGGCAGTGCCATGCACCTGCACCAGAGCATCATCGACATCGAGACCGGCAAGAATATCTTCTCCAACGAAGACGGGACCATGAGCGAGCTGTTTCTGAACCACGTCGGTGGTCTGCAGAAGTTCATCCCCGAGCTGTTGCCGCTGTTCGCGCCCAACGTCAATTCGTTCCGGCGCTTTCTGCCCGACACCTCGGCGCCGGTGAACGTCGAGTGGGGCGAAGAGAATCGCACCGTCGGCCTGCGTGTGCCGGATGCCGTGCCGCAGAACCGTCGCGTGGAAAACCGTCTGCCGGGTGCCGATGCCAACCCTTATCTGGCCATCGCCGCCAGTCTGCTGTGCGGCTTCATCGGCATGGTCGAAGGCATCAACCCGAGCGCACCGGTGGTCGGACGGGGTTACGAGCGGCGCAATCTGCGTCTGCCGTTGACCATCGAAGACGCGTTGGAGCGCATGGAAAACAGCAAGACCATCGAAAAATACCTGGGCAAGAAATTCATCATCGGTTACGTCGCGGTCAAGCGCGCCGAGCATGAAAACTTCAAGCGCGTGATCAGTTCGTGGGAGCGGGAATTCCTGCTTTTCGCCGTCTGATCACGCAGAGCGCCGCCGCGGTCGAGGCGCGGCGCTCTGCCAACTGACCTGATCAAAGGAAGTGCTGCATGAGTGCCAACAACCCGCAAACCCTCGAATGGCAGGCCCTGAGCAGCGAGCATCACCTGGCACCGTTCAGCGACTACAAACAACTGAAAGAGAAAGGCCCGCGC
Source organism: Pseudomonas sp. MEJ108 (assembly GCF_030208985.1). Lineage (NCBI taxonomy): Bacteria > Pseudomonadati > Pseudomonadota > Gammaproteobacteria > Pseudomonadales > Pseudomonadaceae > Pseudomonas > Pseudomonas sp. MEJ108. The sequence goes on from NZ_JARVSW010000067.1 coordinate 6,585, forward strand.
ATCATCACCCGTGCCGAGGGCGTTTATCTGTGGGACAGCGAGGGCAACAAGATCCTCGATGGCATGTCCGGCCTGTGGTGCGTGGCCATCGGTTATGGCCGCGAAGAACTGGCCGACGCAGCCAGCAAACAGATGCGCGAGCTGCCGTACTACAACCTGTTCTTCCAGACCGCCCACCCGCCGGTGCTGGAACTGGCCAAGGCCATCTCCGACATCGCTCCCGAGGGCATGAACCATGTGTTCTTCACCGGTTCAGGCTCTGAAGGCAATGACACGATGCTGCGCATGGTTCGTCATTACTGGGCGCTGAAAGGCCAGCCGAACAAGAAAACCATCATCAGCCGCGTCAATGGCTACCACGGCTCCACCGTCGCCGGTGCCAGCCTGGGTGGCATGACCTACATGCACGAACAGGGCGACCTGCCGATCCCGGGGGTGGTGCACATTCCACAGCCTTACTGGTTCGGCGAAGGCGGCCACATGACACCGGACGAGTTCGGCATCTGGGCGGCCGAGCAACTGGAAAAGAAAATTCTCGAGCTGGGCGTCGAGAACGTCGGTGCGTTCATTGCCGAGCCAATCCAGGGCGCGGGCGGTGTGATTGTCCCGCCTGATTCCTACTGGCCGAAGATCAAGGAAATCCTTTCCCGCTACGACATCCTGTTCGCCGCCGATGAGGTGATTTGTGGCTTCGGGCGTACCAGTGAGTGGTTCGGTAGCGATTTCTATGGCCTCAGGCCGGACATGATGACCATCGCCAAAGGCCTGACCTCCGGTTACGTACCGATGGGCGGCCTGATCGTGCGCGATGAAATCGTTGCGGTGCTCAATGAGGGTGGCGATTTCAATCACGGCTTTACCTACTCCGGGCACCCGGTGGCGGCCGCGGTTGCGCTGGAGAACATCCGTATCCTGCGCGAAGAAAAGATCGTCGAACGGGTCAGGTCGGAAACGGCACCGTATTTGCAAAAGCGTTTGCGTGAGTTGAGCGATCATCCGCTGGTGGGCGAAGTCCGGGGTGTCGGGCTGCTCGGGGCCATTGAGCTGGTGAAGGACAAGACCACCCGCGAGCGCTATACCGACAAGGGCGCGGGAATGATCTGTCGAACCTTCTGCTTCGACAATGGCCTGATCATGCGGGCTGTGGGCGATACCATGATCATTGCGCCACCGCTGGTGATCAGTTTTGCGCAAATCGATGAGCTGGTAGAGAAGGCGCGCAAATGCCTGGATCTGACGCTGGCGGTGTTGCAGGGCTGAAAATGCCAAAAAAAGCGTCGATTCAAGCGCAATGTGCATTGTTTGAGGGGGCTTCGGCTTGAAAGCCTGCCCAGGAAGTTGCCAGACTAATGGCTACACGCCGCTAACTGACGGTCAGTGATAAAAATACATTGGAGCTACGCATGAAAAAATTTGGCAAGACCCTTCTCGCGCTGTCCCTGATGGGCGTTGTGGCCACTGCTGCGCAGGCCGATGACAAAGTGCTGCACGTCTATAACTGGTCCGATTACATCGCGCCGGACACCGTTGCCAAGTTCGAGAAAGAATCGGGCATCAAGGTGGTCTACGACGTTTTCGACAGCAACGAGACGCTGGAAGCCAAATTGCTCGCTGGCAAATCCGGCTATGACGTGGTCGTGCCATCCAACAACTTCCTGGCCAAGCAGATCAAGGCTGGCGTTTATCAGGAGCTGGACAAGTCCAAACTGCCGAACTGGAAGAACCTCAACGAATCGCTGCTCAAGGCCGTGTCGGTCAGCGACCCAGATAACAAGTACGCATTCCCGTATATGTGGGGGTCGATCGGTATCGGCATCAACCCGGACAAGGTCAAGGCCGCGCTGGGTGCTGACGCGCCGGTCAACTCGTGGGACCTGCTGTTCAAGCCGGAAAACGCTGCCAAGCTAAAGTCGTGCGGCATCAGCTTCCTCGATTCGCCAACCGAAATGCTGCCAATCGCGCTGCATTACCTGGACTACCCGACCGACTCGCAGGACAAGAAACAGCTCGCCAAAGCCGAAGAGCTGTTCATGACGATTCGTCCGTCGATTGGCTATTTCCACTCGTCCAAGTACATCTCGGACCTGGCCAACGGCAACATCTGCGTCGCAGTCGGCTACTCGGGTGATATCTACCAGGCCAAGTCGCGCGCTGCCGAGGCCGGTGGCAAGGTCAAAGTGGCTTACAACATTCCGAAAAAAGGCGCCGGCAGCTTCTATGACATGGTCGCGATTCCCAAGGATGCCCAGAACGTCGAGGGTGCCTACAAGTTCATGAACTTCCTGATGAGGCCGGAAGTCATGGCCGAGATCACCAACGCCGTGCGCTTCCCGAACGGTAACGCGGCGGCTACGGCGCTGGTCGACAAGGAAATCACCAGTGATCCGGGCGTTTACCCGCCTGCTGACGTCCAGGCCAAGCTGTATGCAATCGCCGACCTGCCTGCTGCCACGCAACGGATCATGACCCGCAGCTGGACCAAGATTAAGTCAGGTGAATAAGCCTGTCATCAAACCTGTGGATGCTGCGTAGCCTCGGCTGCGCAGCTTCCAGCAGACAGGAATATTGCCTAAACCTTTGCTGGTTGGACGCATAGACGGTAAGTTGCGCGCCGGTTTGGTTTTCCGGACGCCCTCCGGCGCTCAGGCCCCTCTGTTAAAAGGACTCATTCTTTGTCTATTTCTATTCTTTCCAAAGCCTTGCTGGCGGCTGCCGGCCTGACACTGACCCTCGGTGCCCAGGCTAAGTCCACCGTGCATATTTATAACTGGTCCGACTACATCGGCAAGACCACCCTGACGGACTTCGAAGCCACCACCGGCATCAAGCCGATGTATGACGTGTTCGACTCCAACGAAACCCTGGAAGCCAAGCTGCTGGCCGGGCGCACCGGTTACGACGTGGTGGTGCCGTCCAACCACTTTCTTGGCAAGCAGATCAAGGCGGGTGCGTTCCAGAAGCTCGACAAGTCGCTGCTGCCCAACTACAAGAATCTCGACCCGGCGCTGCTCAAGCGTCTGGAGAAGAACGATCCGGGTAACCAGTACGCCGTGCCGTACCTGTGGGGCACCAACGGCATCGGTTACAACGTCGAGAAGGTCAAGGCCGTGTTGGGCGTCGACAAGATCGACTCCTGGGCCGTGCTGTTCGAGCCGGAGAACATCAAGAAGCTCTCCAGCTGTGGCGTAGCGTTTCTTGATTCTGCCGATGAAATGTTGCCAGCGGTGCTCAACTACCTTGGGCTGGACCCCAACAGCACCAAGGAAGCCGATTACAAGGAGGCCGAAGCCAAACTCATGGCTATTCGTCCTTACGTGACCTATTTCCACTCGTCCAAATACATTACCGACCTGGCCAACGGCGACATCTGCGTTGCCGCAGGTTTCTCAGGCGATGTGTTCCAGGCCAAGGCTCGTGCAGAAGAAGCGGGCAAGGGCGTGAAGCTCGCCTACAGCATCCCGAAAGAGGGCGGCAACCTGTGGTTCGACATGCTGGCCATTCCGGCTGATTCGAAAAACATCAAGGAAGCCAGCGCCTTCATCAACTACATGCTCGACCCCAGGGTGATCGCCAAGGTCAGCGATGAAGTCGGCTATGCCAACCCCAATCCCGCCTCCGGCGAGTTCATGGACCAGAAAATCCGTACTGACGCAGCGGTCTACCCGCCTCAGGAAGTGCTGGACCGGCTGTTCGTGAACAGCGAGTTGCCACTCAAGGTGCAACGTCTGATGACCCGCAGCTGGACCAAGGTCAAGTCGGGCGAATAAAAATCCAGCACCCGGCCATATGGGCCGGGTTGCCTATCTGTTGGGAGTTTCACCCATGGCAGTTGCCTCCGGCGCCTACAAGAAAGCCCTCGAAGGCGGTCAGCAACCCAAAGAGGTGCTGGTCAGGATTGATCGGGTCACGAAAAAGTTCGACGAGACGATCGCGGTGGACGATGTGTCCCTGCAGATCAACAAGGGCGAGATCTTCGCCCTGCTTGGCGGCTCTGGCTCCGGCAAATCGACACTGCTGCGCATGCTGGCCGGGTTCGAACGGCCGACCGAAGGCCGCATCTACCTCGACGGCGTCGACATCACCGACATGCCGCCGTACGAACGCCCGATCAACATGATGTTCCAGTCCTACGCGCTGTTCCCGCACATGACCGTGGCGGACAACATCGCCTTCGGCCTCAAGCAGGACAAGCTGGGCAAGCCGGAAATCGAAGCCCGCGTGGCGGAGATGCTCAAGCTGGTGCAGATGACCCAGTACGCCAAGCGCAAGCCGCATCAGCTCTCTGGCGGTCAGCGTCAGCGCGTGGCCCTGGCTCGTTCGCTGGCGAAAAAGCCCAAGCTGTTGCTGCTCGACGAGCCGATGGGTGCGCTGGACAAGAAACTGCGTTCGCAGATGCAACTGGAGCTGGTGGAGATCATCGAGCGCGTCGGCGTGACCTGCGTGATGGTGACTCACGATCAGGAAGAGGCCATGACCATGGCCGAGCGCATCGCGATCATGCACCTGGGCTGGATCGCGCAGATCGGCAGCCCGATCGACATCTACGAGACCCCGACCAGCCGTCTGGTCTGCGAATTCATCGGCAGCGTCAACCTCTTCGAAGGTGACGTGATCGAGGACATGGAAGCCCATGCGCTGATCCGCAGCCCCGAGCTGGAGCGCAATATCTATGTCGGCCACGGCGTCAGTACGTCGGTGGAAGACAAGCACATTACCTACGCACTGCGTCCGGAGAAGCTGCTGATCACCACCGAGCAGCCAGGCTTCGAATACAACTGGTCGCGTGGCAAGGTCCACGACATCGCCTATCTGGGCGGTCATTCGGTGTTCTACGTCGAGCTGCCGGGCGGCAAGCTGGTGCAGTCGTTCGTCGCCAACGCCGAGCGTCAGGGCGCACGGCCTACCTGGGGCGATGAAGTCTACGTGTGGTGGGAAGACGACAGCGGCGTGGTACTGCGCTCATGAAAATCCGCAAGATCAAGCGCGCGTTCGAGCGCATAAAGCCCAACGGGCGGCAGATGGTCATCGGCGTGCCGTTCCTCTGGCTGTTCCTGTTCTTTGCTCTGCCGTTTCTGATCGTGCTCAAGATCAGCTTCGCCGAGGCCGACGTCGCGATCCCGCCGTACACCGAAATCTTCAGCTACGCCGACGAAAAGCTGCAGATGGTCCTCAACTTCGCCAACTACACCTTGCTCAGTGGCGATGATCTGTACGTTTCGGCCTATCTGGGCTCGCTGAAGATGGCCTTCATCAGCACCTTGCTGTGTCTGCTGATCGGCTATCCGATGGCCTACGCCATCGCCAGCGCGCGCAAGGACCTGCAAACCGTGCTGTTGCTGCTGATCATGATGCCGACCTGGACGGCGATCCTGATCCGCGTCTACGCCTGGATGGGCATCCTCAGCAACAACGGGCTGCTCAATGCATTCCTGATGTGGCTGGGCCTGATCGACGCGCCGTTGCAGATCCTCAACACCAACCTGGCGGTGTACATCGGCGTGGTCTATTCCTACCTGCCGTTCATGATCCTGCCGCTGTACGCCAACCTTGTGAAGCACGACACCAGCCTGCTGGAAGCCGCGTCCGACCTGGGTTCGAGCACCTTCAACAGCTTCTGGAAAATCACCGTGCCGCTGTCCAAGAACGGCGTGATCGCCGGCTGCATGCTGGTATTCATTCCGGTGGTCGGCGAGTTTGTGATTCCCGAGCTGCTCGGCGGCCCGGAAACCCTGATGATCGGCCGCGTGCTGTGGCAGGAGTTCTTCAACAACCGTGACTGGCCGGTGGCTTCGGCGCTGGCGGTCATCATGCTGCTGGTGCTGATCGTGCCCATTATCCTGTTCAACCGCAGTCAGGCCAAAGAACTGGAGGGCAAGGCATGAACCGCTTTCGATTCTCGAACCTGATGCTGGTGCTGGGTTTGCTGTTCATCTATGCGCCGATGGTGATTCTGGTCATCTACTCGTTCAACGCCTCGCAACTGGTGACGGTCTGGGGCGGCTGGTCGGTGAAGTGGTACGTCGGCCTGCTGGACAACTCGCAACTGATGGGCTCAGTGATGCGCTCGCTGGAAATCGCCTGCTACACCGCCGTTGCTGCGGTGGCGCTGGGGACCATGGCAGCGTTTGTGCTGACCCGCATCAGCCGCTTCAAGGGCCGCACGTTCTTTGGCGGGCTGGTCACAGCTCCCTTGGTAATGCCGGAAGTGATCACCGGTCTGTCGCTGTTGCTGCTGTTCGTGGCCATGGCGCAGATGATCGGCTGGCCGCAGGAACGCGGCATCATGACTATCTGGATCGCGCACACGACGTTCTGTGCGGCCTACGTGGCGGTGGTGGTGTCGGCGCGCCTGCGTGAGCTGGACCTGTCGATCGAAGAAGCCGCAATGGACCTGGGCGCCCGTCCGTGGAAGGTGTTCTTGCTGATCACTATCCCGATGATCGCACCGTCGCTGGCAGCCGGGGGCATGATGTCCTTCGCTCTGTCGCTGGACGACCTGGTACTCGCCAGCTTCGTTTCCGGGCCCGGCTCGACCACCTTGCCAATGGAAGTGTTCTCAGCCGTGCGTCTGGGTGTGAAGCCTGAAATCAACGCCGTGGCGAGCCTGATCCTGCTGGCCGTGTCACTGGCGACCTTTCTGGTCTGGTTCTTCACCCGCCGCGCGGAAAACAACCGCAAGCGTGCGATCCAGCAAGCCATCGAGGAAAGCGCGGCAGACGCCTGGAAACAGCCTGATCCAAGGCGTGCTCCGGCGGCGTGAAGACCTGATTGCGCGCGATACACAAGTCCGCTCCTGATTCTGCCCTCCGGGCGTGGGAGCCAACTTGTTCGCGAAGATGTTGGTCGCAAGTCCGCTCTTGATTCTGCCCGCAGGGCGTAGGAGCGAACTTGTTCGCGAACTGCCGGGGACCGGCAGCAAAACCAGCGACCTCGGTCGTGCCTGATGTACCGCACTTGACGGTTTCACTGTCGGTTCCCGACAGTTCGCGAGCAAGCTCGCTCCCACGCCCTCCGGGCAGAAGCCCCATTTCCGGGCTCGGCGCAGAGAGTGTC
>NZ_JARVSW010000031.1:0-11972 GCF_030208985.1 Pseudomonas sp. MEJ108
GACTTCGTCGGGTTCCTTCGCCCTGTCACTGATCCGGGGGTCGCCGCAACGGGCCATCCATGGCCCGGATGCGGGTAACTCGGCATCCTTGCCGAGTTACCCCCGTATCAGCGCCAGGACTCAGCCGTCACTTACGTCGCAATTTGCGTCGTCAGTAACATCGCGATAAAAAAGCGCTTTTATGTGCAGTGATGACAGGCAAAGCATGACGTTGCGCTGCAGCACGACGCGAAGCGTCACCTAATGCATGCCAACGCGGCGCATGGGCACTAGACGCCCGCAATAAACATTTCCCACTTCCTGCCGTTACAGAAATTAAGTTGTTTATTGATCCTGCCGATGCATTGTTCGCTGACGAAGGGCACAATGCCATTAGGCCAGCCAGTCATCCAGATGCCGGGTAGGAGATAACCCCTTTTGTTGCGTCCATCAGCTGCACGCTTGAGTCATTTTCTGCCTTCACTGGGTTTGCTGGTGGCGGGGCTGGCGGCTGCGTACGTAAAGGACCTGAACGTCTTCTTCACCTCGCTGTTCAACGTGCTTCCTACTCTGGTTCTTCTGTTGGGCGGTGCGTACTGCTGTGTTTATCGACGTCAGCGCGAGCTGTTTCTGATGCTCACGGTGTATATCGCCTACTACCTGCTCGACACCCAGACCGACTACTACCGTGACAACGGCAAGGTTCGCGAGGATGCGGCGGTGATCTTTCACCTGGTCTGCCTGCTGCTGCCGCTGCTGTTCGGGTTATATGCGGCATGGGAGGAACGAACGCATCTGTTCCAGGACATGGTTGCGCGGCTCGCGGTGCTGGTGGCGCTGGGCGGCGTGGCGGTGGGGCTTGAGCAAAGTTATCCGGTCGAGCTGCAAGTCTGGCTGGCGGACATTCGCTGGCCTGTCCTGCATGGCGCATGGATGAGCCTGATTCAGTTGTCCTATGCGATGTTTCTGGTGTCGTTCGGGGTGCTGATCTGGCAATACCTGGAAAAGCCGCGACCGCTGCATGCGGCGCAGATCGTCGGCCTGCTGGGTTTGCTCTGGGCATTGCCCAAAACCTTCATCCTGCCGTTCACACTGAACATCCTTTGCAGCCAGGTGATGCTGATGATTGCCGCTGCCGTCGCTCACGAGGCCTATCAGATGGCCTTCCGCGACGAGCTTACCGGGCTGCCTGGGCGTCGGGCGCTCAATGAGCGCATGCAGCGTCTGGGTCGCAACTATGTGCTGGCGATGAGCGACGTGGATCACTTCAAGAAATTCAATGACACCCACGGCCACGATGTGGGCGATCAGGTGCTGCGTCTGGTGGCCAGCAAGCTGTCGAAAATCACCAATGGTGGCGGCAAGGCCTATCGCTATGGCGGTGAGGAATTCGCCATTGTGTTCGCCGCCAAGAGCATCAATGAGTGCATGCCGCACCTGGAAGCCATCCGCGAGACCATCGCCAGTTACGAAATTCAGCTGCGCAACAAGGACAATCGCCCTCAGGACGACCAGCAAGGCCGACAGCGTCGAAGCGGCGCGCAGGCTGGCAGCGTGTCGGTGACGGTGAGTATCGGCGTTGCCGAACGCCAGCCGGAGCATCGCACGCCCGAAGAAGTGCTCAAAAGCGCCGACCAGGCGCTGTATGCAGCCAAGGGCGCCGGGCGCAATTGTGTGGTGGCTTACGGGCAGTTGAACCGACGCGGCGCTGTGCGCACCACTGAAGCGGCAACCTGAGCAAACCCTGGCACTTCCCGTGACCTGTTATGACTATTCAGTCATGACACGACCCTATGTCTCTGAAATGTTGTTCGGTTAGACTCGTGGAACTCGACTGCTGATCTGCGTCGCTGGATGCATCGATCGGCTTCCCAAAGCATTTCGATCCGTGTTCACGAGGTTTGCCATGGCTGACTATAAAGCGCCACTGCGCGATATGCGCTTCGTCCTCAATGAAGTCTTCGAGGTTTCAAAGCTCTGGGCTCAACTGCCCGAGCTGGCCGAAACAGTCGACGTCGAAACGGTCGAAGCCATTCTCGAAGAAGCCGGTAAAGTGACCAGCAAGACCATTGCGCCGCTGAGCCGCAACGGTGACGAGGAGGGCTGCCACTGGAAGGACACCGTCGTCACCACGCCTGCCGGTTTTCCCGAGGCCTATAAGATCTACGCCGAAGGCGGCTGGGTCGGTGTAGGCGGTAACCCCGAGTTTGGCGGCATGGGCATGCCCAAGGTGGTGTCGGCTCAGGTCGAAGAGATGCTCAACTCTGCCAGCCTGGCGTTCGGTCTGTACGCGATGCTCACCTCCGGCGCCTGCGTGTCGATAGACACCCACGCGACCGAGGAGCTCAAGAACAAATTTCTGCCCAACATGTATTCGGGCGTCTGGGCCGGGTCGATGTGCCTGACCGAGGCCCACGCCGGTACTGACCTGGGCATTATTCGCACGCGCGCCGAACCCCAGGCGGACGGTGCCTACCAGATCACCGGCAGCAAGATTTTCATTACCGGTGGCGAACACGACCTGACCGAAAACATCATCCATCTGGTACTGGCCAAGTTGCCGGATGCTCCGCCTGGCCCGAAGGGCATCTCGCTGTTTCTGGTGCCCAAGTTCATGGTTGGTGACGACGGCAGCCTCGGCGAGCGCAACACCGTCAGTTGTGGCTCGATCGAGCACAAGATGGGCATCCAGGCGTCTGCGACGTGCGTGATGAACTTCGACGCCGCCACCGGTTACCTGATCGGCGAGCCTAACAAAGGGCTGGCGGCGATGTTTACGATGATGAACTACGAGCGCCTCGGCGTCGGTATCCAGGGCCTGGCGTCTGGCGTGCGCTCTTATCAGGCCGCCGTCGAGTATGCGCAGGACCGTCTGCAGAGCCGTGCCCCGACCGGTGCGCAGAACAAGGACAAGGCCGCTGACCCGATCATCGTCCATCCTGACGTGCGTCGCATGCTGTTGACCATGAAAGCCTTCAACGAAGGCGGTCGGGCGTTTTCCAGCTACGTCGCCCTGCAACTGGATATTGCCAAGTTCAGCGAAGACGATACCGCGCGCAAGCGTGCCGATGATCTGGTAGCACTGCTGACACCGGTCTCCAAGGCGTTCCTGAGTGATATCGGTCTGGAAACCACCGTGCATGGCCAGCAGGTATTCGGCGGCCATGGTTACATCCGCGAGTGGGGCCAGGAACAACTGGTGCGTGACGTGCGTATCACGCAGATCTACGAGGGCACCAACGGCATTCAGGCGCTGGACCTGGTCGGGCGCAAGATCGTCGGCTCGAATGGCGCGTTCTATCAGCTGTTCTCCGATGAAGTCCGCCAGTTCATCACCGGCTCGGACAACGCGCTCAGCGAGTTCACTCAGCCGCTGAGCAAAGCCTTGAATATGCTCGATGAGCTGACCGGCTGGGTGCTGGATCGCTCGCGCAACAACCCCAATGAAATCGGTGCGGCCTCTGTGGAATATCTGCATCTGTTCGGTTACACCGCGTATGCCTACATGTGGGCCATGATGGCCAAGGCAGCACTCGGCAAGGAGCAGCAGGAGGAGTTCTACGCAAGCAAGCTGGGGACCGCACGCTTCTACTTCGCACGTCTGCTGCCGCGTATTCACTCGCTGGATGCCTCGGTACGCGCGGGCAGCGAGTCGCTGTACCTGTTGAAGGCGTCACAATTCTGACCTGGAAAAGTCTTGTAAGCATTTGCTTACACTACGTGACGCCAATTGGCCTCTTCCCAAGAAAGGGATCCAAAGTTAATCTTTGTTCATGGACGTAGCGCAGGACGCGCAACAAGACATAACAGGGACACGTAGGGAAGCCTGCCAGGATGGCGGGGTGAAAGGGAAATCAGGGAAACAGTCTGGAAAGCCCCGCTTCGGCGGGGTTTTCTTTGTTTGCGTTTTAACGATTCGATGTTCTTTCTGCTCGCAGCACACGATGTTGTGCCCGCAGTGCAATGCTTGTCCTGATCCTCTCCCGAGAAAGAATAATGGCGCGGTGCCAGAGCCGGTTGAACCCTCGCCGCCGGGCAGGGTCGATTAGCTGTATGGCCAATCAGAGCCAATCAATCAGGAGCTTTTCATGGACATCATTCGTATCATTTTCGCCATTCTGCTGCCTCCGGTAGGCGTGTTCATGCAAGTAGGCTTTGCTGGCGCTTTTTGGTTGAATATCCTGCTGACCCTGCTGGGTTACATCCCCGGCATCATCCACGCGATCTACATCATCGTTTCGCGTAAGTAACACCTCGCTGCACACGCTGATCGTTCCCTGACGTGGGAACGATCACACGGCCTGATCAGGCATCCAGCACATCCCGATAGAAACGCCATTCCTTTTCCAGCGCATCTGCCAGGTTATTTGCCTTGCGGAACCCATGATGCTCGTCCGCATAGAAGTGCGCTTCGGTCTTGATACCGTTGTCCTGCAAGGCCTTGAGCATGGACCGGGTCTGTTCCGGAACCACCACGGCATCCAGTTCGCCCTGAAAGAAAATCACCGGCACTTTGATGCTGTCGGCGTGCAGCAGGGGCGTACGAGCCTGATAGCGCTCGATGTCCTTGTCGGGATCGCCGATCAGCCAGTCCAGATAATCACCCTCGAATTTATGCGTCGCCCTGGCCAGTGCTACCGGGTCGCTGACGCCGTAAAGGCTGGCGCCTGCGCGGAATACGTCGCGGAAGGCCAACGCGCAGAGCGTGGTGTAGCCACCGGCACTGCCGCCGCGAATGAAAGCCTGTCGTTCGTCGATCAGGCCGCGCTCGGCCAGATGGTTGACCACTGCACAGGCATCTTCGACGTCCGCCACGCCCCAGGTGAGGTGCAGGCCTTGCCGGTACACGCGGCCGTAGCCGCTGCTGCCGCGATAATTGAGGTCTGCGACGGCGAAGCCGCGGTGCGTCCAATACTGAATGCGCGGGTCCAGCACCGGGTAGCACGCAGAGGTCGGGCCGCCATGGATGAACACCACCAGCGGCGGTTTTTCTGCGCCGGTCATGGCCGGATAGAAGTAGCCATGAGCCTCGGCCCCGCCACTGGGGTAACGCAACGTCTGAGGACGGCTGATCTGATCGGCCGGCAGCGGCGACCCGCCTCCGGCAAGCACCTGAACACTGGCGTCGTGGCGAGAAATGGCCAGTACCGCTGAGGTGCTGATGGCCGAGGCGGCGATGCAATAGACGAACTCTTCGTCAATGGCGAGGCTGCGAAAGCGGCTGTAACCCGCGCTGAAATCCTCGACGCTGCCGCTGGCCTGACACAGCCCAAGAACACTTGAACCGTCTGCAAACCAGCTCGCCAGGTAACCATCGTTGATCGGCAGCCAGGTGCAACTGCCCATTTGCCACGGCGCGGAAGCATGATCCGCCGGACGGGCGGGAAGCGGCGCAAACCCGGAAGGCGATTCGCCCCACGGCTGCCAGAAACCCGCGCGATCAGTCAGGCAATACAGACGCCCGTGGGCATCGAAGCGCGGCTGTTGCAGAGACTCTTGCGCACCGTCACCTGCGATGCACTGCGCAGCGGTCCAACTGCCGTCGTCCTGTTTCGTCGCACACATCAAACGGGTGCTGGTCCACGGCTGATGCGGGCGCTGCCATTCGATCCAGGCCAGGCGTCTGCCGTCGGCACTGACAATCGGCGATGAGTAGAAATCAGCGCCTTCGGCCAGCATCTGGCGCTTGCCGTCAGCCAGCTCGATAGCCACCAGTCGATGCGTGTTGCGGTCCTCTTCAACGGCCAGAATCCGGCCGCCGCTGAAGAACACGCCGCCGTAGCGCTTGTCGCCCTCGGTCAGCGCCACCGGCTCGCTGGCGTCCAGGGCCTGTCGATACAATTGCTGGTCGCGCTCGTTGACGAAGACTACGGCGTCGTCGGCGAGGCAGAACGAACCCCCACCGTATTCATACACCCGGCTGCGTACGCTGAAACCTTGTGGCGTCAGGCAGCGCTTGCTGTTGGCGTACCAGTGCCAGATGCGGCTCGCGCCGTCTTCGGGGCGGTATTCGTTCCAGAACAGGCCCGCCGAGCTGACATCCAGTTCGGCGAAGTCGACGCCGGCAGCGACCGCTTGGGCGGCGCTCAGGCGTTCAGGAGGATTTTGCGATGAGTCGTGAGTTTCGGTCATTGCGAAAGGCCAGCTCTTCAATGGTTTGAGTAGCGGTTTCGGACTCGTCACGAGCCTGAGTGATAATCCCGTGGTGATAGGATTTGCTGCACACCGGGTCGGCATTGGCGGCGTCGCCAGTCAGCATGAAGGCCTGGCAGCGACAGCCGCCGAAGTCCTTTTCCTTCTCGTCACACGAACGGCACGGCTCGGGCATCCAGTCGTAACCGCGGAAGCGATTGAAGCCGAACGAGTCGTACCAGATGTGCTGCATGCTGTGATCGCGCACGTTGGGGAACTGAATGGGCATCTGCCGCGCGCCGTGGCAGGGCAGCGCCGTGCCATCCGGTGTCACGGTCAGGAAGATATTGCCCCAGCCGTTCATGCACGCTTTGGGACGCTCTTCGTAATAATCAGGGGTGACGAAGATCAGTTTGCATGGATGATTCTCTGCCTCCAGCCGGGCGCGATATTCGTTGGTGACGGCTTCGGCGCGGACCAGTTGATCTTTGGTCGGCAGCAGACCGACGCGATTCAGATGCGCCCAGCCATAGAACTGACAGGTCGCCAGTTCGACGAAGTCCGCTTCCAGCGCGAGACACAGCTCGATGATCTTGTCGATACGGTCGATGTTGTGACGGTGGGTCACGAAGTTCAGCACCATTGGGTAGCCATGCCTTTTCACCGCGCGGGCCATTTCCAGCTTCTGCGCGAAGGCTTTTTTCGAGCCGGCGAGCATGTTGTTGACCTGCTCGTCGCTGGCCTGAAAGCTGATCTGGATATGGTCCAGGCCTGCTTCCTTGAAGGCGATGATCTTCTCTTCGGTAAGGCCGATGCCCGAGGTGATCAGGTTGGTGTAGAAGCCCAGACGCCGTGCCTCGGCGATCAGTTCGGCGAGGTCCTGGCGCACCAGCGGCTCGCCGCCGGAAAAACCGATCTGCGCCGCACCCATTTCCCGCGCTTCCTGCATGACCTTGAACCACTGCTCGGTGCTCAGCTCCTGGCCCTGTTTGGCGAAATCCAGGGGGTTGGAGCAATACGGGCATTGCAACGGGCAGCGATAGGTCAGCTCGGCGAGCAGCCACAGCGGCAGCCCGACCTCGGGTGTGGGCGGTATGTACGGGGTGTTGGTGACGGGTGCTATGTCAGACAAGATCGATCCAGTTTTTCTTTTTGGCGCCTTCCATGAACTCGTCGACGTCCATGCCCAGTTCGGGAACATTGGGGAACTGCTGATGAAGCTCATCAATGATGGCGGCGATGCTGCGCTTGCCATCGATCAGCCCGCCAATCAGGGCCGCGCTTTCATTGAGTTTGATCATGCCTTCAGGGTAAAGCACCACATGCGCCTTTTGCGCAGGCTCGTACTGAAAGCGATAGCCTTGATGCCATTTGGGTGTCAACGCTCGGAACTGCGGATCGTGCTTCATAGGGTAATCCCCTTATGCCAGACCCTTTGGTCTGTGACGCTGTGATACGGCGGGCGGTTCAACTCGTAGGCCATGGACATCGCATCGAGCATGCTCCACAGGATATCGAGTTTGAACTGCAGGATTTCCAGCATACGCTGCTGACCTTCGTACGTAGTGTAGTGCTGTAACGTGATGGCGAGGCCGTGCTCTACATCGCGTCGGGCCTGACCCAGGCGAGTGCGGAAATACTCATAGCCTGCCGGGTCGATCCATGGGTAGTGCTGCGGCCAGCTGTCCAGACGCGACTGGTGGATCTGCGGGGCGAACAGTTCGGTCAGCGAGCTGCTGGCGGCTTCCTGCCAGATGGCGCGGCGGGCGAAGTTCACGTAGGCGTCGACGGCAAAGCGCACGCCTGGCAGCACCAGTTCCTGCGAGCGCAGCTGGTCCGGGTCCAGTCCCACGGCCTGGCCGAGGCGCAGCCAGGCTTCGATGCCGCCGTCTTCGCCGGGCGCACCGTCATGATCGAGCAGGCGCTGAATCCACTCGCGACGGATCTCGCGATCCGGGCAGTTGGCCAGAATCGCCGCGTCCTTGAGCGGAATGTTCACCTGATAGTAGAAACGGTTGGCGACCCAGCCCTGAATCTGCTCGCGGGTCGCTCGGCCCTCGTACATCGCCACATGGAACGGGTGATAGATGTGGTAATAGGCGCCCTTGGCGCGCAAGGCCTGTTCGAATTCGGCGGGGGACAGCGCAGTCGCTTCGCTCATGTCAGCTCCTAAAGCTCGATGCTCATGCCATCGAAGGCCACTTCGACGTTGCGACGAAGCAGCTCCGCACGTTCCGGGGAGTCTTCGTCGAGAATCGGGTTGGTGTTGTTGATGTGGATAAGCACTTTGCGCTGCTCGGGGAAGCCTTCGAGGACTTCGAGCATGCCGCCGGGACCATTCTGTGCCAGATGGCCCATTTCCCGGCCGGTGCGCGTGCCCACGCCACGGCGCTGCATTTCGTCGTCGTCCCACATTGTGCCGTCGACCAGCAGGCAGTCGGCGTCACGCATCTTCTCGGCCAGTGCTTCATCGACCTTGCCCAGGCCCGGGGCATAGAACAGCTTGCCGCCGGTGCGGGTGTCTTCGACCAGCAGGCCGATGTTGTCGCCCGGGTGCGGATCGAAACGGTGTGGCGAGTAGGGCGGCGCGGCGCTGCGCAGCGGGAAGGGCGTGAAGCGCAGGTTCGGGCAGGCCGGAATCACGAAGCTGCCCTGCAACTCGATGCGGTTCCAGCTCAGGCCGCCGTTCCAGTGCTTGAGCATTTCGAACAGCGGGAAGCCGGTGCTCAGGTCCTCATGGACCATATCGGTACACCACACCTGGTGCGGGCAGCCTTCACGCAGGCTGAGCAGGCCGGTGGTGTGGTCGATCTGGCTGTCCATCAACACGATCGCGCTGATGCCGGTGTCGCGCAATGCGCGCCCGGGCTGCATCGGCGCAAAACCCTGCAATTGCGCGCGAATGTCCGGTGAGGCGTTGCACAGCACCCAGTTGATACCGTCGTCGGACAGCGCAATGGACGACTGGGTGCGCGCGTGGGCACGCAGGCTGCCGTCGCGAAAGCCCGCGCAATTGACGCAGTTGCAGTTCCACTGGGGGAATCCACCGCCAGCAGCAGAACCTAGAATCTGGATGTACATGACAGCTCCTGGGACACGCTCTGAAATAAAAAACAGCCACAACCATAAAAAAAGCCCCGGCGAACCGAGGCTTCACAGCGCACTGAAATCAACGGCTTGCGAAGTACATGGTGACTTCAAAACCGATACGCAGATCAGTGTAAGCAGGTTTAGTCCACGACATAAAAATCTCCTCGGATAAGTGCAGCGGTGGGTGACTACATCTTAGTGCATCGCTGGAGGCATACGTTCAGATGCTTAGGGAGCTATGTTACTCATTTTCACAATTCAGCAGGGCTAGAATCTGCATGAAAGACCGTTACTGTTCAGGTAAGGATTGCGGAACGGCCGCGCTGGCAGGGCGATTGGCCACGATCAGCCAGCCACCTGTGGCCTTGATCAATTGATCCGCAGAGGCCAGCAACGAGTGTGTTTCCAGATTTGACAGCGCCCGCTGCAAGGTGGGCGCATGGTCGCTCTGATGCCCGGCAAGGTGTGCCTGCCACTGCAGGTCGGCACGCTGTTGCTCCGGCAGGTTCGACGGCTCGAACTGCGCTGCAAGGGCGTTTGTCTGTTCAGGCAAATCTGCGTCGCGGACTAACTGCGGCAATCTGCCGATAAAGGCCGCGATGTGCTCAAACAGTTGCTGGGCATTGCAGGTGGGCGATTGCACACCGAACAGCAAGCCGGTCTTTCCGTCGATCTGCCTGAGGCCACTGAACACCGCGTAACCCAATTGCAGCTCGACCCGCAGCCGCTGATAGAACGGCGGCTGGGCCAGGTGCGCGAGCAAACGCCAGGCGGCTTCATCTTCGATGGAAGTCGTGGGCGCCGGGCAGAACACCAGCACGGCGTCTTCCGAGGAAGACGATGCTTGCGCTGCCCAGTGCTTGCCAGCGCGAATGGTTGGCAGATCGGCCGGGGAAGTTTGCCGAACGCCGGGTGCTGCATTCAACACCGCGTCCAACATCGACTGGCTGGCCGTGTCGAAACCGCTGGTGAAACTGATCCAGCGCGAAGCCGACCATACGCCTGGCAGGTCGCTTATGGTCACCTCCGGGTCACTGCGCAGGTAGTGATCGGCAAGCTGCTTGAGCAACTGACGGATCGGGATCAACACCGGCTCGTCGTGTTCCTGCGCGCGGGCATCGGGGTGCTGCAAGCGCAGGAGGCTTTGTTGCAGAACCGCTGGCATCGGTTCGCGCAAGCCGTTCAACTGCAGCTGCCAGTAGGGGCCGTACGCGGTGAAGGTCAGTGTTACCCCGGCCTGACGTGCGTCTTCGGCCAGTGGCTTGAGCGCGGCGTCGAGCATCCGCCAAAAGGCGGGCTGTGGGGACGGCAGTTGCCAGCGCAGGTACAGCGCGGCTTCAGCGGGGTCGTCCACTGCCGTACCAAGAAACGGGTTCGGGGCGGGCAGGCGCCAGTCGACCGGCTCTGGATCGAGGTTATCCACGTCAGCCGTGAGTTTTGCGAGAAATGCGCTTAAGGCTTTTTGGCCTTGCTCGCTCAACTGCGCGGGCGTTTCGCGACAGTGATGGTTGGCCAGAGCCAATGCTCCGCACATCTGCAGACGGCGTTGTTCGAGACGGTGGTATTCCTCGATTCGCGTCGGCCAGTGAGCCTTGAAGAAACCGAGCCAGCTGAAAAGCAGGCTGCTGATAGCGGTCGCGTTCGCCGGGTCGCCTTTACACTCGATATCCAGCAAAAGCTGCCCGCCGAACTGGTATAGCGGCGCGGCGTTCAGTGAAGTGCCAAGCCCCCTGCGCACCAACTCGGCGACCAGTCCGCCAGGCTGCGCTGCGTTCAGCCAGTGACAGAAGAAGGCCACCGCTTCGTCAGCCTTGTCCGGCAAGTTCTCGAAGGCAAACAGCAGATGGTTTTGCTCGCCAGCCTGTCGAGGGCTGGTCATCAATGCTGGAGGCGGGCGCTGTGTGACCTTTATCCCAGTGGCGAAAACCGCGCCGTGGTTTATCGCCAGCGCCTGCAATTCAGCCATCGGCAGCGGGCCAGTCAGGCACAGGGTCATCTGCCCGGCCTGATAGAAGCCTCGATAAAAGTCATGCAATGCCTGCTGAAACGCCGGGTTAGGCACTGACAGGCTGTAGCGATTGCCAGCGTGAAAGCCACGCAGCGGATGCTGAGGCGTGATCGCTGTCAGCAGGCGCGCCTGATCGCGGGATGCGCTATCGCCGAGCCAGGCGATGAACTCGGCGTGCAGCACTTCGCGTTCGCGCAATTGATCTGCGATGTCCATGCGCGGCCGGGCAAGCATGTCGCACAGTCGCTGCAGCCCTTGGGCGAAGGCCGCCTGCGGCAGTTCGAAGAAGAAGTCGGTGGTGCGCTCGCGGGTGCTGGCATTGACCTGCCCGCCATGACGCTGCACGAAGGTCATCAGGTTGTCCCCGGCCGGGAAGCGTTCGGTGCCGAGAAAAAACAGGTGCTCCAGAAAATGCGCCAGCCCTGGCCACGCCTGTGGCGCATCGTGACTGCCGGCTGCCACGCGCAACGAGGCCGCACAGCGCTTGAGCCGTGGCTCGTGACACAGCAGCACATTCAGGCCGTTGGCCAGCGTGAGGCGTTGAGTGTCGGCGGAGTGTGCGGCAGGCATGAGGGGCGTCCGGAAAGCGTTGCAAGGCGAAGCGTCATGCTAGCGGATTAGCCGACCCGTTCGCGAGCCTGCTGCTCAAGCCTGCGAAATAGAGGACGCAAAGGGGCCGTCAAGCTTCCCGACAATGCATCGCCTGAACGACCGTCTTCGCGAACAAGTTCGCTCCTACCCCTCGGGCAGGAGGCCGTTTTTG
>NZ_JARVSW010000060.1:0-11870 GCF_030208985.1 Pseudomonas sp. MEJ108
TTGGCGGCCCCTTCGCGGACAAGTCCGCTCCTACGCCCGTTGGGCAGAATCAAAAGCAGGCTGGTGTATAACGCCAAGCGCTCCAGCGTCGGAATCCTTGCGTCGCAGATCTATCAACCCACCCTGAATTTCCCCACCAGTGTCTGCAGGTGGGTTCCCAGTCTGGCGAGTTCGACGCTGGAGGCAGCGGTTTGTTCGCTGGCTGCGGCGGTTTGTTCGGAGATGTCGCGTACGCTGATGACGTTACGGTTGATCTGTTCGGCGACCACGCTCTGTTCCTCGCTGGCGGTAGCGATCTGTTCGTTCATGTGCTGGATCGTCGCCACGGTGCGGGTGATCTGCTCCAGTGCGCCACCGGCACGACGGCTCAGTTCAACCGTGTTGTCAGTCAGGGTGCGGCTGCTGTCCAGAGTGGTTGCGACCTGTTGTGTGCCGGTTTGCAGGGCGGCGATCAGCTCTTCGATTTCCTCGGTGGATTTTTGCGTGCGCTGCGCCAGACCACGCACTTCATCGGCAACCACCGCGAAGCCGCGCCCGGCCTCTCCCGCGCGGGCTGCTTCAATCGCCGCATTGAGAGCCAGCAGATTGGTCTGCTGTGAAACAGACTTGATCACGTCAAGAACGCCGACGATCTTGTTACTCTCCTGCTTGAGCGTGCTCATCGACTGCGTGGAGTTCAGCACTTCGCGAGCCAGTTGCTCGATCTGCGTGATCGCCTGCCCGACCACTTCATCGCCGCTGCGCGCCTGTTGATCCGCCTGAGCGGCTGCCTGCGAAGCTTCTTGCGCATTGCGCGCGACTTCCTGCACGGTCGCGGCCATTTCATTCATGGCCGTGGCCACCTGGTCGGTTTCGTCTTTTTGGCTGGTGACTCCGATGCAGGTCTGTTTGGTCACCGCGGATAGCTGTTCGGCCGCGCTGGCGATCTGCGACACGCCCTCGCTGATGCCGCCAACCAGTTCGCGCAGGCTGACGGTCATGGTCTGCATGCTGCCTTGTAACTGACCCATTTCGTCACGGCGTGTGACCGATATGTCCCGGCTCAGATCGCCCTGAGCGATGCGCGCTGCGGCACTGAGTGTCTGCTGCAACGGCACGGTGATCTGTCGGGTCATGATCCAGGCGGCAAGCAATCCGATCAGCAGTGCCAGACCTGCAACACTGCTCAGCATGGCGCTGGAATTAGCCGCCTCGCTGTCGCGCTGTGCAGTCTGCAGGCGATTCAGCGCGCCGACGGAGTCCAGCAGCGTTTCGCCAAGGCCTTCCATGATTTCCTGATCCGCTTCGGCCTTGGTCTGTATCTGCTTGAACTCGCCAAGCCGTTCGCGATAACTCTGCAGGGCTGCGGTCGCCGGTGTCAGGCCCTGAAGGCTTTCGTTGCCCTGATCCTGAGCGATCTGCCCGATTTCCTTGAGCGCTTCGTCGATGGCCGCAATGGCTGCGCTTTCATCCGCGTCGCGGGTGGTGAAGGTATACGTCTGCACTTGATAACGAGCGGTCTGGACCTGCTGCCTCAGTTGGGAAATATTGGTGAATTCCTCCATCCGCTCGCTGCTGTCCTGTTCCTGGCTGACGCTTTTGAGCACTTCTACCTCAACCTGCGCGATGGCCTGCAAGGCCTGTTCCGAGGTCTGCTCCAGGCGCGTGCGTATCTGGTTGCGGGTCTGTCGGTTGTCGCGAACGTCCGCGAAGGTCTTTTCGATCCTGTTCAGCGTCTCGAACTGCCCGTTGAGCAGCTTGATGGTTGCCTCCTCGTCACTCTGCTTGTGCAGCAGGGTGAGCTGGGCTTTCATTTCATTGAGCTTTTCTGTAACCAGCGCCGTGCTCTCCGGGGTTTTCTGGACGCGGTCAGTGATTCGCTCGGCGCGCAGATCTTTGGTCAGACCGTTGAGCTGGGCGATGTCCGAGAGCGACTCCGAGCGGTCGATCATGGTGTACAGGCCATGCCAGCCCGTCAGTGTGATGATCAGCGTCAATAACAGCACCAGGCCGAAACCCAGGGACAGTTTGAATCTGACGTTCATGTTGCCGAGCGCTTGATTGATCAGTCGGAACATTGGAATCTCCTGCAATGAGCGAACAAAAGCACGTTCCGAACCCGTCGGGACATGCGTTGTGAGCGCATCGGCGTGGCGATTCATTGCGTGACCTGAGAAGGTCGTAGGAGATTTCCGAGCAGGGAGGAGGGGTGAAAGGTGTCACATTTTGTCGGGAAAAATGGCCCGCGCCGAGTGCTGACGCGGGCTGTGTCCTGACAGGTCAGACGGTGAAACGGCTCACCAGCACCTGAAGGTGATTGCCCAGTCTCGCCAGTTCTACACTGGACGCCGCGGTTTCTTCACTGGCTGCAGAGGTCTGTTCGGACACGTCACGGACATTGATGATGCTGCGGTTGATCTCTTCGGCGGTCGCGCTCTGTTCTTCGGCGGCAGCCGCAATCTGCTGGTTCATGGCCTGGATCGACGAGACGGTTTTGGTGATGTTCGCCAGCGATCCGCCGGCCCTGCGGGTCAGTTCCACGCTGCTGGTGCTCAGCTCGCGGCTGCTGTCCATGACGGTGGTTGCCTGTTGTGTGCCGCTTTGCAGGCGGGCAATAAGCGCTTCGATTTCTTCAGTGGATTTTTGCGTGCGTTGCGCCAGGCTGCGCACTTCATCGGCAACCACCGCAAAGCCCCGACCGGCCTCACCGGCGCGTGCTGCCTCGATAGCGGCGTTCAACGCCAGCAGGTTGGTCTGTTCGGCGACCGATTTGATGACGTCCAGCACGCTGCCAATCTTGTCGCTTTCCTGTTTCAACGCGCCCATTGCTTCGCTGGAGTTGCCCACCGCAGAGGCGAGACGTTCGATTTGCGCAATGGCCTCGTTGACCACCCGTTCGCCATCACGGGCCTGACGGTCTGCCGCCACTGCTGCTTCCGAGGCTTCCTCGGCGTTGCGCGCGACCTCCTGAACGGTTGCCGTCATTTCATGCATGGCGGTGGCCACCTGATCAGTCTCGACCTTCTGACTGTTGACCCCGGCACTGGTCTGCTCGGTAACCGCCGACAGCTCTTCCGCAGCGCTGGCAATCTGGGTGACGCCATCACGAATCCCGCCGACCAGTTCGCGCAGACTGACCGTCATGCGCTGAATCGTGGCCTGCAGCTTGCCCAGTTCGTCCTTGCGATCGACCTTGAGGTTGCGGCTCAGGTCGCCCGAGGCGACCCGCTCCACTACTTCGAGAGTCTCCTGCAGCGGGGTGGTGATCTGGCGAGTGATGACCCACGCCGCGAGAATGCTCAACACCAGCGCCAGCGCAGTAGCAGCGGCGATCATCGTGACCGACTTGGCGCTGTCTGCGTCGCGGCTCTTGTTCTGTCTGGCAATCAGGTCGTTGCTGGTGGCGAGCATGCTGACGCCCAGCGTGGTCATTTTATCCAGTGCGGCCTTGGAGGCGGCCTGGGCATCGCGGTATTTGCCCACAGCCGCGCGGTAGCCATTCAGCCCGGCGATGGCCTGTTGCAGCATGGGCGAATAAGTGGAAGAAATGTCGCCAGCCAGCGTGTTGATCCCGGTCACAGCGTCATCGATGGCTTTATTGGCGTCCTTTTCGAAATCGGGACGGCCGCTGTAGGTGTAACCACGTACCTGAAAGCGCGCCTGCTGAATCAGCTTGCTGACGCCGACGATGCCATTGAAGGCCAGGATGTTATCTTCCTTGAGCAGTTCGGCTTCGATCCTGTTGGCCTGATCCACTGCCTTGTCGGCGTTTTCGCCCATCTGGCTGCGGCTCGCTTCGCGGGTTTCGATCGCCTTGCTCATGTCCTCGAACGACTGCCGATAGTCCCGCGTTGCCTGAATCTGGACATCCAGCAACTGCAGGTTCTCGGGGGATCGCAGCAGGTTTCTGGCGGTTTGCAGTGCAGCGTCGAGCTCATCGAGTGTACTTCTGACCTTCGCTGCAGTCTCTGCGTTGTACAGCACCTCGTAGCTCATACGGTTGATGCGCAACTGAAGGGTCAGCTCATTGACCTCTGCAATCGCAGTGACACGGTCCCCACGATCGATCAGCGCCTGATTGCTGAACCAGCCGGTGGCTGAAATCATCAGCGTCATCAACAGCACCAGACCAAAGCCGATCGCCAATTTCAGGCTGACACTCGCATTGGCGAGGCTTTTGGATAACCCACGAGACATGATCACTCCTTGACGTCTTTTGTCCTAAGTATCCGACTGCATCGGCCAGTTATCGGTTAACTGAAGCGATTGAGTCGACACTGACAGCTTAGAACAAGCGAGCGAGAAGGGCCGTTACAGCGGTTTCGACGCGCAGGATGCGTTCGCCCAGTTGCACGGGCTGCAAACCTGACTGGCGCAACAGATCGATTTCGTAGGGTATCCAGCCACCTTCAGGGCCGATGGCCAGCGTGATCGGTTGGGTGACCGCACGTGGGCAGGCCGGGAAATCACCGGGATGGCCAACCAGGGCCAGTGTGTCGAGCGCGATCTGCGGCAAGCGATCTTCAACGAACGGCTTGAAGCGCTTTTCGATCACGATTTCAGGCAGCACCGAATCGCGCGCCTGCTCCAGGCCCAGAATCAGCTGCTCGCGGATGGCTTCGGGCTCGAGAAACGGCGTCTGCCAGAAGCTTTTTTCCACCCTGTAGCTGTTCAGCAGAATGACTTTCGGCACGCCCATGGTCGCAACGGTCTGAAACACCCGGCGTAACATCTTCGGGCGTGGCAACGCCAGCAACAGGGTAAGCGGCAGCTTTGCCGGCGGAGCACTCTGCAGCTCGACACGCAGCTCTGCTTCATGCGGTTCAAGGCGCAGCAGTTGGGCATTGCCCAGCAGGCCATTGACCCGGCCCACACGCACACTGTCGCCAACCTCTGCGCGGTGCACCTCCTGCATGTGCTTCAGGCGGCGGTCACGCAGGACCACCCGGTCCGCCGCAATGAAATCGGCTTCCTCAAGCAGCAGCAGGTTCACGGAGTGGTCGCGGGCGGCTGATCCTGCTTGTCAGCGTCCTCGGCCTCATCGTCCGGATGTTCGCCACGCTTCTTGATCATCGTGCTGCACAGGACGCCCAGCTCGAAGAGCAGCCACATCGGCACCGCCAGCAGCGTCTGCGAGAAGATGTCCGGCGGCGTGAGGATCATGCCGACCACGAAGCAGCCGATGATCACGTAAGGGCGGATCTTCTTCAGGTACTTGACGTCGACGATGCCGATCCACACCAGCAACACCACGGCCACCGGGATTTCGAAGGCCACGCCAAAGGCGAAGAACAGCGTCATCACGAAGTCCAGGTAGCTGGCGATGTCGGTCATCATCGACACGCCTTCCGGCGTCACGCTGGCGAAGAAGTGGAAAATCAGCGGGAAGACCAGGAAGTAGGCGAACGCCATGCCTGCGTAGAACAGGATGATGCTCGACACCAGCAATGGCACTGCGACACGCTTCTCGTGCTTGTACAGGCCCGGCGCGATGAAGCCCCAGATCTGATGCAGGATGACCGGCATGGACAGAAACAGCGCGACCATCATGGTCAGCTTGAACGGCGTGATGAACGGCGAGGCCACATCGGTGGCGATCATCGTTGCGCCTTCAGGCAGATAGACTCGCAGCGGCGCCGAGACCAGTGTGTAGATCTTCTGCGTGAAGTAGAACAGGCCGGCGAAAATCAGGAAGACTGCCGCAACGCAGCGCAACAGACGTGTACGCAACTCGGTGAGGTGCGAGATCAGCGGCATTTGCTGATCATTTTCCGGGGTATCAGCGCTCATGGTGCTCGCGGTGGCAATGACGAATCGTGGGCGGGAGGCGCCGGGACCGGTGTGCCGGCGTCAGCCGGTTTGGCGGTTTTCTCCAGCGACAGCTCGGTCTTTGGTGCCGCAGGTTGGGCAGGGCCGATTTCGTGGTG
The DNA here is from genome assembly GCF_030208985.1 of Pseudomonas sp. MEJ108. Classification (NCBI taxonomy): domain Bacteria; kingdom Pseudomonadati; phylum Pseudomonadota; class Gammaproteobacteria; order Pseudomonadales; family Pseudomonadaceae; genus Pseudomonas; species Pseudomonas sp. MEJ108. Next base: position 5,907 of record NZ_JARVSW010000060.1, read on the forward strand.
TGCGGCTTGGTCGTGCACGGGGCTTGCAGCTTCGGCCGCAGCGGGCGCTGGCGGCGGGTTTGCCGGCTCCGGGCTGTTCTCGGACGGCTGATTGGGCGCGAACATTTTGCGCGCTTCGTCTTCCATCGAAAGAATATGCTCGTTGTGCAGCTGCCGACGAATTTCGTCGGCCCCGATTTCACGTTCAACTTCCTGTTTGATCGCATTGAAGCTGCGCTTCAAGCGGCCGATCCATAAGCCTGCGGTGCGTGCAGCACCCGGCAGGCGCTCGGGACCCAGTACCAGCAAGGCAACCAGGCCGACAAGCAGCAGTTCAGAGAAGCTGATACCGAACATGGGCTTAAACCTGGTCTTTGCGGATCTGCTCGTCGACTTTGTGCGCCTGCGCGTCGATGGTGTGCGGCTGATTCAGCGGCGAGCCCTGTGGGGCTGGCTGGGCCTGCTGGGGTTGAGGTGCAGGCTGTTCGGCAGGCTTGTCGTCGTCATTCATCGCCTTGCGAAAGCCCTTGATCGATTCGCCGACGTCGCTGCCCAGGCCCTTGAGTTTCTTGGTCCCGAAAACCAGTACTACGACGATCAGGATGACGATCCAGTGTTTCCAGTCAAAAATACCCATGAAACAGTCCTCGTAAAAGAGTTCAAGCTTGAAAGGGGAGAGCGTTACTCTGCCGTGCGAGCGGCTTTTTCCGCGTGACCGGACAAGCCGAATCGGCGGTCCAGTTCATCGAGCACGGCCTGTGGGTGCTGACCCAGCGCGGCGAGCATCACCATGCTGTGAAACCACAGGTCAGCGGTTTCATAAATCACGTCACTGCAATCGCCGCTGACCGCAGCGTCCTTGGCAGCGATGATGGTCTCGATCGACTCTTCGCCGAGCTTTTCCAGAATCTTGTTCAGGCCCTTGTGATACAGGCTTGCGACATAGGAGCTGTCGGCAGCGGCGTCCTTGCGTGATTCCAGCACTTCGGCCAGACGGGACAACGTATCAGTCATGTTCAATGGCCTGCAGGGTAAATAGCATCAGGATCTTTCAGAACCGGGTCTACGGTCTTCCAGCCTGACTTTTCATACACTCGGTAGAAGCAACTTTCGCGGCCGGTATGGCAAGCGATGCCACCGATCTGCTCGACCATCAGGATAATGACGTCGGCGTCACAGTCCAGGCGCAGTTCATGCAGCTTTTGCACATGACCCGATTCTTCACCTTTGCGCCAGAGTTTGCCACGCGAACGCGACCAATAGATGGCACGGTTCTCGGCCGCGGTCAGGCTCAGGGCCTCGCGGTTCATCCAGGCCATCATCAATACCCGGCCGGTCTTGTGATCCTGAGCGATTGCAGGCACCAGACCGTCGCTGTTCCAGTGAATCTCGTCCAGCCAGTCTTTCATATCTACTCCGGCAGCCGGCTTTCATGCCCGGCGGATTGAACAGTGTGCCAGCGCCATTCGCTGCTGGCTATCGGCGAACGATCAGATACAGCCCGGCGATCAGCATGATCGCGGCCGGCCACGCGGTGAGCGTCAGCAACTGGGTGGCGGCCTCGCTCATCACCCAGCCCTGTATCGCGCCGCCGACCAGCAATGCTGCACCGATCAGCCGCAGGACCGGCTCGTCCTTGCGATCGTGCCAAGGGCGTGGCGGGTCCGAGGCGTGCGGGCGGGACATGCGTTCCAGCAGGTCACGGGTCATGCCGGCGATGTGCGGCAATTGCTCGACCTGTGATTGCAGATTGCCCAGCAGGGTTTTCGGGCTGACCCGTTCACGCATCCAGCGCTCCAGATAAGGCTGCGCGGTGCTCCACAGGTCCAGTTCAGGGTACAGCTGACGACCCAGCCCCTCGATGTTGAGCAGGGTCTTTTGCAGCAGAACCAGTTGCGGCTGGACTTCCATATTGAAGCGGCGTGCGGTCTGGAACAGGCGCATCAGCACCTGACCGAAGGAAATATCCTTGAGCGGCTTCTCGAAAATCGGCTCGCAGACCGTGCGGATGGCCGCTTCGAATTCATTGAGCTTGGTCTCTGCCGGCACCCAGCCCGAATCGATGTGCAGTTGCGCAACGCGACGATAATCACGTTTGAAAAAGGCAAACAGGTTACGCGCCAGGTAATCCTGATCTTCCGGGGTCAGGCTGCCGACGATACCGCAGTCGATGGCAATGTACTTCGGCGCCCACGGGTTGACCGTACTGACGAAAATGTTGCCGGGGTGCATATCGGCATGGAAGAAGCTGTCGCGAAAAATCTGCGTGAAGAAGATCTCCACGCCGCGCTCGGCCAGTAATTTCATGTCGGTGCGCTGATCCGCCAGCCCGGCCATGTCGGTGACCTGCAGGCCGTAGATACGCTCCATGACCAGCACTTTCGGCCGGCACCAGTCCCAGTAGACTTGTGGCACGTAAAGCAGGTCGGAGCCTTCGAAGTTGCGTCGCAACTGGCTGGCGTTGGCCGCTTCACGCAGCAGGTCGAGTTCGTCGTAGATGGTCTTCTCATAATCCATCACCACCTGCACCGGGTGCAGCAGGCGGGCATCGGCGGAAACGCGCTCGGCGGTGCGGGCGAGAATGAACAGCCATGCCAGGTCCTGACCGATGATCGGCTTGAGGCCGGGGCGTACCACCTTGACCACGACTTCTTCGCCGGTCTTCAGGCAGGCGGCATGCACCTGGGCGACCGAAGCGGATGCCAGCGGCTTCTCGTCGAAGCGGCTGAACACGTCACAGATGCGCGCGCCAAGCTGTTCTTCGATCAGCTTGATCGCCAATTGCTGATCGAACGGCGGCACGCGATCCTGCAGCAGCATCAGCTCGTCGGCGATGTCCTCGGGCAGCAGGTCGCGCCGGGTGGACAGCAGTTGCCCGAACTTGATGAAAATCGGCCCCAGGTCCTGGAGCGCCAGGCGAAAGCGTACGCCACGGCTCAGCTCGGATTTGCGCCGTGGCAGCCAGCGCCAGGGCAGCACGAAACGCAGCGCGAGCATCCACCACGGCAGGGGCAGGGCGAACAACAGGTCATCAAGGCGATAGCGGATAACGACACGTTGAATGCGAAACAGACGGCGGACGGCAAGCAGCTTCATGCGTTATCGCTGGTATTGAGGGAGTGGGCAAGGCGGGCAAAGCGCGCCTCGAGGCGTTCCAGATCGAGTTTGATCTGATCGAGTTCGGCGAATCGTGCTTCGGCTTCGTGTTTGCCTACCAGCGTGCGCGATTCTTCGCTGAGGTAGTCGGTGACGTTCTGGCTGAGGCTGTTGAAGCTTTCCCGCGTCCAGCGCCCACTGTTGCGCAGGTGGCTGCTGAACAACTGGCTGGCCACCGGGCCGATCCAGTTGGACAGTTCGTGCTCCCAGTCCAGCTCCAGGTCCTGAAGAATGCCGACCAGTTCCAGCAGCGCGCCGCTGTCACCGTCGAGTTCGACGTCCGGGCCGTGCAGCACAGCGGTCTTGTCTTTGCTCAGGGACAGACGCACCAGGCTGGACGCCGGCGCACGCAGGGTGCAGTCGGCTTCGGCAGCCCAGTCAGCGGCGAGCAGCAAGCCTTGGTCGCTGGGCAGGATGAACAGCTTCAGGGACGGATCGCGACAGTCCACCGCAATGACACGTCCGGACAGACGCGCCATGCGGGGCAGCGCGGTGCTGTCCAGGCGCAGCACCCGATTGATGCCGTGCTCGATGCTGGCGAGCAGCCCCCGGAGCAACATCAGGGTTTGATACCGCGGTGCAGGGCCACGACGCCGGCAGTCATGTTGTGATAGGTCACGCGGTCAAAACCGGCTTCTACCATCATCGACTTGAGGGTTTCCTGGTTGGGGTGCATGCGGATCGATTCGGCCAGATAGCGGTAGCTTTCCGAATCATTGGTGACCAGCTTGCCCATCAACGGCATGAACGCGAACGAGTAGGCGTCGTAGGCCTTGGACATCAACTTGTTGGTCGGCTTGGAGAACTCCAGCACCAACAGGCGACCACCCGGCTTGAGCACGCGCAGCATGGAACGCAGGGCGTCTTCCTTGTGCGTCACGTTGCGCAGGCCGAACGCGATGGTCACGCAGTCGAAATGGTTGTCCGGGAATGGCAGCTTCTCGGCGTCTGCCTGGACGAACTCGACGTTGCCCGACACACCCAGGTCCAGCAGGCGGTCACGGCCGACCTTGAGCATGGAGGCGTTGATGTCAGCCAGTACCACCTGGCCGGTCGGGCCGACCAGGTTGGAGAATTTGCGGGTCAGGTCGCCCGTGCCGCCAGCAATGTCCAGCACGCGGTTACCGGTGCGGACGCCGGACAGCTCGATCGCGAAACGCTTCCACAGGCGATGCATGCCGCCGGACAGCAGGTCGTTCATCAGGTCGTACTTGGCCGCTACCGAATGGAAAACCTCAGCGACTTTTTCTGCCTTCTGGCTTTCCGGTACATTTTTGTAACCGAAGTGAGTCGTAGGTTCGGCATCGCTGCCTTTGCGCTGATCGTTCATATCGCTTCACCGGAATAGAGTGCGGGTCATTCTAATCGCCAAGGCCGGCTTTGTCTTGACAAGGCTCACCTGCAACGCTTTCTTGGATGCGGGCGGGTGTATATAGTTGCGCCGCATTTCATATGACGATCAAGGAAGCCTCCGATGGCCAAGATAACCGTTGAACGCCCGCACGCCCTGGGCCTCGAGAAGGCCCGCAAAAAGGCCGAGCAACTGGTCGAGAAGCTGTCCACCCGATACGGACTGGCCCACGAATGGGCTGGCGATACCGTAAAACTGGAGGGCAAGGGCGCCAAGGGTGAGGTCGAGGTCGAAGAGGCTTTGATCCGCGTCAACATCGAGCTGAACTTCATCCTGTCGGCCATGAGCGGTTCGATCAAAACAGAAGTCGAGCGCGTTCTGGACAAGGCGCTCGCTGCCTGAGTGCCGTATGCAGACCTGCTGATTTTTCTTCGCCGCCGTGTGCCCATGCGCTCTTTTATGCGCGCAAATCGACAGAATCGAGCGTGCTTTCGACCTTCGAGTCGCAAAGGCCTTGAACCGGATCGGTATCGCGTCTACACATGATGTAGACACGCTCCTTGCCAGGCTCGATGAGCCGCCGGTGCTGCATGAGCGTGTCGGGCCGATAAAAGCTCGAACGCTGCGTGCCGAAACGACTCGGGCGTTCCACGTCTGGACGATAAGGAGAACAGGATGGCTGGCAAGAAAAAAACCGAAAAAGATGGCAGCTCCTGGATGGGCGAGGTTGAGAAGTACTCTCGTCAGATCTGGCTGGCTGGTTTGGGCGCGTATTCCAAAATCAGCAATGACGGCAGCAAGCTTTTCGAGACGCTGGTGAAGGACGGCGAGAAGGCCGAGAAGCTGACCAAGGTCGAAGCGCAGAAGCAGCTCGATGACGTCAAGAACACCAGCAAGTCGGCCAAGTCCCGCGTGGACGACGTGAAAGACCTCGCGGTTGGCAAGTGGAACGAGCTGGAAGAGGCTTTCGACAAGCGTCTGAATGGCGCGATTGCGCGCCTGGGTGTGCCGAGCCGCAGTGAAGTACAGGCGCTGAACAGCAAGGTCGACCAGCTGACCCGGCAGATCGAGCTACTGACGGGCGCGAAAGCCAGACCGGCTGCTTCGCGCACTGTGGCGGCCAAACCGGCAGCGACGAAGAACGCGGCGAAACCGTTGGTCAAGGCTGCGCCCAAGCCAGCCGTCAAGAAAGCAGCGGCCATGCCCGTCGAGGCTGCCAAAAAGCCTGCCGCTACGAGCACCCGCAAAACCAGCACCGCGACCAAAACTGCAGCAGCGAAAAAACCAGCGACAAGAAAGCCGGCGGCCAAACCTGCTACCAAGCCCCCTACGCCGGCCGTGCCGGAAAAACCAGCGATTCAGTCCTGATACTTGGCTGCAACAAAGAAGATAGGACGCAGAGCGTCCCGAACGGCATACCCACGCGGAGCATGGGCACGATCGGTGTCTTGAGGACGCCTATCGTTCCGCACGCTCCG
>NZ_JARVSW010000068.1:0-11810 GCF_030208985.1 Pseudomonas sp. MEJ108
CGGAGCGTCCAGAACGGCATGCGACGCAGAGCGTCGCACGATAATGAGTTGTTCGCGCAGACCGACGCAGAGCTTCGGCACGGTAGTCGGGATTATCGTTCCTCACGCTCCTGCGTGGGAATGCAGTTCTCGACGCTCTGCGTCGCAAGAGGGCGCGGAGCGTCCGGAACGGCATGACGACGCAGAGCGTTGCACGATAATGAGTTGTTCGTGCAGATTGACGTAGAGCTTCAGCACGGAGTTGAGATTATCGTTCCGCACGCTCCTGCGTGGGAATGCAGTTCTCGACGCTCTGCGTCGCACGATAGTGGTGGTGGGATTATCGTTCCTTGCGTGGCGCTCAGTGCACCTGCCAGCTCCCACCCAGTGCCTTGTACAGCGCAATGCTCGCCTGCAGGCGCGCCAGCCGCAGTTGCACACTGACATCCTGCGCCAGGTACAGCGTGCGCTGGGTTTCCAGTACGGTGAGCAGGTCCTCGGCGCCTTCCTGATAGCGGCTCTGGGCGATGCGGAAGGCAGTTTGTGCCTGTTTGAGTTCTTCTTCGTGCCAGTAGCGCTGTTGATCCAGGCCGCGAATGCTGTTCAGGGCTTTTTCCACGTCGGCGAAGCTGTTGATGATCGCGCCGCGATAGGTTTCCAGCAGTTCCTCCTGACGCGCTGTGGCCTTGTCGCGCTCGGCAGCCAGGCGGCCATTGTTGAAGATCGGCCCCACCAGCCCGGCAGCGAGGCTGCTGAACGGTGCACGCAGCCAGTCTTCGGCGCGGGTGTTTTCGGTGCCCAGCCTGGCGCTCAGGGTCAGTTTCGGCAGCATGGCGGCGCGGGCGACGGTGACATTGGCCTGTGCCGCTGCCAGGTCAGCCTCGGCCTTGGCCAGATCAGGGCGGCGGGTCAGCAACTCGCTCGGTACACCTGCGCCGATGTCCGGCCAGTTCAGGGTGTCGAAGGGCTGATCCGCGAGGTGCAGATTCTGCACCGGCTGACCGAGCAAGGCCGCCAGGGTGATCAACTGCTCGTTGGCCAGTTGCTGAACGCGGGGCAGTTCACGCTGCTGGGTTGCAACCAGATTCTTCTGCTGTGCCAGCTCCAGTGCCGTTGCCGAGCCCGATTCATAGCGGGTCTGCACCAGGCGCAGCACGTCTTGCGCGTTGGCCAGATTCAGCTCGGCAATCCGCCCTTGCTCGCGCGCCGCCAGGGTTTGCGCATAGCGGTCGGCGACGTTGGCCAGCAGGGTCAGCTCCACGGTCGCCTGATCGAACCGGCTGGCGCGCAGGCCTTGCAGTGCGCTGTCGCGTCCCGCTGCGATGCCGCCCCAGAAATCCACTTCATAGCTGGCGGTCAGGTCGCTGGTGAAATTGTTGGTGTTGTTGTCGTCGGAAGGGTTGGCCTTGCGGTCGCTGTTGCGCAGGAACCGGTTACGTTCGCCGCGCAGGTCAAAGGCCAGTTCCGGCAGCAAGGGCGCGCCGCCGATGATGGCGCTGGCCTGTGCCTGACGAACCCGCGCCATCGCCGCAGCGACTTCGTGGCTGTCGCGGCTGGCCTGTTCGATCAGGCGATCCAGCTGCGGGCTGCCGAACTGCTGCCACCAACGCACGTCGCTGCGCTGCGCGGCGGCGTTTTCGGCAAACGCCCAGCTTGCCGGTGGCTGGATGCCGCTGTCCGGCGGCGGGGCGGGTGTCTGGCAGGCGCTCAGCAACAGACAGGCAGTCAAAACGGAGAGACTCGGCTTCATTGATCGATCATTCACTGGTGAGGGCCGCGACCGGGTCGAGGCGGGCAGCCTTGCGGGCCGGCATGAAACCGAAGATCACGCCGGTGATCAGGGCGCAGGCAAACGCCCCGGCCACAGCCGGCAGGGTGAACGCCACGGCCACCTTACTCAGCAGCAGCGCTGCGCCCATGCCCAGCGCCAGCACGATACCGGCCAGCCCGCCGACCACGGAAAGCATCACCGCCTCGGTGAGAAACTGCCGCAGGATGTCGCTCTGCCGCGCGCCGGTGGCCATGCGGATGCCGATTTCACGGGTGCGTTCGCGCACCGTCATCAGCATGATGTTCATCACTCCGATACCGCCGACCAGCAAGGAAATGGCGGCAATCGAGCCGAGCATCAGCGACAGGGTGTTCTGGGTGCGGGCTTCGGCCTGGATCATCGCGGCGTTGTTGGTCAGCTCGTAATCCTGTTTGCCGTGATGCAGCTGTTGCAGCAGGTTGCGTATCGACTGTTCAGCCTGTTTGACGTTGTTGGCGTCGCGGGTGGCGATGGTGATGTACTCGGGGTCCTGTGTGCCGAACAGGCGGATGCTGGCCGACGAGTAGGGGATGGCGATGCGATTGTCGCTGTCCAGATCGCCCGATGTGGCGCCTTTTTCCTGCAGCACGCCGACCACCTGAAAAGGCACGTTTTCGATCAGGATGTACTGGCCGACAGGGTCGCTCTGCTCGCCGAACAGTTTTTGGCGAACCTTGTAACCAATCACTGCCACGGCGGCTGCGTTCTGCTCATCAGCCTCGCTGAAATAACTGCCTTCCACCACCGGCCAGTTGAAGATCGCCGGAAAGTGCGTGTCATTACCGCCGACGTAACTGGAATGATCGAGGTTGCCGTAGCGCACCCCGGCCTGGCCGCCGTTGACCGGCATGATCATTTTCACCTCGGGCAACTCGCCCAGCGCAGCGACTTCCTCCAGGGTGATGACGCCCTTGGGCGCACGCGGGTTGGGCGCCTTGCCGTTGAGGTAAATGATGTTGGAACCGAACGAGGACATCTGCGCCATCACCTGACGTTTGCTGCCTTCGCCGACAGCCAGCATCACCACCACCGACGCCACGCCGATGACGATGCCCAGCAAGGTCAGCGCGGTTCGGAAGCGGTTGATCCACATCACTCGCCACGCCGCCCGAATCGCGTCGAACAGTTCGCCTTGCCAGGCGCTTTGGCTGCCGCTGCCTTCGCTCAGACGCTTGCGCAGGTCGACCGCCTGCAGCGCGGCTGGATTGACTGAGCGCTGCACGTCAGAAGCATCTTGAGCCGTATCACTGATCACCAGCCCATCGCTGATCTCGATGACCCGTTTGGCGCGCGCCGCCACTTCGCGATCATGGGTGATGAGGATCACCACATGGCCCTGGCTCGCCAGTTCGTCGAGCAGAGTCATGACCTCCGCGCCACTGTGGCTGTCCAGCGCACCGGTGGGCTCGTCGGCGAGGATGATGTGCCCGCCATTCATCAAGGCGCGGGCGATGGACACCCGTTGCTGCTGGCCGCCGGACAACTGGTGCGGCCGATTGCCGGTGCGCGACGCCAGGCCCAGCCGGTCGAGCAGGGCGGCGGCTCGGGCATGACGCTCTGCGGCGGGCGTCCCGGCGTAGATCGCCGGCATCTCGACGTTTTCCTGGGCCGAGCCGGACGGAATCAGGTGATAGCCCTGAAACACGAACCCGAATGCCTCGCGGCGCAGCCAGGCGAGTTCGTCGCTGCCCAGCGCGGCGACGTTTTCTCCGGCGAACAGGTATTCGCCCGAGGTTGGACGGTCCAGACAACCGAGGATGTTCATCAGCGTCGACTTGCCGGACCCGGAAGCGCCGACAATCGCCACGAACTCACCGGTATGAATCGACAGATCGATGCCGCGCAGCACGTTGACCAGCGGGCTGTCGCCTCCGCCGTAGGATTTGCGAATGCCTCGCAGGTCGATCAGCGGCGTGCGCATTCAGCCCCCGCTGCCGACAGAGGCGGGCACCAGCAGGCGCTCACCTTCATTCAGGCCGTCGAGTACCTGCACGCGCAGGCGGTCGCTGATGCCGGTGCGTACCTGACGGTTCTGCACCTCGCCATTGGCAGACAACACCTGGGCGGTCTGCCGATCGGTCTGCGCTCCGTTTCGCAACGCCGCGAGTGGCGCGGTAAGTGTGTTCTCGGCTTTATCGGCGACGAAAAATATCTGCGCGGTCATTTCTGCCATCAGCGCCTGATCGCTGTTATCCACGTCCAGCAGCACGGTGTACAACACCACCCGGCCACCGCCGTTCTTGCGCGCACTGCTCGGGCTGCCGCCGCCCTGATTGGCTTGATCCAGCGGCCTGGGCGGTACTGGCAGGATCTGTCGCACGGTGCTGCTCCAGCGCCGGTTGCCGCCGCTCAGGGTGGTGAAATAGGCAGTCATGCCGGGTTTGACATGGCCGATATCGGCTTCCGAGACCTCGGCCCAGACCGTCATCGGCGACAAGCGGGCGATGCGCAGAATCAGCGGCGTCTGTTGTTGTGCGTTCAGCGTCTGGCCTTCACGTGCGTCGAGGGCCACCACTGTGCCGCTCATGGGCGCGAAAATACGGGTGTAGCCCAGCGCTGCTTCGTCGCTGCGCAGGGCGGCCTGGGCTTCGAGAATCTGCGCCTTGAACATGTCGACCCGTGCCTGGGTGGCGCGAAATTCCGATTCCGCAGCCTGCACGTCCTCGGCCCGCGTGGCACCGCCTGCGGCGAGGCGCTTCTGGCGCTGCTGCTTCTGTTCGGCCAGTTCGTGCAGCGCACGCTGTTCCTGCAATTGCGCCTTGAGGTTGTCGATGGCGTAGCGTGCGGCGTCGAGCTTGGCTTTTTGCGTCGAAGGATCGATTTCGACCAGCAAGTCGCCTTCCTTGACCTGATCGCCGACCTGGGCGTGGATTTTCATGATCTGCCCGCTGGCCTGCGAGCCCACGTCCACGTAGCTGCGCGGCTGCAGGGTACCCAACGCCGTGACGCTGTTTTCGATCGTGCCGCGGGTCACCGTCACAGTTGCGGCGCTGCTTTTGCTGTCGGGCAGGATCTGCCAGGCGCATACGGCAATGACCGGGAACAGGCACAGCGCCACCAGGAGGGCGCGTCGAGGATGTCGAGAGCGTTTCATGCAGATTCCTGCGCTGGGAGATCAGTCGGTCGGTGAGCGACGGCCACGAGAGCTGCCCTTTAAACGAGGCATGCCGGCAGGAATTTAGCGTCGATCACGGGTTGTCCGCTTCGGCTAAACATCAGCGTCCGTGCTTCGTTTAACGGGAGCGGCTAATTCGGGTCGTCTTGTCGAGTTGGAGTCAGCGTGATTATTTTCAGACCCCTGTGCGGTTTTCTGTTTGCAGGTCTTTCATTCGCTGTGATTTTGCCTGCGCAGGCCTTGGTTGAGCCTGGAAATCAGGCGGCCAGGGCCGAGATCCGGCGGACCGGTTTTGGCGTGCCGCACATCGTTGCCGCCAATGAGCGCGGTCTGGGCTACGGCATCGGTTATGCCTACGCGCAGGACAACCTGTGCCTGCTGGCCAATGAGGTGGTCACCGTCAATGGCCAGCGCTCGCGCTATTTCGGCCCGGACAAGGCGACCCTTGAGCAGCGCAACAACATGGCCAGCGACCTGCTGTTCCAGTGGCTCAATACGCCGCAGGCACTGGCGGATTTCTGGAATGCGCAGCCGCGGGAGATTCGCCAGTTGATGCAGGGTTATGTCGCCGGTTACAACCGTTCGCTGGCCGAGCAGACCACCCAAGGCCTGCCGCAACCCTGTGCGGCCGAGTGGGTTCGACCGATCAGCACCGATGATCTGCTGCGTTTGACCCGCCGCCTGCTGGTCGAGGGGGGCGTTGGGCAGTTTGCCGAAGCGCTGGCCGGTGCCACGCCGCCTGCACAGCAAAAACCACTGCAGGTCGATGCTCAGCAGGCTCAGGCGCTGCAACTGGCCGCTGCGCGTAACCAGCGTTTTGCTCTGGAACGCGGCAGCAATGCCGTGGCAATAGGACGCGAGCTGTCCGCCAACGGACGCGGCATGCTGTTGGCCAATCCGCATTTCCCATGGGGCGGCGGCATGCGTTTCTATCAAATGCACCTGACCATTCCCGGCAAACTCGACGTGATGGGCGCAGCGCTGCCGGGCCTGCCGCTGATCAACATCGGCTTCAATCAGCATCTGGCCTGGAGCCATACCGTCGACACGTCGAAACACTTCACGCTGCATCGCCTGCAGCTCGACCCGAAGGATTCCACCCGTTACCTGCTGGATGGCCAATCGGTTGCCATGGGCAAGCAGCAGGTGAGTGTCGACGTGAAGCAAGCGGATGGCAGCCTGAAGTCGGTGCCACGCATCGTCTATTCGTCCATATTCGGTCCGGTGGTGCAATGGCCGGGCAAGCTGGACTGGGATAGTAAGTTTGCCTTCAGTCTGCGTGATGCCAACCTGCAAAATGATCGGGTGTTGCAGCAGTGGTATGCGATGGACAAGGCCGACAGCCTCAAGGCGTTTCAGGATTCGGTACGTAAGATCCAGGGCATCCCGTGGGTCAACACCCTGGCGGTGGATGCCCAGGGGCAGGCGCTGTACATGAACCTCTCGGTGGTGCCGAACGTTGATGCCGCCAGGCTTGCCAGGTGCAGTGATCCGCGCATCGGCACAGAGCTGATCGTGCTCGACGGCTCGCGCAGTGAATGCAACTGGGAGGTCTCCGCAGAGGCAGCACAAGCCGGCATCTATCCGTCCTCGCGCCAGCCGCAGTTGCTGCGGACCGATTTCGTGCAGCATTCCAACGATTCGGCGTGGATGGTCAATCCCGCTGCGCCGCTGCAGGGCTTTTCGCCGCTGATCAGCCAGGACGGCCAGCCGCTGGGACAGCGAGCACGTTTTGCGCTGGATCGGCTGGAGAGCCTGAAGACGGCGGGCAAGATCAGCGTCGAGAACCTGCAAGCGATGGTCATGGACAACGAGGTCTATCAGGCCGGGCAAGTGCTGCCGGATCTGCTCACATTCTGCGCCTCGGAGCTGGGTGACGACGCTGCCCGTCTGGCACCGTTGTGCGCTGCACTGAAAGACTGGGACGGGCGCGCTGACCTGAACAGTGGCATCGGCTTCGTGTACTTCCAGAAGATCATGACGTCCATGCAAGCTGTTGCCTCACGCTGGCGCGTCGCGTTCGACCCGCAGGACCCGGTTCACACGCCGAGCGGGCTGGCGATTGAAAACTCATCTGTTGCCACCGCACTGCGCGCGGCCATGCTCGCAGCGGTCGATGACGTGGCCAAGGCAGGCCTCCCGGCAGGCAGTAAATGGGGCGACATTCAGGTCTCCAGCATCAGCGGCAAGCAGATCCCGATTCACGGCGGTCCGGCCGGGCTCGGCGTCTACAACGCCATGCAAACGGTGGCGGGCAAGGACGGCAAGCGCGAGGTGGTCAGTGGCACCAGCTACCTGCAGGTGGTGACGTTCGACGAGCAGGGCCCCAAGGCGCAGGGTTTACTGGCGTTCTCGGAATCGAGCAATCCACAGTCAGCCCATTCAAGTGACCAGACTGAAGCATTTTCAAAAAAACAATGGCAGGCGTTGCCGTTCACTGAACAGCAGATCAAGGCTGATCCTGCGTATGAGGTGCAGGTGATAAGCGAGGAGCCTGATCGCTGAAAGAGGCAAGAAAAGCGTTTGGGCCATGCGGCCCAAATGCGCTTATCGGCAATCAGCCGCCGGGTGTATCGATATCAGCGTCAACACCCGTGGTTGGCTGATGATTGCGTAAGTCCTCGGTTTTTTCTTCCGGCTCATGGTCAGGCACATAGGCGCTGTCGCTGGTTGACTGGCTCTGCGACTGAGTCTGTGACTGGCTGGGGGAAGGCGTCTGGCCCTGGCTCTGGCCATTGCCCTTTTCAGTCTCGGGTTTCACGTCCCCGACTTGCGGCTCGATTGCCGGATCGTTGCGGTCCGGGCCCGGGCTGGCAGGTGCGTCCTGATTTGGCGTCGGTTCTTTCTGACGTTGCGGTTCGATAGACATGAGTACCTCGATATCTGGTTCAGAAAATGTGCTGACAGAGTTTCGAGGCAGGTTTTTTCAGATCGTTCGATGGAAAGTGCCCAGCGGAGCTGGGAGCTGGGAGCTGGGAGCTACAAGCTGCAAGCTGCAAGCTACAAGCAAGAGCAGTTCTGCTTTTTCTTGAAGCTTGAAGCTTGAAGCTTGAAGCTTGAAGCTTGAAGCTTGAAGCTTGAAGCTTGCAGCTTAAAACTTAAAGAACCTGCTTGATCGCGTCACACACTACGTCGATGTTCTTCTGATTCAGCGCGGCCACGCAGATACGCCCGGTGTCCAGCGCGTAGATGCCGAACTCGCTGCGCAGGCGCTGGGCCTGTTCGGCGGTCAGGCCGGAGTAGGAAAACATGCCGCACTGGCGAGCGACGAAGCTGAAGTCCTGACCGGCCGGGTTATCAGCCAGACGCTCGACCATCGCCTTGCGCATGCCCTGGATGCGCAGACGCATTTCGCCTAGTTCCTCTTCCCACATTGCACGCAACGTCGGGTCGTTAAGCACCGCAGCGGAGATGATCGCACCGTGGGTCGGCGGGTTGGAGTAGTTGGTACGGATCACGCGTTTGACCTGGGACAGGACGCGAGTGGTTTCTTCCTTCGATTCGGTGATGATCGACAGCGCGCCGACGCGTTCGCCATACAGCGACAGCGATTTGGAGAACGAGCTGGAGGCGAAGAAGGTCAGGCCCGACTCGGCAAACAGGCGCACTGCCAGCGCATCTTCCTGAATACCCTGACCGAAGCCTTGGTAGGCCATGTCCAGAAACGGTACGTGGCCCTTGGCCTTGACCACTTCCAGCACTTTCTTCCAGTCATCCAGGCTCAGGTCGACGCCGGTCGGGTTGTGGCAGCAGGCATGCAACACCACCACCGAGTTGTTCGGCAGGTTGTGCAGGTCTTCGAGCATGCCGGCACGGTTCACGTCGTGAGTGGCAGCGTCGTAGTAGCGATAGTTCTGCACCGCAAAGCCTGCGGTTTCGAACAGCGCACGGTGGTTTTCCCAGCTCGGGTCGCTGATGGCGACGACGGCATCGGGCAGCAGCTGCTTGAGGAAGTCGGCACCGATCTTCAGTGCGCCGGTGCCGCCGACCGATTGGGTGGTCAGCACGCGGCCCGAGGCGATCAGCGGCGAATCAGCGCCCAGCAACAGTTTTTGCACAGCCTGGTCATAGGCGGCAATACCGTCGATCGGCAGGTAGCCGCGCGGAGCATGCTGGGCCACGCGGACCTTCTCGGCTTCGGCCACGGCGCGCAGCAGGGGGATGCGCCCGTCTTCATCACAGTAGACGCCTACGCCAAGGTTGACCTTGGTGCTGCGGGTGTCGGCGTTGAAGGCTTCGTTGATACCCAGGATCGGATCGCGGGGTGCCATTTCGACAGCGGAAAACAGGCTCATGGTGCGGCGGCTCTTGGTGAAGAGTGGGAAGGGGACACGCTGAGGCTCGATGCGCCAAAGCGGTGCGCAAACAGAGCGTAGTATAGAGAGCATCCCCTCAGTGATCGACAGTGCAGGGCGGGTTTTTTACAGGTTTTTGCGCATATTTGTAGAACGTTCGTTCGGTTAAAACCTCAATGCTTTAAGTGGATGCCTTGAAAGGCTGATATATGACTCCATCTATTAGCCATCACTTCAAAACATCGCACGCCTGCTTCCCGGCGGGAACGGCTGTTTGCGATGATTTCGTCATGGCGCGCCGTCATGCGCCGACGAATATTTCCAGTTGTGCCGTCGAGGCGGTCAGGTCGCGGACAGATTCACGCGAACCCGTCACACGCGCACCATTCAAGAGGTCAGTTATGTCCGAGTTCCAGCTCGTTACCCGCTTTGAGCCAGCCGGCGATCAGCCCGAGGCCATTCGCCAACTGGTCGAAGGGATCGACGCAGGGCTCGCGCATCAGACCTTGCTCGGGGTGACCGGCTCGGGCAAGACGTTCAGCATCGCCAACGTGATTTCCCAGATCAAGCGTCCGACGCTGGTGCTGGCACCGAACAAGACCCTGGCCGCGCAGTTGTATGGCGAATTCAAGGCGTTTTTCCCGAACAACGCCGTGGAGTATTTCGTTTCCTACTACGACTACTACCAGCCCGAAGCCTATGTGCCGTCGTCCGACACCTTCATCGAGAAGGATGCGTCGATCAACGACCACATCGAACAGATGCGCCTGTCGGCGACCAAGGCGCTGCTGGAGCGCAAGGATGCGATCATCGTCACCACGGTGTCGTGCATTTACGGTCTGGGCAGTCCGGAAACCTATCTGCGCATGGTCATGCACATCGATCGCGGCGACAAACTCGATCAGCGTGCCTTGCTGCGCCGCCTGGCCGATCTGCAATACACCCGTAACGACATGGACTTTGCCCGTGCGACCTTCCGGGTGCGCGGCGACGTGATCGACATCTACCCGGCCGAATCCGATCTGGAAGCGATCCGGGTCGAACTGTTCGATGACGAGGTCGAGAGCCTGTCGGCGTTCGATCCACTGACCGGCGAGGTGATTCGCAAGCTGCCGCGCTTCACCTTCTATCCGAAAAGCCACTACGTTACCCCGCGCGAAACGCTGATCGAGGCGATGGAAAACATCAAGGTCGAGCTGCAGGAGCGCCTCGAATACCTGCGCAGCCAGAACAAACTGGTGGAAGCCCAGCGTCTCGAGCAGCGCACCCGTTTCGATCTGGAAATGATGCTCGAGCTGGGCTACTGCAACGGTATCGAAAACTACTCGCGCTACCTGTCGGGTCGTCCGTCCGGTGCGCCGCCACCGACCTTGTTTGACTACCTGCCCCCCGATGCCTTGCTGGTGATCGACGAATCCCACGTCAGCGTGCCGCAGGTCGGCGCGATGTACAAAGGTGACCGTTCGCGCAAGGAAACTCTGGTCGAGTACGGCTTCCGCCTGCCGTCGGCACTGGATAACCGGCCGATGCGCTTCGATGAGTGGGAGGCGATCAGCCCGCAGACCATTTTCGTCTCGGCGACTCCGGGTAACTACGAGGCCGAGCACGCTGGGCGTATCGTCGAGCAAGTGGTGCGTCCGACCGGCCTGGTGGACCCGCAGATCGAGATTCGTCCGGCGCTGACTCAGGTCGACGACCTGCTGTCGGAAATTCACAAGCGTGCTGCGCTTGAGGAACGGGTACTGGTCACCACGCTGACCAAACGCATGTCCGAGGATTTGACCGACTACCTGAGTGACCACGGCGTGCGGGTGCGCTACCTGCACTCGGACATCGATACGGTGGAACGTGTCGAAATCATCCGTGACCTGCGACTGGGGACGTTCGACGTGCTGGTGGGCATCAACCTGCTGCGCGAAGGTCTGGACATGCCTGAAGTGTCACTGGTGGCGATTCTCGATGCCGACAAGGAAGGCTTCCTGCGCTCCGACCGTTCGCTGATCCAGACCATTGGCCGGGCCGCACGGAACCTCAACGGCCGGGCGATTCTGTATGCCGACCGGATTACCGGCTCGATGGAGCGCGCCATCGGCGAGACCGAGCGACGTCGCGAGAAGCAGATCGCTTTCAACCTGGAACACGGTATTACGCCCAAAGGCGTATTCAAGGACGTCGCCGACATCATGGAAGGCGCCACCGTGCCTGGCTCGCGCAGCAAGAAGCGCAAAGGCATGGCCAAAGCCGCCGAAGAAAACGCCCGCTACGAGAACGAACTGCGCTCGCCGAGCGAGATCAACAAACGCATTCGCCAACTGGAAGAAAAAATGTACCAACTGGCCCGCGACCTGGAATTCGAAGCCGCTGCGCAGATGCGCGACGAAATCGGCAAACTGCGCGAGCGCTTGCTGGCGGTTTGATTGGCTAGCCGACTCTCGCGTCAATCCGCGTTGATCATCGTGCCAATGCTCTGCGTTGGCATGCCGTTGTCAAATCTCAATCCACCTGACAGAACTGCCGTGTGACGCGGAGCGTCACGAACTGCATTCCCACGCGGAGTGGTGTGACCCCCGAAGGTTGGATGCAACCTTTGGAGGCGTCATGGGTAAATATA
>NZ_JARVSW010000006.1:0-212609 GCF_030208985.1 Pseudomonas sp. MEJ108
GCTTGCAGTGTTCGTCCATGTGCAAGGCGGGCGTTATGAACTGGCGGCGATAATCAGGGGCAATGCCATTGGCGCCGTCGGGGTGGTGAGTTTCTACCTGACCCTCCGGTACTCCATATTGCAATGGGGCGCGCTTCTGTCTATCGCGGCTGCCGTTTTGCTGGCTGTCGTGGTGACGGCTGGGTTGGCGCGGTTGTTGGCGAGGTGGTAGGGCTATAGTTGCTCCACTGAATTCGTGCATGCATCAGTGTGGTGTTTCAGAAGCACCGCACCAGGCTCCTTACGATAAGTGGCTGCCTGCGTTAAAAACAGACTCGCGTGCGAGCCTGATCGGAATGCTCCTTTACAGCGCGTAGAGTCGAACGTGACTCCGACCCTGTTACTGACGCCACGCTTATGGGGTGTTATAGGAAGCACATTACCGGTCAGCTAACGGGTCGCTCCTGAGTGAGCAAGGCCAGACCCAGCACGATAAACGTGGTCCCGCTTATTCGATTAATGATTCGCTGGGACTTCGTGGACATGAGGCCTCCTGCAATTGCTCCGAGCCGATGTACTCCAAGCATCAAAGCGATGTCCCATGTGACCTGTAGAGCAACGAAGGTGGCCCCAAGAATCAGCAATTGGGCTTCCATGTGACCGAGCTCCGGATCAGCGAACTGAGGAACGAGCGAAACGTAAAACAGGATAGCCTTTGGATTCGCGGTTTCGACTATGAACCCTTGTAAAAGCGGTGTTGCTGACGTTTCTATTTTGCACGCGTGTTTGGGCTCGGGGCGGGTAAGGAATGTGCGAATCCCCAGCGCGACAAGGTATGTACACCCGATAAACTTCAGAGCAACGAATGCGGCCGGATAGGCTGCAAAGAGCTGGGCTACTCCGAACGCGAGCGCCATGGTGATGGTAAGCCCACCGAGCGCCATGCCAAGTGCGTTGCGCAAGATCACTTGTCGGGAGCTGCGCATTCCGACGGCGATTGCATAAGCAAAACTTGGCCCTGGAACGACAAGAACGATGAGGCTCGTGAGGATAAACGAAAGATACAGATGTACATTCATTGAGTAAGTTTTCGATGCGTCGACGGTTCGGCCCGCAGGATGCGGGCCGTATTTGCTTTTTTACTCAGGCATCGGCGTAGCGTTCGATGCCTTGGCGAAGCAGGTCGAGGGCGTTGTGGGTGACCGATTCCGGGTAGCCGGTGGGGATACGGATGTGCGCACCTTGGGCACCTGAATAATTGCTCGCCGTGGCCAGCACCAAGCCGTACTCGCCCAGCATTTGATCGGCGAAACCCTCGATGTCGTGTACTGGCAGGTTGACGAACACCTGGGTGCCCGCTGGCGGCAGCGATGCATACTTCGACAGGTGGCGGCCGAGGAACTCTCGGACAATGGCCCGGCTGTTGACCACTTGTTGGTGTAGCGGCGCGTTTCCCATCGAGATCAAGGACGCGGCCTTGGTTTGCGCAGGCGAGCAGACGGCGACACATTCAATCTCCAGCATCCCCGCCATTGCCTCGACATTGTCCGGCGAGGAGGTTACCCAGCCGATCCGCAAACCAGGCGAGCCGTAGTTCTTAGACACTGAATTAACGGTGTAGAGTGACGAAAGATCGCTTGTGCAGGCGAATGGTGAGCGTATCTTCTGGTCGTCGAAGATGAAGGAGTCGTACACCATATCCAGCACCAGCGAGATGCCGCGCTCGGCCAGACTCGGCACCAGCTCCTCCATAAAGGCGTCTGAGTAAATCCCACCCAATGGATTATGTGGAAAGTTGAGGTACACCAGGTTGGTGTCTGCGCGGCATACAGCCAGGACCTCTTCGACGGTAGGGAAGGCAGCCCTCATCCGGTAGTAGATCAGGTCGTAGCCGGTGGCTTCCAGCAGGGCGGGGACGGCGCCGAATACCGGAGCCAGGCACACCGCTGAGCCAGCCTCGACGCTACGGCGCTTGATCTGCCGAAACACGAGTGACAAGCCGTGCATTCCGCCATTGGTGACGAGGAAATTCTCGCCTGACAAATCGAGCCCGTACAGCGCGTTATCGCGGTCGCAGAGGGTATTGATCAAGGGTGGGGCGCCATTGCAGTCAGCGTATTGAAAGATGTCGTTGCTGGCGGAAAACGGAGTCGGTGACGCTGCACCTGGCCACACCGGAACATTCTCCACGAAGTAGCAAGCCGAATCTCGCAGCTCCGAACGAGCGTATTTCAGGCGCTGCTGAAGCATACTCAGGCAACTATCGGGTCGGACGATTTGGTGGCGTTTGTTGTATGCCAAGGTCATGCCCTCCGCAGCAGATAGCCGATTTCCAGACCGGTCGAGTCAACCTGGTCAGACGTCGTCTCGCGGGTGATCAGGGACAAGCCAGCCTCGGCGAAAATATCCAGCCAATCAGCGTCCTGCACCAACAATTGATTGGTGAAGCAATGCAACAGATAGTAAGGGTTGTAATAAGCGAGCGCTAAGCCGTGGCGCATTGCGCCGGCATTGTCGAATTGGTTGTCGACTTCGATAATGATCAGGTTGATTGCGGGGAAACGGTGGACAATCTTTTTCAGGAAGTTGATAACTGCCGGTCGACCGGCCTGGCCAAGGATCTCATGCAGCACAAAACCCAGCACGATGAAATCGGGCTCGAAATTAAAATCCGAATCCAGGAATTCGACTGCCCCGCTGTGGCTGATGTGAACCCGATGCGACAGACCTTCTTTTTCGATCAGGTCTACAGCCTCCTCGAAGCCTCCGCGGTCCGGTTCGGCGCCCCAAGCCTGTATCTGCGGAAGGGCCTTGCAGAATTCGGCGAGGTATCGCCCGTTTCCGCAACCCAGGTCCAGCAGTTTTGTGCATGTACCGGGAGCTTTGGCCATCAAAGACCTGGTCAAGGGGATCGCGTCGAAGTGGCTGATACCACAGCTACCTACGCCGACCTTGGTTGCGTCGCGGGTGGCCCAGCCAGCGCCCTCCTGAAGGCGTTCGCCCATTTGTAGAAAAGTGGTGGCATAGCCGCCGACCAGCATCACATACCAGCCTTCGAAAGGTGCCAGCGCGTGCCCTTCTTTTGATAATGAGAAACCGTCTATTGTTTCCAGAAGAATCCCTTCGTTCTTCAGGTACCTGAATAAACCAAGTAGTTTCTCTTTATCCATCCCGAGCTCATGACAGGCCACATCCAGCGAGGCAACCGGGTGTTTAATCAGCAAGGAAAATAATTTTGTATCGAACAGGTGATAAATTGATATAGCCAGAACGAACTGCCGGATCGGTTCGATGCCCTTAATTAGGGTTGTCTCAAAGCCAGTGTTTTCGCGTTGGATAGCGTCAAGCAGAGTCATTGTTTGCAATGTCCATGGGGTGATTGATTAATCCGTTAATGTTTGTATCTTTGCACAAAATAAAAAAGAGTGTGAATAATTTTCTCAAAAAAATTCTGCTCTCCATCCTTGACGTTGCTGGCTTTTGTACGATAAGTATTGCTGCATGCAGCGTAGGCTGCAGGCCAGCGTGGCCATGGCGGCAAAGCTTCCAGCCAGTTTTTCGTAGTGAGTGCCGATGCCCTCAGGCATCTGTTCAATGATGTTTCGTTGTCGATACTTTGGCCGATCAAATAGCCGAAGCATGCCAGGTTTGGGGTTGTGCGCAATGGCGCGTAACGGTATCACAGGCGTCATTCGGTGACGGTCGAAGTAGTGACGTAAAGGCTCAGTATCATAACCCTCGTCAACCCGTAATCAGCGATCATGTTCATGTCGTCGTCCCTGTTTTCCGGGCCAAGTGGCAGCGTCTATATACCCCAGACTGCTTATTTCTCTCTCATTTGATTTTTTTATACTGTGAAAGATTGAACATATATCTCGGGATACAGTTATGAATTTTCTAGAGTGGCTTATGGCCGACGCAGCAGCATAAAACCCTTTTCGTTGAACGCCCTATTGGTAAGCAACGGTCCACCTGAACATAATGTCTTGCCGCGAAGTCAAAAAATCACTTCAGCCATGCTTCTCAAGGTGCCTTATGAGTTTGATACCCGAACTGAACAGCGACGCTAGCGTGCTGATATGCGGAGCCAGCCGAGGTATCGGCCTGGCACTGTGCGCGGCGTTGCTTGCTCGCGATGATGTGGCTCAGGTATGGGCGGTGGCGCGAAAAGCCAGCACCTCCACAGAACTGGCAACGCTTGCAGAGCGATATGGCCAACGCATCAAACGCGTCGACTGCGACGCGCGCAATGAACAATCCCTCGAAGCACTCGTGAGCGAGACGCTTGATGGATGCGATCATCTGCACCTGGTCATCAGTACGCTAGGCATTCTTCATCAGGACGGCGCAAAAGCAGAAAAGGGTCTGGCACAACTGACACTTGCGAGCCTGCAAGCGAGTTTCGCGACCAACACCTTTGCACCGATCCTGCTGCTCAAACACCTACTCCCACTACTGCGCAAACAACCTTCTACCTTCGCTGCGCTCTCCGCGAGGGTTGGCTCTATTGGCGATAACCGCTTGGGTGGCTGGTACAGCTACAGAGCCAGCAAAGCAGCGCTCAACCAGTTGCTGCACACGGCCAGTATCGAATTGAAACGCCTCAACCCGGCCTCTACTGTCCTGGCAATACACCCTGGCACGACCGATACGGGGCTGTCTCAGCCATTTCAGGCGAACGTACCCGAAGGCCAACTGTTCGAACCGGCTTTCTCGGCGGAGCGCATCATTGAGGTGGTAGGCGCGCATGGCCCGACCGACAGCGGGACCTTTTGGGCTTGGGACGACAAGCCTATTGTCTGGTGACTTGTTTCACTGGTGAGGATGAGATTGCTGTAAGCCTGGGTCGGTCTGTCTGGCGGGCTGCTTCCGGCCGATTCTGTTGAAAAAGTAGCTCTCTCGCTTGGCCTGGGGCAAAATCTGCTCATCGGCCAGCGGGAGAGTACGCAGCATGATGGGACGGTTATCGAGTGGGCAGGATCGGCTGTTTTACTCGTTCAACCTTGAAGATCACATCCCAGCCAATCATCTTCTGCGCAGCATTGATCAGTGTCTCGATCTGAGTGACCTGCGCCACTACCTTGCTGACTTCTATAGCCCGATTGGGCGTCCTTCGATTGATCCTGAGCTGATGATCCGCATGCTAGTCGTGGGCTATTGCTATGGCATTCGCTCCGAACGGCGCTTGTGTGAAGAGGCCCATTTGAACCTGGCGTATCGCTGGTTCTGCCGGTTGAGCCTTGAGGATGAAGTACCTAATCACTCGACGTTTTCCAAGAATCGACACGGCCGTTTCCGGGACAGCGATCTGTTTCGCTGGGTGTTCAATGAAGTGCTGCGTCGTTGCATGGACGCAGGCTTGGTCAAAGGTGAAGGCTTTGCCGTGGACGCCAGCATCATCAAGGCGGATGCGAGTCGGCAGCGCGGCGTACCGGGTGATGAACAGATCAACTGGAGCGATCCGGCCCTGAGCACTCGCGCCGTGAGTGAGTACCTTGAAGGCCTCGATGAGGAGGCTATGGCCGAAACGCTACCGAAACGCCTGTCACTGACGGATCCTCAGGCCCGCTGGACGGCTGCTCCAGGCGGCCCTGCTTTCTACGCTTACTCCACGAATTATCTGATCGATACCGAGCACGGCGTGATCATGGATGTGGAACCCACACCGGCTCATCGAACCGCAGAAGTCGAGAGCACCAAGACCATGATCGATCGGGTCGAAGCGCAGTTCGACATCAAGCCGGAACGCCTCATTGGCGACACCGCTTACGGTACCGCGCTGATGCTGGCCTGGATGGTGGAGGAAAAAGGCATCGAGCCGCATGTGCCGGTGTGGGACAAAACTGAGCGCAAGAACGACAGCTTTTCGAGTAACGATTTCTACTAGAATGAAGAGGCCGAGGAATACCGCTGCCCAGCCGGCAACCCATTGCGCAGCGCATGGCGAGCCTTCAAGAACGAGCGTTCGCACGTCACCAAAGCCAACACCATCATCTTCCGATCCAGACAGACCGACTGCGCGACATGTCCGATGAAAGCCAGGTGCTGCCCGAACACTTCGATTCGCAATATCCTTCGCAGCGTCCATGAAGCCGCTCGCGATGTGGCTCGGCGAATCGCGAAGACGCCGGAATATGTGCGCTCTCGTCACGAACGTAAGAAGGTAGAAATGTTATTCGCCCACCTCAAGCGCATCTTGAAACTGGATCGCTTGCGACTACGTGGGATGAGTGGCGCGACCGATGAATTTACGTTAGCGGCTGCGGTACAAAACCTGCGTCGACTGGCCAAACTCACCTCTCACGGGCCGCCAACCACAGGATAGGTGCGCCCGAAATCAGCAAAAACCCTCAAATTAACTCACTGACAAAGCAGCAACGGTCAACGAAGTACCGAAAAACCACTTAACAGTGGTGAATCGGTTCTTTGATGAGGCCAAGCTCAGCGTCACGTTTTCTGAAAAATCGATTTTTTCAACAGAATCGGTCGAAAGCTGTCTTTGGTGACGGGCAGCTCTAGACCCAAGATAGCCCTCCGCTTGGAGCCGCTAAGGCTAAACAGCCGCCGCATAACGATGTGCATCAACCCGCCGCTTATAACCCCTTCGTCGGATAAGGCCCACTGCTATCAACGAGACGGCATTACTGGCGTCATACCACACTCTCAGTGGATCAACAGCAGGTAAGGAGCACGGCATGACCCAGGCAGTCGACATCAAGGACGCCACCAATCCTACGGCGCTTGCGGACTTGCAAGTCGCGAGGGCCACTAGCCAGGTCAGTAACAACCCGATCGAACTCATCGTGCAGGGCACTCCTGGCAACGACTCCCTACGCGGTGGGCTGGCCAATGAACTGCTGATGGGTGGGGACGGTAACGACTATATAGTCAGCGGGGGTGGCAACGATGTGATGGTCCCCGGTGCCGGAGCCGACTCCTTGAGCGGCGGCGCCGGCAACGATGTATTCCGCTTCGAGCGCATCAGCGACAGCTATATCAATGGCGCAGGTGAGTCCACCGATTCCATCAGCTATTTTGACCCCGCCCACGATATTCTCGACGTGTCGGCCCTGGGCTATAGCCATTTAGGCAACGGCTATGGCGATACTCTGCACATTCGTAGCGAGCCTTTGCGCGGTATTTATTTTCTGGAAAGCTACGAACGGGACCAGAACGGCCATCGTTTTGCCGTGCAGTTTCTGGCCAACAGCGGCGTTATTACCGATGCCAACCTGCAACCGCTGATCAACGGTACCTCGAAGAGCAACCTGCTGGTGGGCACCGACGGCAGCGAAACGCTCAAGGCCGGCGCTGGCCGCGACACCGTTGAAGCGGGTGCGGGCAATGACTGGCTATTCGGCGGCGCCGGCGGCGACACTCTGAGCGGCGGCGCGGGTGCCGACACCTTCGTGTATACCCGGCTCAGCGACAGCTACCGCAACGATGCCAGTGGCAGCTACAGCAGCCGCGACCTGATCACCGACTTCAGTGGCAACGGCCATGACATGATCGACGTGTCCGCGTTGGGCTTCACCGGGCTGGGTAACGGCTACAACGGTACGCTGAAGGCGGTTCTCAACCTCGCCGGCGATGCTACCGCGCTTAAATCATTAGAGGCCGATGCCAACGGTAACCGCTTCGAAATTCTGCTCAGTGGCAACCATGTCAATGAGCTCAACGCCAGCACTGTGCTGTTCGCCCCGCCCAGTGATGCGACGGTTGTGACCAGCCCGCAGCCGATCACCCCGGTGAATCTGGCAGGCGGTGATAAGTCCGAAACGCTTTATGGTTACTGGGGCAACGATACCCTGGCCGGTGGCGCCGGAAACGACATCCTCGAGGGCAACGCCGGTGACGACGTGCTGACCGGTGGGTTGGGCGCGGACAAGCTCACCGGCGGCACAGGCAACGACCGTTTCGTGTTCACTAGCAGCGCCGACAGCCATGCCGGCAGCAGCGACCTGATCACTGATTTCATCTGGGGCGAGGACAAGCTCGACGTCGCTGCGCTCGGCGTGACCGGTTTTGGCAACGGCCGCGACGGCACCTTGAGCATGACCTACGATGAAAACACTGACCGTACCTACCTGCGCAGTCGCGAGCCAGGCGCCGATGGGCATGCTTTCCAGGTCACGCTAGTAGGGTTCGACTACACGCGAGAGCTCACCAACGCCGACCTGGTGGTTGCCGATACGGCAGACGTGGCGCTGGTTGGTCAAACCGCCGTCGACCTCGCGAGCTGACATCACTTGAACAGCTCGCCCCACCTTTACTTGCCTGCTTTCGTGTCAGACACGAAAGCCCACTGAAACTTGGAACAGGCGCTCCCATTTCGGCTGATGCAACAAGCCAACGTAAATGACTGACTGCAAAACACCTCAAAACGTTGCGCAGTCGGCAAAATTATAAATAAAGCTAACTAATTCTTGGCAATAAAACCCTTTTAACCCAGAATTTGCGGGCGTTCAATCGCTAGCTGATGGTCTGAAAGCTACTCGATATAAGGAAATAAAATGGCGATGGTCTTCTGTCGTGGCTGCGCAAAGGAAATACATGAAACGGCACTCAACTGCCCGCAATGTGGCGCCAGTCAGGTCTCGGCAACTCCCGCGAAACAGCTACAACAGACTGGCTCTCCGTGGATGGCTATCGTCTCTCTGGTGCTGGGCATCCTCTGCTCGCTGGCATTGTTCGACGATGGTGAATGGGATCTGGATACCGTCGTCGGGCTCGGCATGTGCTCGATAGCCGGACTGGTTCTGGGCGTCATCAGCATCAACAAAAAGTTGCCTGGCAACGGAATAGCGATAGCAGGCACTGTCTTGTCAGCGGTATCGCTGCTGATATTTTTTGGATTAATAGCTAACTGATTTAGGGAAGAATGAGATGGTATTTTGTCGTGGTTGTGCAAAGGAAATCAGTGATGACGCTGGTACGTGTCCGCACTGCGGGGCTCCGCAGCTGGTTATTTCGCCAGCCAGTGCGAGCACCGATAACCCGCCTGCGTGGAGCTGGTATACAGACGTTCTGAAAAAATATGCGGTGTTCACGGGCAGAGCACGCAGAAAAGAATACTGGATGTTTTTTCTGTTCAACATCTTGATCTCGATTGTCCTCGGCTTTATCGGCGGGCTGATAGGTGATGGCGGCATTATCGCTAACCTTTACTCCCTGGCCGTGCTGGTCCCAGGTGTCGCGGTGGGTGTTCGCAGGTTGCACGACACGGATCGCAGTGGCTGGTGGCTGCTGGTACCGATTGCCAACCTCGTGTTTCTGATTCAGGAAGGTCATCCAGGACCTAACCGTTTTGGGCCAGATCCTAAATAAAGACGGTGTGAAGATGTGGTCGTCTGGCCACATCTTCACAGGCTTTTCGCTGCCGCGCAGCCCATAGACGGAGTCACTTTTATATGGACACCTCTGACGGAACGTTACAAGGCACATGTCATTGCGGCGCTGTACGATTTCAAGTTCGACTTACTGACGGATTCAAGACCGTCCGGCGCTGCAACTGCTCCTATTGCCGGATGCGCGGTGCGATCGCGGTTTCAGCAGCCCTGGAGGATATAGAGATCACTTCCGGCGAGGCGCTGCTCAAGCTCTATCAGTTCAACACCCTGCAAGCGAAGCATTATTTCTGCTCACAATGCGGGATATATACACATCATCAACGACGCTCCAACCCGGCTCAGTACGGAGTTAACGTGGCCTGCCTTGAAGGAATCAGTCCATTTGATTTTGAACTGGTTCCAGTCAACGAGGGGCGAATTCATCCTGCGGATAAAGCTGCTGGAAGCGGGTCGGACATCGCTGGATACCTACGCTACATCCCTGATACTACTTCCTGAGATGAGGTAAATCGCTCGAGCGATCTCAGTGACCGCGCTGATCGAACGCTACTGACGCGCGCCCGGAAAATCGCATTTTCTGAAAATAACCGGAAGCCCCGGGGAATCTGGCTTATCGTGTTACTACAGCGTATTGGAAGCCACTGCGCCGCTACGGAAAATAGGCTGAACTTGTAACGGGCACGATCTCTCTCAATAACTACGCACACCTGTTTATAAGGAAAATACCATGTCCAAACTCGCAGAATACCGTCAGCTGGAAAAGCATCTCGCCGAGCAACTCCAGGCACTGGAGACGATGAAAGGCGACCAGGGGCTCAAGAAGGAAATCGAGTTCGAAACCAAGCTGCGCAAGCTGCTTGAGCACTATGGCTTCAGCCTGAAGCACATCATCAATCTGCTGGACCCACAGACTTCGTCCCGTGGGCAGACCGTCGAGAAACCAGCGGGCAAACGCAAACCGCGCGAACTCAAGGTTTATAAGAATCCGAAAACCGGTGAAGTAATCGAGACCAAGGGTGGGAATCACAAGATTCTGAAGGAGTGGAAGGCGGAGCATGGTTCCGATGTTGTCGAGGGTTGGCTGAAGAAGTAAAGCCTTGCCTGTCGATCGATTCAGGGCGTCGACTCTTCACCGTTGGCGCTGTTGAACAGCCGACGCCGGGAACGATCCGCGGCGGCTGTTCGTCTGACCTGTATCGACTCACTGAAAAGGTACAGCGCAATGGACAAGACGATCACCGTGGACCAACTGGCTTCCACCGACCTTAGATCAGTCAACGAAATATGGCTCGGCGGTACTCATACCGAGCTATGTCTGTGGCGTGGCAAACAAGTCCCTACCCACGACATGCTCAGCGAGGGAACCCACGATCAGAATGCCCGGCGCCTGTGCCTGCAACTGGTCGACCCCGACGATAAGGCTGCATTAGCCAGCGTCGAGGCGCTCGTTCGTGACAGGCTGGAAAGGATGGGAAGCAAGGGCGAGTTTTATCCGGCTGAGAATGTGGACACTCACCAGTAATCATTCTGATTACACGCGATTCTGTAGGCCTTGGGGCTGTCTTGCCGGACTGTAGCTTTGTGACGCAGAGCGTCACGAACTGCATGCCAACGCGGAGCATTGGCATGATGGTCATCTCAGCATCCCATTCAGGCCATGGCTGCGGAGCGCGCTATAAAACGCGCCCCTACCTTCGCTTTGCTCTAGTCCATACTCGAACGCGTGTGACCTCAAAAACCAACCCTTTCACGCCATCTGGCAACGCCGTATTTGAAGCCCTGGTACAGCCTCGCTTCATTGATGAGGCCGCATTCCCGATACCGCCGAACAGGTGTCGACCACAACGCTCCGGACCTCGCCAGATGGTCAATCCGCATTCAAAAAGAGTAACCCTATGAGACCCCAGACTTCCTTCATCTTCGACCTGGACGGCACGCTGACCGACAGTGTTTATCAAAACGTCGCCGCCTGGAAAGAAGCGCTGGATGCAGAAGACATCCCGCTTGCGATGTGGCGTATTCACCGCAAGATCGGCATGAGCGGCGGGCTGATGTTGAAATCACTGTCGCGTGAAACCGGCGTGAACATCAGCGAAGCACAAGCCGAACGGCTCAGCGAGAAACATGCTCAGGCTTACGAGCGGCTGCAAGGACAGATCATCGCATTGCCCGGCGCTGTCGAGTTGCTGGAGACGCTCGACAAGGAAAACCTCAAGTGGTGCATTGCCACCAGCGGCGGGATCGATACGGCGACGATCAACCTGAAAGCGCTGAAACTGGACATCAACACGATCAACATCGTCACGCGCGATGACGTGAGCTACGGCAAGCCCGATCCGGATCTGTTCCTGGCGGCCGCAAAGAGGATAAACGCACCGATCGACGAGTGCCTGGTGATCGGTGATGCGATCTGGGACATGCTGGCGGCGCGTCGCTGCAAGGCAACCGGCGTTGGCCTGCTGTCGGGCGGCTATGACATCGGCGAGCTTGAGCGTGCTGGCGCGTTGAGGGTGTATGAGGACCCGCTGGATCTGCTGAATCATCTGGACGAGATCGCTTCTCGGCCTTGAATCTACGGATTCATCGTTTCCGATCCATGTGAGCAGCTCAACGTACCTGCACGAACACGTTTGAGCTGTTGCATCGCCTCAGTGCGACGGTTGTACTTCCTCAGCCCGGCAGAGTGCCGCCGCCCTCATCCGAGACGCTGTCGGCGTCGTCCACTTCCGGCTCACCTTCATCGTAAGTCTCGTCGTGTTCCGTACGCTTCTTCAACTCGTCGCCTTTTTTCGGGCCGACGCCGGGTCTGTTCGCGTTCATGGCGAGGACCGGGTCTGCTTCGCGGTCGTACTGGCCGAGTTGCGGGCTGGCGGGGTCTTCTTTGGGCACGCTGTCTGTGAGTATGTGATCGGTTGTCATGTCAGCCACCTTTTTCGTTTGCCAAAGAATGTGGACGTGGCATCGGGCCGAGGGTTCGATTCAATCGATGAGCTTGGCTGCGCTCAGCCGCCAAACGATGCGTATTGCAAGGGCAGACCGGTGGTGAATTTGATCTGTTCCATGGCGAAGCTGGAGCTCACGTCGCTGATGCCGGGGATGCTGATCAGTTGCTTGTACACCGCGTCGTACCCTGCAATGTCGGCCACGACGATGCGCAGCATGTAGTCGGTGTCACCTGCCATGCGGTAGCACTCGACCACTTCAGGCAGCTCGCCGACAGCAGCGTGAAACTGTTCGAGCCAGGCGGCGTTGTGCTGGTTGGTGCGGATGGCGGCGAAGACGCTGACTGACACGTTCAGCCGTTGCGGATTGAGCAACGCGACCCGGCGGTCGATGATGCCGGCTTCTTCCAGCTTCTGGATACGCCGCCAGCACGCGGTACTGCCCAGGCCGATACGCTCGGCGATGTCCGCCACCGAACGAGTGCAGTCGGTTTGCAGGATGTCAAGGATTGCCCGGTCGAATTTGTCCATTAGCGGTTTCCTGCGTTAGTCGCTCTACATTGATCGTGCGGAACGATGGAGGTCTGACTGCGGTAACTATCGTGCCAATGCTCCGCGTTGGCATGCATTTCGTGACGCTCTGCGTCACACGACTGTGCAGCACCTTGTACCCCCGGGGTTTGACGCGAAGCGTGCGGAACATCGGGTGTCTGGCTGCGATTCTGCGTCTGATGCAGCATCCTAGAATTTTTAATCGTAAAAATCCAAGCTTAAGCGAATAATTTTTCGCATTGGCTGCTGATGTCCGTGTAAATATCAAAAAATTTTCGCGTGCGGATCAGTAATCTTTCAAGCAGTCGGTCTGGTGATGCCAGCCCTTGATTTTGACTCGATTACAAAGCGAATTGCCCATGACCACCTCTGCGCTCTATCTGGATTACGCCGCCACCACACCTGTCGACGAACAGGTCATCGAAGCCATGGTTGCCTGCATGGGGCGCGAAGGTCATTTCGGTAATCCGGCATCCAGCGGGCACGGTTATGGGCAGGTGGCGCGGCAGGCCGTTGAACAGGCACGCGCGCAGGTGGCCGATGCGGTGGGTGCGCCTGTCGACACCATTGTCTGGACCTCCGGCGCTACCGAGTCCAACAACCTGGCGATCAAAGGCATCGCTCATGATGCCAGCGCGCCACGCCGGCACATCATCACCAGCGTCCTGGAACACAAGGCCGTGCTCGACACCGTGAGCACGCTGGAGCGTCAGGGCTTTCCCGTCACCTGGCTGAAACCGGACGCTCAGGGCCTGATCCAGCCTCACGCGGTACAGGCTGCCTTGCGCGAAGACACGCTGCTGGTGTCGCTGATGCTGGTGAACAATGAACTGGGTACGCTGACCGATATCGCCAGCATCGGCGCCCTGGTGCGCGAGCACGGTGCGCTGTTTCATGTGGACGCTGCGCAGGGCGTCGGCAAGGTGAAGGTCGATCTAGCGAGTCTGGCCGTCGACCTGATGTCGTTCTCGGCGCACAAGGCCTACGGCCCCAAGGGCATAGGCGCGCTGTACGTGGGCCCGCGTGCTCACTCGTTGTTGAAAGCGCAGATTCACGGCGGCGGACATGAAGGCGGCTTTCGTTCGGGCACATTGGCCACCCATCAGATCGTCGGCATGGGCACGGCCTTTGCGTTGGCGATCAGCCAGGCCGAAACTGAAAACCGTCGTATCGAAGGGCTGAGTCGTCACCTGCGCGAAGGCCTGTTGAGTCTGCCGGATGTGCAACTCAACGGCTGTCCGCAACAACGCATCCCGCACACCCTGAACCTGTGCATCACCCGCAGTGGCTTCACCAGCTCGCAGTTGTCCCACAGCCTGGCGTTGTCCTCGACGTCCGCGTGCAACTCGGCCAGCAATGCACCCTCGCATGTGCTGCTTGCTCTGGGCATGGACCCTGCCAAGGCCCTGGCCAGCGTGCGCGTCAGCCTCGGCCGCTACACCACGCAGGCAGATGTCGAGCGCGCCATCGAGGTGTTCAGCAAGGCGCTCAGCGCACCTGCTGCGTTCTGGTAATTCACGACACCTACAGGTCGCCCGAATCCAGGGCGGCTCTTTCCCGGCGCACCCGCGCCAATCTGCCGAGTTGATACCCGCTGGGGTCAGCGGCTGCGCCTTGCAGCCGCAAAAACTCGTGTCCAGATGAAAATGTACTCCTCCAGCTACAAAAAGACACAAATTGGCACAGTTCTTTCAAGTGGAACGGTCGTGCCATAAACCAATGGTGCACGCTGCATTCATGGGGTGCCTACACGCACCAAAGTGCAGTTCACGGACGTCAGAGCGTCCACAAACAGTGCAGGGGAGCAGACCACAAGTCTTGCTGCCCGCCAGGAAAGGAATCTAGCTGTGCCCTATCAGTCTTGCGTCAGACCACCGTTACGCTGGCAATCCACACCTTGGGCAGCACCTGCCTCAAGCGATGCCTGCACGGTCGCTTCACCCTTGTCCCGATCTGCGTGTTGTTATTCGACGGCCCTGCACGTCTGGACTTAAGACATTTTGCGTGTGCCTTGAAAGTTCTGATGATGAATCAGGACCTGGCGCGCCCGTGCGCGTAAGAAGTACATAGCGGGCTGTTTTTAATTAAAAGACGGTCGACCTATAAAGAGTGGCCGACACTTTGTTTTAAGTGGTTTCATTTTGCCATTATCTGCGAATGGCTTTTATTTCAATAACGATAACTGTCCACACAACCGCCGTACCTACACGGAGCATTATATTGATGAAGCGCTGATCAACTAACGCACCAACGTGATCCTCGTGACACAGTATTGGTGCATCAAGGAAAGTGACTTGCAGGTCATGATTTTCGAACGCGTCTGCTCAAGCAGAGGGTCATTGTTTGCCTGTTTTTTTGTTCGAAGTTTTATGCACGTGTGCAGGTTTGACGTCAATGAAACGGGGAATCGATAAAAAGTTATACGAATGCGACACCCGCTCTGCATCAACGGTTCCAGCCGGGGTGTTCTGGCACAGCGGTTGCAATGTAAGCAGTCAGGAACATCGCTGTACGTCCCCGTACATGACGATAAGAAGCAAGGATCTGCAATGCCAGTGCCCTGATTAAAGAAGTCTTTTGACCGTTTGAGTTCGCCGTGTGCGCACCCACCGCGTTGCCCTGCCCATCAACAATGTGCAGGTCTTCATCAATCGAACAGTGACCCATTGTTCGAGCGGATTTTTATTGCCCTTTAACTACCCGAGGGAGCGTTAATGAATGATGCGGTAATAATGAAGGCGGTCCCCTCTCCCTCGCCCGATGACACTTCGACGGCGTGGCAGGGTATTCCTTTCAGCGCCAATACGTCACGCCCGGGCGGCCTTAACAAGCCGCAAGTAATGGTGTTGATTGCTGCGTCGGTACTTATTCATGGTGTGATCTGGTGGTACATGCAAACGGCCCAGCCAGACGTGCCGGAAGTTGCGCCACAAGTTCCGGAAATGACCATTGAACTGACCAGCCCGACACCACCCGCACCGGAACCGCCGCCGCCCGAGCCACCACCTCCGCCGCCGCCTCCACCGCCTCCCCCCGAACCGGAACAACCGGTCGAGGACCCGGACGCGGTCGAACCGCCGCCCAAACCGGTGGAAAAACCCAAGGTCGAGAAGCCCAAGCCGGTCAAGAAAGTCGAACCGGTGAAAAAGCCTACGCCGCCTGCGCCAACGCCTGCCGCCGCACCCAGCCCGCCCGCGCCGCCAACACCTGCGCCCGCGCCGCCGGCACCTGCTGCGCCACCGGCTCCGGTCAAGGAAAGCGCTGCGGTATCCGGGCTCGCCAGCCTGGGCAATCCACCGCCGGAATACCCGGGGCTGGCCTTGCGACGCAGTTGGGAAGGTCGCGTGATTCTGCGCATCAAGGTGCTGCCCAATGGCCGCGCCGGGGCTGTCGAGGTGACCAAATCCAGCGGCAAACCGGTACTGGACGAAGCGGCCGTGGAGGCTGTGCGCAACTGGAAGTTCATACCGGCCAAACGCGGTGACACGCCGATAGAAGGCTTCGCGACGCAGACCATCGACTTCAAGTTGCCGGAATGATCCGGCGCATGACAACCGACTATTCAATTATCAAAGCTGGTGAGGTTTAAACCATGAACGCATCGCTCTCTTCCATGATCGTCCCCGCCGTGCTCTGGGCACTGATTCTGTTTTCCGTATTGAGTTGGGCACTGTTGCTGATCAAGTCGGCGCAGTACGTCCGCCAGAAGTCCCAGAACAAGCAATTCACCAAAGCCTTCTGGAGCGCACCGGACCTGCTCACTGCGGCCGAGCACTCCGCGCAATACCCCGGCGCGCTGGCGCGTATTGCCAACAGCGGCTTCGAAGCCATGGCGGTTGACGAGTCGCCGCGCACCACGCAACAACTGGCGCACACCATCAACCGCTCGGACCGTCTGGAGCGCAACCTGCGCCAGCAGATACAGAAAGAGCGTCGCGCGCTGGAAAGTGGCCAGGCGATTCTCGCCAGTATCGGCAGCACCGCGCCCTTCATCGGCCTGTTCGGTACGGTCTGGGGGATCATGGAAGCGCTGCAAAGCATCGGCGTGACCGGCTCTGCCAGCCTCGAAGCGGTCGCCGGCCCCATCGGTCACGCGCTGGTCGCCACCGGTGTGGGTATCGCCGTCGCCGTGCCAGCAGTGCTGATCTACAACTTCTTCCTGCGCCGCCTCAAGCTCGCCGTGGCCGACATGGATGACTTCGCCCACGACTTCGACGCCCTCGCCCAGCGCAGCGCCTTTGCCGTCACACGCCAGCCCATCGCCAGCAAGAATGGTCATGCCGTTCGGGAGGCCAGCTAATGTCTTTCTCCACTCAGGACAGCGATGAAGTGCTCAGCGAAATGAACGTCACGCCGCTGGTCGACGTGATGCTCGTACTGCTGGTGGTGTTCATCGTCACCACGCCGCTGATGACCAACGCGATCAAGGTCAACCTGCCCAAGACCGACGCGGTCGCCCCCGCCGAGAAGAAAAACCCGGTGGTGGTCAGCGTCGATCAGGATGGCAAGTTCTACCTCGCCAAATCGGAAATCGCCCCCGAACTGCTGGAAAAAAGCCTGCAGGACGAAAAGGCCAAGGACCCGGAAATCCGCGTCCAGTTGCAGGCCGACACCGCCGTGAATTATGGCCAGGTGGCCAAGGCCATGGCCTCCATCGAACGCTCCGGCATTACGAAGATATCCGTCATGACAGCGAAATGACGCTCGACTGACCGGGTGGCTTCGCCTCGCGAAGCCGTCTGACCCGACCCCCGTGAATGCGTTTGTCCGTGGGCTGAAAAGCCCCTGGAGGGGAGCGGCTTGCTGGAAAAAGAAGAAGTGGAACTCCCGCTCGGCACAACCGCGTCGGGAACAGAGGGCTCACAAGGCCATTTCAATAATGTCTGGATCAAGTCGGAACTAACCATGCTGATGAATCTTCCCGGTTGCACCCTCAAACCACTGGCCCTCGCGGTCCGGCGTCATCCACGTGCCCTGCTCTGCGCATTGGCCATGGGCATGAGCGGTGCCCAGGCGGCAGACGCCGTCGATGCGGACACCAGCGGCTCGGCCGTGTCCACCAGTGCAGCGGTTGTGCCTGCCACGACCCAGCTGCAACGCGTCGAAGTCACCGGTTCGGCGATCCGCCGGGTCGATGCCGAAACCGCCGTGCCGATTACCATCCTGCGCGCCGACGACCTGAAGAAACAGGGCGTGACCACTACGCAGGAAATGGTCCAGCGCATCACCGGCAGCCAGTCGATCAACAACAGCGCAGGCTCGGTCGGAGCCGGAACAGGAGGCGCCTCCTTCGCCGACATGCGCGGCATCGGTGCGAACAAGACGCTGGTGCTGCTCAACGGCCGACGTCTGGCCAACAATGCGTTGTCCGGTGTGGGTACGCCCAACGGCAGCGCCATTGACCTGAACATGATCCCGTTCGCTGCGATCGACCGCGTGGAAGTGCTGCGTGACGGTGCCTCGGCGCTGTACGGCACCGACGCCATCGGCGGCGTGATCAACTTCATCACCAAAAAGTCCCTGACCGACGGCAGCCTGACCCTGGGCGGCGAGACGCCGACCGCCAGTGGCGGCGGTGCGACCAAGGACATGAGTGCCAGCTGGGGCTTCGGTGATCTGGAAGAAGACCGCTTTAACGTGATGGGCGTCTTCAACTACAACAAACAGCAAAATCTGGACGCCAATGATCGTTCGTTTGCCAAGGATTACGTACCGGGACGCGGTCTCAACCAGACCTCCGGGACGGCATATCCCGGCAATTATTTTCAGGGCGACAATTCGGCAAACCCGCTGGGCAGAAACTGCAGCGGTCCTAACCTGATCGCCAGCAACGGCATCTGCCGGTTCAGCACCCGCGAATACATCGACCTGATCCCGCAGACCGAGAAAACCTCATTCTTCGGCAAGGCCACCGGCAAGCTGGCCGACGATCACAACGTCAGCCTCGAATACTTCTGGGCCCGCAACAACAACCATACCGATATCGGGCCAGCGCCTCTCACCGGGCTGTCACTGGACTCGTCGTCACCCTTCTATCCCGGTAACGGTATCACTCCGGCCCCCACCGATTTCACCCTCGACCCGACGCAACCGGTCAGCACCGCCTGGCGAGAAACGGCAGCAGGCCCACGCGGATCAAGCGACCAAAATACCAGTCAGCGCTTTCTGCTGAATTTCGACGGTCTGGTGGGTGGCTGGGACTACAACGTTGGCGCGTCTTACAACCAGAACAAAGTGTTGTCATCACTCACCGATGGTTATATCAGCGATGCTGCAATGCTTAATGGTCTCGCCAACGGCACTCTCAATCCGTTTGGTCCGCAGACCGCTGCCGGTCAGGCGCTGATTGACGCCAATCAATACCATGGCCAGTACTCAAGCGCTGTGGGCCGGGTGGCCGGGCTGGATGCGCGCATCAGCCGGGAAATCGGTGACTGGTTCGGTGCAGGCCCTGCCGGCATTGCGCTAGGTGGCGAATACCGAAAAGAGAAAATGCATCAGGAGTACGAAGCGTTCGTCAACGACGTCAGCAGTCTGGGCGCAG
Organism: Pseudomonas sp. MEJ108; assembly: GCF_030208985.1. NCBI lineage: Bacteria > Pseudomonadati > Pseudomonadota > Gammaproteobacteria > Pseudomonadales > Pseudomonadaceae > Pseudomonas > Pseudomonas sp. MEJ108. The sequence continues at coordinate 19,368 of NZ_JARVSW010000006.1, forward strand.
ATGCCGCAGGCAGCGTCGAAGGCGACAGGAGCGTCAAGGCGGAATACGCCGAACTGAATGTCCCCGTGCTGGACAGCCTTGAACTGACCGCCGCCGTTCGTCACGACAAATACAGCGACTTCGGCAGCACCACCAACCCGAAATACTCGTTCCGCTACCAGCCGTTCAAGCAACTGGTGGTCCGTGGTGCCTACAGCGAAGGCTTTCGAGCACCTTCGCTGTACGAACTGTACGCCCCGCGTAGCACGACCTTTACCCAAGGCTATTACAACGACCCGGTGCTGTGTGCCGGTGGTGTCGTCCAGCCTGGTGGTAACGCCGGTCGTGATTGCCAGCAGCAGTTCCTCAACAATGGCGGAGGCAACACCGAGCTGGCCCCGGAAAAAGCCCGCAACATGACCCTGGGCTTCGTCTATCAGCCGGTCAACAACCTGTCGATGGGCCTGGATTTCTGGTGGATTCACATTTCCAACCAGATCCAGGCGTTCCCCGAGTCGACCGTGTTCGATGACCCCAACACCTACGCCGACCGCTACGTGCGCGCTGCCGATGGTTCAATCGCCAACATCGTCACCGGCAACGCCAACCTGGGCATCGTCAAGACCAGCGGTGTCGACGTAACCCTCGACTATCGCTTTCCGAACACGCCTTACGGCCAGTTCGGTCTGGGCATGACCGGCACCTACGTCACCCGCTACGACTTCCAGAACATCATCGACGGCCCATACACCGACAAGGTCGGCGACTTCCAGGGCGACGGGGTGATTTCGCGCTGGAAACACGTGCTGACCGGTACCTGGGCACTGGGCGATACCCGCGCCTCCATCACCAACCGCTTCACCAGCGGCTACAACGACTACGACCGCACCACCAATGCGCGGGTCGCGTCGTATGCGCTGTGGGACATGTCGGTGGGTCATACCTTTGACAAGGTGCTGGATATCGATGCCGGAGTGCGCAATATGTTCGACCGCAACCCGCCGTTCTCCAACCAGGCCTACAACTTCCAGTCCGGCTACGACCCTCGCTACGCCGACCCGCTGGGCCGCACCCTGTTCGCCCGCGCGACTTACCACTTCTGAGTGTGACGACGTGGCCCATACACGCTCCGTGGGCCACGTCAGATTGCGAGCTCGCCCCCTCCGGCCCAGGTTCATCCGCCTTCCCCGGCCGGGGGCTTTTTCGCAGTGTTCCTTCATTCAGTGCGTACGAGGAAAGCCCCACCATGTCGCGTCTTAACCGTTTTCTGCGGCGCCTGCTTCTGGGTGTTGCGCTGTGCAGTGGCTGGCAGACAGTGCTGGCGACGCCGACCCACGCCTTGACCGTCTATGGCGAGGCGCCGAAATACCCTGCCGGCTTCCAGCACTTCGATTACGTCAACCCGAACGCCTCCAAGAGTGGTTCGCTGACCCGGTCGGCGGAAGAAATCGGCCAGTTCAATTACCTTAATCCCTACGTCGATCAGGGCATCAATGTGCGCGAGGTCGACAGCTGGGTGTACTCGCCACTGGCCTATCGCTCACTGGATGAGCCGTACACGGTGTATGGCCTGATCGCGGAAAAGATGGAGATGGACCCCGACGGTCTGTGGATTCGTTTTTTCCTCAACCCCAAGGCGCGTTTCGAGGACGGCAAGCCCGTCACCGCCGAAGACGTGCGCTACACCTTCGAGCTGATAACCACCAAGGGCAGCTTCAGCTATCGACCGATGTTCGCCGACGTCAAAGAGGTGACCATCGAAGGCCCGCTGCAGATTCGCTTCGACTTCAAGAACAACCTCAACCGCATGCTGGCGCTGGACATTGCCAGCCTGCACATCCTCCCCGAACACTGGTGGAGGACCCGCGACTTCGCCAACGGCGGCGGTTTCGAGCCGCCGCTGGGCAACGGGCCGTACCGGGTCACCAGGGTCGACGCCGGACGCAGCGTCACCTTCGAACGGGTCAAGGACTGGTGGGGCAAGGACCTGCCGGTCAGCCGTGGCCTGTACAACTTCGACACGCTCACCGTGAATTACTACGGCGACACCGAAATCGCTCGCCAGCTGCTGCAGGCCGGGACGTTCGACTACAACCGCGAGTTCTCCTCTTCCGGCTTCGTGGTCGGCTACAGCGGCCCGGCAATTGACGACGGGCGTCTGCAAAAGCGCATCCTCGCCCGGCAGCGTCCGGTCGCCGCGCAGGGCTTTGTGTTCAATCTGGACAAACCCATGTTCAAGGACCGCCGCGTCCGCGAGGCGCTGTCGTTGCTGTGGGATTTCGACTGGATTAATCGCCGGGTCATGCGCAATTTCTACGTGCGTGAACAAAGCTACTTCCCGAAAAGCGACATGGCCGCCACCGAGCTGCCGACCCCGGCCGAGCTGAAGATCCTCGAGCCCTTGCGCGGCCAGGTGCCGGACGAGGTGTTCAGCAAGGTCTACCAGCCACCGAAAACCGACGGCAGCGGTTACATCCGTGACAAGCAGTTGCAGGCCCTCAAGCTGCTGGCCGAGGCCGGCTGGCACCCGAAGGACAACAAGCTGGTCAACGCTGCGGGCGAGCCGATGGTGTTCAGTTTTCTCGATGGTCAGGGCGGCTTCGACCGGCTGATTCTGCCCTTCAAGCGCACGCTGGCGCAGATCGGCATCACCCTGGATTTCCTGCGCATCGATTCGGCGCAGTACATCAACCGGCTCAATGCGCGGGACTACGACATGATCGTGGTCAGCCTGCCGAAAAACGGTAATCCGATCATCTCCCCAGGCCGTGAGCTGTACAACCTGTATGGCTCGCAAAGCGCCACCGAAGTGGGCAGCTCCAACGCCATGGTGCTGCGCAATCCTGCGGTGGACACGCTGATCGACGGGCTGGTCAGCGCCAATACGCGCAACGACATGGTGCTCTACGCGCGGGCGCTGGATCGGGTCCTGCAATGGGGTTACTACATGATCCCCAACTACTACTCCAAGGGCACGCCGCTGGTGTTCGCCAACCGTTTCGGCATGCCCGACGTGGCACCGATCTATGACGTGGGCCTGGAAACCTGGTGGCAGATCAGCCCGACGCCGCTGACCAATGCTCAGGCCACTGCGCTGACCGGCAAGCCTGCCGCCGCCAAGGAGTACTGAGATGCTGGCTTATGTGATTCGACGCCTGCTGCTGATCATTCCCACGCTGCTGGCCATTCTGATCGTCAACTTCCTGATTGTGCAGGCCGCCCCCGGCGGACCGGTCGAGCAGGCCATTGCGCGCATTCAGGGCTTCAGCCCCAACGGCGTGGGCGGCGGCGGGGGCGAAGTGGCTGCCTCCGGCACCGCCAGCCGCAGCACCCGCGGGCTGGACCCGGCGCTGATCGAGCAGATCAAGCAACACTACGGTTTCGACAAGCCGATGCACGAACGGCTGTGGCTGATGCTCAAGAACTACGCGCAACTGGACTTCGGCACCAGCTTCTTCCGTGGCGCGCCGGTCACCGAACTGATCGCGCAAAAGCTTCCGGTGTCGCTGTCCCTCGGGCTCTGGGCGACGCTGATCACGTACCTGATTTCCATCCCGCTGGGCATTCGCAAGGCGGTGCGGCATGGCAGCGCGTTCGATGTCTGGAGCAGCACGCTGGTGATCATCGGTTACGCCACGCCCGCGTTTCTGTTCGCCATCCTGCTGATCGTGGTGTTCGCCGGGGGCAGTTACCTGAGCTGGTTTCCGGCGCAGGGGCTGTTCTCGGACAACTTCGACAGCCTGAGCACCTGGGGCAAGGTGAAGGACTACCTGTGGCACTTGGTGCTGCCGGTCAGTTCGCTGGTGATCGGCGGGTTCGCCACGCTGACCATCCTCACCAAGAACAGCTTTCTCAACGAGATCAGCCGCCAGTACGTGGTCACGGCGCGCGCCAAGGGCCTGACCGAGCATCGCGTGCTGTACGGCCATGTGTTTCGCAACGCCATGTTGCTGGTCATCGCCGGTATTCCACAGGCCTTGATCGAAGTGTTTTTCGCCGGCTCGTTGCTGATCGAAACCATCTTCGGCCTCGATGGTTTGGGGCGTATGAGTTACGAAGCGGCAGTGTCGCGGGATTACCCGATTGTGTTCGGCACGCTGTTTCTGTTCACGCTGTTCGGCCTGCTGATCAAGCTGATCGGTGACCTGTGTTACACGCTGGTCGACCCACGCATCGACTTTTCCGCGAGGAGCGCCTGATGTTCGAGTTCTCTCCCCAGACCCGGCGCCGCTTCGACCTGTTCAAGGCCAACCGTCGCGGTTGGTGGTCGCTGTGGATCTTCATCGGCCTGCTGCTGGTGTGCCTGTGCGGCGAACTGATCGCCAACGACAAGCCGCTGCTGATCCGCTACGACGGGCAGTTGTATTACCCGGTGTTGCACACCTACATGGAAACCGATTTCGGCGGCGAGCTGCCCTTCGAGCCGGACTATGCCAGCGACTACGTGCGCAAGCTGATCGCGGCAAAAAACGGCTGGATGCTGTTCGCGCCGATCCCGTTCAGCTACGACACCATCAACTACGACCTGGACGCGCCATCGCCCAGTCCGCCGGACCACATCAATTGGCTGGGCACCGACGAGCAGGCCCGTGATGTGCTGGCGCGTGTGCTGTTCGGCGCGCGGATTTCCATTCTGTTCGCGCTGCTGCTGACCGCGATCAGCACGGTGATCGGCGTGTGTGCCGGGGCGATTCAGGGTTACTACGGCGGCATGACCGACCTGATCGGCCAGCGCATTCAGGAGATCTGGTCGGGGCTGCCGGTGCTGTACCTGCTGATCATTCTGTCCGGCTTTGTGTCGCCGAGTTTCTGGTGGCTGCTGGGGATCATGGCGCTGTTCTCCTGGCTGTCGCTGGTGGACGTGGTGCGTGCCGAGTTCCTGCGCGGGCGCAACCTGGAATACGTCAAGGCCGCCCGCGCACTGGGCCTGACCGATGCCGCGCTGATGTGGCGGCACATCCTGCCCAACGCGATGACCAGCACCCTGACTTACCTGCCGTTCATCATCACCGGCGCCATCGCCACCCTCACTGCGCTGGATTTTCTCGGCTTCGGCATGCCGGCGGGCAGTGCGTCGCTGGGCGAGCTGATCGGCGAGGCCAAGCGCAATCTGCAAGCGCCCTGGCTGGGGCTGACGGCGTTCGTGGTGCTGGCCCTGATTCTTTCTCTGCTGGTGTTCATCGGCGAAGCCTGCCGCGACGCGTTCGATCCTCGGAGCTGACATGCACGACAACCTGATTGAAATTCGCGACCTGCGGGTCGCCTTCAACGGCCACGAAGTGGTGCATGGCGTCAGCCTCGACATCCGCCGTGGCGAGTGCCTGGCGCTGGTGGGCGAATCCGGCTCGGGCAAGTCGGTCACGGCGCATTCGATTCTGCGTCTGTTGCCGGCGAAAACCGTCAGCACCCAGGGCTCGATTCGTTACGACGGGCTGGATTTGGTGACTGCCAGCGACAAGCAGTTGCGCAGCCTGCGCGGCAACCGGGTGGCGATGATTTTTCAGGAACCCATGAGTTCGCTGAACCCGCTGCACACGGTCGAAAAACAGATCGGCGAAATCCTCGTGACCCACAAGGGCCTCAAGGGCAAGGCCGCGCTGAGCCGCACCCTGGAGCTGCTGGAACTGGTCGGCATTCGTAATCCGCTGTCACGTCTCAAGGCGTATCCGCATCAACTGTCGGGCGGGCAACGGCAGCGCATCATGATTGCCATGGCGTTGGCCAACGAGCCGGATCTGCTGATCGCCGACGAGCCGACCACCGCGCTGGATGTGACCGTGCAGGTGAAGATTCTGGAGTTGCTCAAGTCCCTGCAGCAGCGGCTGAACATGTCGCTGCTGCTGATCAGCCACGACCTCAATCTGGTGCGGCGCATCGCCCAGCGGGTCTGCGTGATGCGTGAGGGCGAGATCGTCGAGCAGGCCGATTGCCAGACCCTGTTCGACAGCCCGCAACACCCGTACAGCCGTCTGCTGATCAATGCCGAGCCGGATGGTGAACCGGTGCCGTCCACGCACAGCAACACGCTGCTGTCGGTGCAGGACCTGAAGGTCTGGTTCCCGCTGGGCAAGGCCTGGTTCAAGCGTGAGCCGCAGTACGTGAAAGCGGTGGACGGGGTGAGTTTCGAGCTGCTCAAGGGCAAGACCCTGGGCATTGTCGGCGAGTCGGGTTCGGGGAAATCGACCCTTGGCCAGGCGATTTTGCGCCTGGTCGATTCAGAGGGCAGCATCCGCTTCGGCACCAAGGAACTGAGCCTGCACAGCCAGCACCTGATGCGCCCGTTGCGCCGTCAGTTGCAGGTGGTGTTTCAGGACCCGTTCGGCAGCCTCAGCCCGCGCATGACCGTGGAGCAGATCATTGCCGAGGGCCTGGTGACGCACAACATCGGTACGCCGAAAGAGCGTGAACAGACGGTGATCCGCGTGTTGCAGGAAGTCGGCCTGGACCCGGCCACCCGGCATCGTTACCCGCACGAGTTTTCCGGCGGTCAGCGCCAGCGTGTTTCCATCGCACGGGCGCTGGTGCTTGAGCCGGACCTGATCCTGCTCGACGAGCCGACCTCGGCGCTCGACCGGACCGTGCAAAAGCAGATCGTCGCCCTGCTGCGCGACCTGCAAATCCGGCATGGCCTGACGTACCTGTTCATCAGCCATGACCTGGCGGTGGTTCACGCCCTGGCCCATGACCTGATCGTGATCAAGGACGGCAAGGTGGTTGAGCAGGGCCCGTCCCGCGAGATCTTCGCCGCACCGCAGCAGGCCTACACTCAGGAACTGCTGCGTTCGTCGGGGCTGGTGTTCGCCTGAGGCCTGAAAACTACGCGTGAAAGCTCTTGCCCAGCGCTTCCAGGCGAATGGCCAGGGGCGACAGGCTCTGGCTGCTAGTCGCCAGCACACCGATATTGGCGGCGGTGTGTTCGGCGATGGTCTGCACCGAAAGCAACTGATCGGCCATTTCCCGGCTGACGGCGGACTGCTGTTCGGTCGTCGTGGCAATCAGGCCGTTGAGCTGGGTGATATGGCCGATGCCTTCGCCGACGGCGCGCAGGGATTGCGAAGCGCGCTGGCTGTCCTCTACACAACGCCCGACGCCCTGCAGGCTGTCGTTCATGGCCGTAGCGGCCTGACGACTGCCTTTTTGCAGGTCTTCGATGATGGTCTGGATTTCCTTGGTCGAGGCTGCTGTGCGCTGCGCCAGGTTGCGCACCTCATCGGCCACCACCGCAAAGCCTCGGCCCTGCTCACCGGCGCGCGCGGCTTCGATTGCGGCGTTGAGGGCCAGCAGGTTGGTCTGCTCGGCAATGCTGCCGATCACGTCCAGCACCTTGCCGATCTGTTCTGACTGGTTGGCCAGAGCCTGCACGGTTTCATCGGTGGTCGTGATGCGCGCGGCAAGCTGGGTGATTTCGCTCTGCGCACGGTCGACACTGTCGCGCCCATGAGCGACCTGATCACTGGCGTCACCGGCCCGCTGCACGGCTTGCGCGACGTGGCTGGAGATATCGTTCATGGCATCGCCCATGCGCTGCATCGCGCCGGTCATGCGCGCGATTTCACTAAGCTGATGCTGTGCACCGGTTTCCAGCGTACCGCTGGCCTTGGCGAGGTCATGACCCAGCTCGCCAAGCCCGCGAGTGTCACGCACTACGCCATCGACCAGACCGGTGATCTGCGCCAGGAACTGCTCGAAACGCTGCGCCAGAGAGACATGTTTGCCCGACTGCTGGCTGGACTGGCTATCGGTAGAGAACTGGTTGGTGGTGGCCAGCATGCGATCGAGCATGTCCTGATTCTCGACCGCCTCGGCCTGATTCTGCACCGCCAGGTACACCAGAATCGCGCTTTCAACCACCACATACACCGCATGCACAAGCACCATGCTCCAGCCGAAGCCGTGGTGCATGACGTACACCGGGAAGCCGGAATGCTGCAGGGCATGAAAACCGATGTGGTGGAGGGCGATGGTGACGGCAGCGACCAGAATCGGCAGCCAGTCGCGGTAGAAGGTCAGCACAGCGAGGAGGACAAAGATGCCGAAATGTATCTCGACCTGCCCGTGGGTCTGATTGATGTGCAGCGCGGTCATGACCATCAGGCCTACACCGAAACAGCAACGCATCAATCGGGTGCCGCCGATGGCCCGATACAGCCCGGTCAGCACCACCGCGGTGCCACCACCGACGACGACGGCCTGGGTGAAGGTGTCGAACCAGAACGCCAACCCGAGCGCGTAGATGAACAACAGCCAGATCAGACCCAGCATGATCCGGTCGGCCTTGCGGTAATGGTCCAGGAAACGAGGGGCTACGGGCATCGAACACATCCTTTTGAAATCCATGGCGACAGGAGCTCCTGCCGGTTTTCAAATCTGCACGAGCAAAAGCCCGGCCAAAGTGCCGTCCGGATAGTAGCGCTATGCCAGAATTTCAGACATACCTATTCTTTGCCGGCACTCAGGGCTGCGTATGCGGTGCGGCGCAGATCTGTGACGCGGAGCGTCACGCAAGGCATTCCCACGCTGGAGCGTGAGGAACGATAGCCGGCAGGTAGATCGCGGAACGGGTGGCGCGTGAGGTGTCCGGGCGAACGCTATCGTGCCCATGCTCCGCGTGGGTATGCCGTTCTGGACGCTCCGCGTCCTCTCTTGGCTAGTGTTTCAATGGCGCAACAGTTTGCGCAGCGGGACGCCGTCTTTCATGACCGGGGATTTGATGACGATGTAGCTGAAGTACTTGGAGATGCCGATGTTCTTGTCCAGCAGCTCTTCGATCACTTCCTGATAATGCTGAATGCTGCGGGTCATGAAGCGCACCAGATAGTCGTAGCCGCCGCTGATCAGGTGGCATTCCAGCACTTCGTCGACGTGGCGGATATTGGCTTCGAATTTGGCGAAGTCTTCGCGCTTGTGGTCGCTGAGGGAGATTTCCGTGAACACGGTGACCGATTCGGTGATCTTGGCCAGATTAAGGTGCGCCTTGTAGCTGGAAATGTAACCTGCCGACTCCAGGCGTTTGACGCGTTGCAGGCAAGGGCTCGCGGAAAGTCCGACGGCATCGGCCAGGCTGACGTTGGTCATGCGCCCGTCTTTCTGGAGTTCTACCAAAATATTGATATCAATCCGATCCAGTTTGACCAAGCCTTCCATTACCTACCTCATGTATTGCCATTCACGGTGCCTACCTTCTAGCAAAATCAGCGCCGTAAAGACAGCTGATGCTGAGCGACCAGATCAGCCATGCTGTTGATACAGATATCCGCCGTGCAGGGCTGGCTGTGCTGTTCCCGACCACGCCGGATCAGGCACAACCCACCGCTCGCCAGCGCCGAGGCCGGGGGACGGGAGACAAACAGGGTTTCGCGCGGCTCCAGATCCATATCGGCAAGCCAGCCCGTGTCGCCCAGCGGGTGGGTGGTCAGTGACAGCAGGCTGTCGGGCTCCAGCCCCAGTCGCTCGCACAGCAGACCGCGATCCTGCAGGTCGCGGTCGGCGTACACCAGCAATCGATAGAACTTGCGCAGGTAGAGCATCGCACCGGGCGCATCTTCGAACAGCGTCCAGTTCGGCACGGAGCGGGCGAAGGTCATGCCCTCTTCCCAACTGGCCTTGATGCCCAGGCGTTCGGCCAGCTGGCGGTGCGCGAAGCACAGCAGGCCGCTGAAGCCCAGTTCGTCAAAGCGTGGGTACAAGGTGCGGACCACGTCATTGAATTCGATCAGCACCTGGTCTTTCGCCGGCGTGTTCAGGCTGTTGTCCAGCAACGGCTGCAACGCCGACCAGACCCCCGAATCACGGTCCACCAGCACTTCATCACAATCGATCAGCAGTGCGCGGTAATCAATAAGCCCCATGGCAGGCAACGTCTCCATTCAACAATGATTCCCGGCGCGGGTGATCGCAGCGTCTCGCGACAGCTGCGACCACGCTTGCGCTCAGCTGGACTTCAATACTCGTGCCAACGCCGCGTCGAGAATGCCCAGCGCTTCATCGATCTGCTGCTCGGTAGTCACCAACGGAGCCAGGAAGCGCAGGACGTTGCGGTACACGCCGCACTTGATCACCAGCAGGCCGCCAAGACGCGCCTGATCGATCACCTTCTGGTTGAGATCAGCGTCCGGACTGCGTGCCGCGTCATTCTTGACCATCTCCATGGCGAGCATGAAACCGGTGCCGCGCACGTCGCCAATGCAGGCGTAACGCTCCTTGAGCTTGAGCAGACCGGCGCGCAGGTGTTCGCCCAGCTGTTCGCCACGTGCCAGCAGGTTTTCCTGCTCATAGGTGTCGATCACTGCCAGTGCCGCGGCGCAGGACAGCGCATTACCGCCGTAGGTGCCGCCCAGGCCGCCCGGAAGCGGTGCGTCCATGATCTCGGCACGCCCGACCACGCCCGACAGCGGCATGCCGCCCGCGAGGCTCTTGGCCACGGTCACCAGATCAGGCTGGATGCCCGAATGCTCGAAACCGAACCATTTGCCGGTACGCCCGAAACCGGACTGGATTTCATCGGCAATCAGCACGATGCCGTGTTGTTCGGTCAGCGCACGCAGGGCCTTCATGAACTCGACTGGCGCAGTCAGGAAGCCGCCGTCGCCCTGCATCGGCTCGATCAGGATCGCCGCCACGCGCTCCGGGGCAACCTGGGTCGCCAGCAGTTCATGCAGCGCCGCCAGCGCGACTTCGCTGGTCACGCCGCGATACTCGTTCGGGTACGGGGTGTGGAACACCTCAGGCGCCATGGGGCCGAAATTCTGTTTGTACGGCTGGCTCATGCCGGTCAGCGTGGTGCCAAGCAGCGTACGGCCATGAAAGCCGCCACGGAACGAGATGATTGCCGGGCGATTGGTGTGGGCGCGGGCGATTTTCACCGCGTTTTCGACCGCTTCGGCGCCGGAGGTGAAAAGCACCGCCTTGTGATCGATGCCGCTCTGCCCCGCAATGAGATGGCTCAGGCGTTTGGCCAGATCCAGATAGGGCTGGTAGGACGCCACCTGAAAGCAGGCGTGGGTGACTTTGGTCAGTTGCGCCTGAATCGCCGCGACCACGTTCGGGTGGTTATGGCCGATGTTCAACACGCCGATACCGCCGACGAAATCCAGATAGCGTTTGCCATCGACGTCCCACAGTTCAGAACCCTGCGCGCGGTCGATGACCAGCGGGTGAGCCGTGACAATCCCGCGCGGCACGAATTGATCGCGCTGGCGGAGCAGATGAGGGGTTTCGTCGACTTTGCTGTTCATGGTTATACCTGTCGTGGGCCAGGCAGCCGGCGGGGTGGCTGCGATGCTGTTCAGGTTAAGCGTTCAGCGAAATGATCTACGCCGAACTTGCCCCCTCAGATGTCCATATCGACTGTTTTTCGCCTTGCAAACGGCAGATTCCTTCATGCCCGCACATCACCATGCAATCTGCCGGACAGCCGCGCTTTTCGGACATTGGAGCGGCCAGGAAGCAGGCGTTTCGACAGATCATGCTTTGCATTTGCGGCATGATGGGGCTCCCCTTTCATGCTCAGGAAACGCCCATGCCCGCCCTGCTCTACAAAGCCGATCCCGCACGTGCCGAACGCTGGCGCGTCCTGTTTGCCGAGCACGCGCCGGACATCGAGTGGCGGGTATGGCCGGACATCGGCGACCCGGCCGACATCCACTATCTGGGCGCCTGGCTGGCGCCCGATGATCTGCAGGAACTGCTGCCCAACCTCAAAGTGCTGTTCGCCCTGTCGGCGGGTGTGGACCAGTTGGACCTGAGCCGTATTCCAAAATCGCTGCCGGTGGTGCGTCTGCTGGACCCCGGCATCAGTCACGCGATGTGTGAGTACGCAACCTTTGCCGTGCTGAGCCTGCACCGGGAAATGCTGCGTTATCGGCAGCAGCAAGTTGAAGGCGTCTGGAAAGCCCACCCGCTGATACCGGCGAACCAACGGCGAGTCGGCGTGATGGGGCTGGGGTTGCAGGCGCAGCATATTCTGTCGAGCCTCAAACCGTTCGGTTTCGAGCTGTCGGGCTGGGCGCGCAGCGAGCATCGAATCGACGCTGTGCAGTGCTATGCCGGGGAAGAGCAACTGGACGCATTTCTAAGGCAGTGCGACATTTTGCTGTGTGTGCTGCCGCTGACCGGCCAGACCGAAGGCATCCTCAATCGCCGGCTTTTCGAGCAATTGCCCAAGGGCGCCGCGCTGATCAATATGGGCCGTGGCGGGCATCTGGTGGAAGCGGAGCTGATCGAATCGCTGGACAGCGGCCAGCTCAGCGCTGCAGTGCTGGATGTGCTGCAGCAGGAACCGGCAGCAGCCGACCATCCGTTCTGGACACACCCGAAGATCCTGCTGACCCCGCATGTGGCGGCCATGACCCAGCCGGAAAGCGCATTTCCTGGCCTGCTCGATAACATTCGCCGCTTTGAACGTGGTGAAGCGATGCAAGGACAGGTGGATCGCGGCCAGGGTTATTAACTGACGATCGCCCCCACGCTCGCACCCCGCGTCATACACAAGTCTGCTTTTGATTCTGGCCGGAGGCCGTAGGAGCGAACCGGGCGACGCTTCGCTTGTTCGCGAAAGCTGCCTCAACTGCCACGCCTGGCAATCGACCTCAACGGCATGGTGCGCGCTTCGCGCTTTGATCCTCGAAAACGGGCGTTTTATGTCCGGAAGCCAGGTTGTGTGAACGTCAGTCTTCGCGAACAAGTTCGCTCCTACGCCCTTCGGGCAGAAGCCAAGGCGAATACGGTCTGCTTTTGATTCTGGCCGGAGGCCGTAGGAGCGAACCGGGCGACGCTTCGCTTGTTCGCGAAGGGGACTCGCTGTTTTCTCCGTCTCTACAACCCACCCACATGAAACGCCTTCACTTCCAGGTATTCATCCAGTCCGTAGCTGGAGCCTTCGCGGCCCAGGCCGGACTGCTTGACGCCGCCGAAGGGGGCGACTTCCATGGAGATGATGCCGGTGTTGAGGCCGACCATGCCGAACTCCAGCGCTTCGCCGAAACGCCATGAGCGGCGCAGGTCCTGGGTGAAGTAATACGCGCCAAGGCCATAGGGCGTGGCGTTGGCCAGTGCCAGCGCTTCGGCTTCATCTGTGAAGCGCATCAGCGGCGCGACCGGGCCGAAGGTTTCTTCGTTGGCCAGCAGCATGCCCGCGTGGGTGTCGCCCAATACCGTGGGCTGGACGAACTGGCTGGTGCCGTCGGGAGAACCGCCGTGCAGCAGTTTCGCCCCCTGGCTCAGCGCATCGTCGATATGCCGGGCGACTTTGCTGACCGCCGCCGGATTGATCAGCGGGCCGATGGTCACGCCCTCTTCCAGACCGTTGCCGACCTTGAGCTTGGCCACCTCTTCCACCAGCCGCGCAGCAAAGCGGTCGTAGATGCCGTTTTGCACCAGAATCCGGTTGGCGCACACGCAGGTCTGCCCGGCGTTGCGGAATTTGCTGAGCATGATGCCCGTCACCGCCTGTTCCAGATCCGCGTCGTCAAACACGATGAAGGGCGCGTTGCCGCCCAGTTCCAGGCTCAGACGTTTGATGTGTTCGGCGCTCTGGCGCATCAGCAGACGGCCGACCGGTGTCGAACCGGTGAAGGAAATCTTGCGCACCACCGGGTTGCCGGTCAGCTCTTCACCGATGCCGGTGGGCATGCCGGTGATGACGTTGAACACCCCGGCAGGAATACCCACGCGCTCGGCCAGCACCGCCAGCGCCAGGGCTGACAAGGGCGTGAGGTCCGATGGTTTGACGATGATCGGGCACCCGGCAGCCAGGGCCGGCGCACACTTGCGGGTGATCATGGCGTTGGGGAAATTCCACGGTGTGATCGCGGCGCAGACGCCCACCGGTTGCTTGAGGGTCATCAAGCGACGGTCTGCGCTGGGCGCGGGAATGGTTTCACCGTACGAGCGGCGCGCCTCCTCGGCGAACCATTTGACGAAGCTGGCACCGTAGCGGATCTCGCCGCGCGACTCGTTCAGCGGCTTGCCCTGCTCAAAGGTCATGATCAGCGCCAGGTCTTCGACGTTGTCGAGCATCGCCTGATGCCAGCGCTCCAGCAGCGCCGCGCGTTCGGCCGCGGGACGTGCACGCCACGCGGGCCAGGCGCGATCAGCCGCCTCGATGGCACGCCGTGTTTCGACGCCCTGCAGGGCCGGCACCTGCGCCAGCGCCTCGCCGGTGGCCGGGTTGCTGATGGTCAGGGTGGCACCATCGTCAGCGCTGATCCATTGCCCGTCGACGTAGGCGCGGTCTACCAGCAGGCTGGGGTCTTTCAACTGATTCTTGAGCATGATCGAGTCCTGTTCCGGGATGATTGCCAGTCTAGGCAGACGCCACAGTCCAGGATGCTGAAAGCGCGATAACGGCAGCGTCCGATGCTGAAATTTGCCTGCGGACGGCAGCCTCTACTGCTTCAGCGAGCCCAGCAGGCTCTGCAAAAAGCGCTCGCCTGCGTCCATCTGGCTCTCGTCGATAAACTCGTCCGGCTTGTGTGCCTGCTCGATGGAGCCTGGCCCGCAGACCACCACCGGCACGTTGAGGCGCCCGGCGAACAGACCACCCTCGGTGCCATACGAGACCTTGATGTGCTGTGTGCCCGGTTCGGCAAACGCATGCAGCAGGCGCACCGCCTCAACGCTTGGATGGGTCTCCAGCGCCGGGTATTCGTTCATGACCTCGATCTCGATGTCTGCCACACCCGACAGCTGTCGCGCTTCACGTACCAGCACCTCGGCACGCTCGCGTAACTGCTCCAGCAACGCATCGGGATTGTCGCCCGGCAGGTTGCGGTATTCGAATTCCAGGGTGCACAGGTTGGGCACTATGTTCAGCGCCTTGCCGCCATCGATACGGCCGATGTGTACGGTGCTGTAAGGGATGTCGTAACCCTCGTCACGCGCGCCTTGCTGTTCGATCTGCTTCTGGCTCTTGCGCAGTTCGGCGATGAAGTCGCTGGCCAGGTGAATCGCGTTGACCGCTCTTGGGGCCAGCGAGGAATGCGCCTCCTGACCTCGACAGAAGGTGCGATAGGACGCCTTGCCCTTGTGACCGACGGCGAACTGCATCAGGGTCGGCTCGCCGACCACGCACAGGAACGGACGTACCGGTGCCAGATGCAGGACATCGAGCAGCCGCCGCACGCCGACGCAGCCGATCTCTTCGTCGTGGGACAGCGCCAGTTGCAGCGGTCGCATCAGGGGCATGTCCGCAGCATCGAGCATCGCGTCGATAGCCAGGGCGATAAAGCCCTTCATGTCGCAGGTGCCACGGCCGTAGATGCGCCCGTCACGCAGGGTTGCCTGAAACGGTGGCATCGTCCACGCCTGACCGGCCGCAGGAACCACGTCGGTGTGGCCGGACAGCAGCACGCCCGGCACTTCACGCGGGCCGGTGCTGGCGAACAGGTTGGCCTTCTTGCCGGTCTCGTCCTTGACGATCAGCGACTCGATGCCTTTGCTGGCCAGCAGTTCGCGGACGTATTCGATCAGCGCCATGTTCGGCTCCGACGACACGGTGTCGAAGGCGATCAGGCGCTTGAGGATTTCCAGTGCGCGGGGGCTCATGAGGCTTTACTCGTCTGTTCAGTGAGGTTGTCCACAAGGCTGACATCAAACCGGCGAATGTCGAACGGGCTGATCGAGGTGCTGGTCGTGCCGGTGCTGATCAGTTCGGCCATCACGTCGCCCACGCCCGGACCGAGCTGGAAGCCATGGCCGCAGAAGCCGAACGCATAGAACAGGCCGTCGACCTTGCCGCTGCGGCCCATCACTGGCAGCGAGTCCAGCGTGTAGCCTTCGATGCCGCTCCACACGCGGATGATGTTCAGGTTGCCGACGCCGGGCAACAGGCGACGCATCTGCTGCACCTGGTTGATGATGCTGCGCGGTTCGACGTAGGCGCGGCGGTTGATCATGTCCGGCTTGCTGCGAAAACCACCGCCGATGACGATGTTGCCGCGGGCGATCTGCCGGAAGTAGATCACTTCGTGAGGGATTTTGGTGAACACGCCGATGACTGTCGGCAGTGCATACGGCACCGGCTCGGTGACGGCCATCTGCGGACCATGGGTGTCCAGCGGCACGGATTCGCCAAACTGCGTGGAGAGTTTCTGTCCCCAGGCGCCAGCGGTAATCAGCAACTGATCAGCGCTGAAAATGCGCCCGTCAGTGGTGGTGACTTCGAATTCGTTACCGACCTTTTCCACATGAGCCACTTCGGTACGCTCTTCGATCCGCGCCCCGGCCCGAATCGCTGCGCGGGCGAAAGCCGGTGCTGCCAGGCGCGGGTTGGCGTGGCCATCGTGTGGCGCGTAAGAGCCGCCCTTCACGTCCGGCCCGAGAAACGGAAAGCGCTCGTGCAGCGCTTTCCCGCTATAGATTTTCAGGTCCAGCTCACGGGCTTCCGGGGCCGCTGCATAGGCTTCCAGTTCGGCGATTTCGTCCTCGCGATAGCAGACGCGCATGTGGCCGCTGGGCAGGAACTCCAGGTCTTCACCGATCAGCTCCGGCAGCCGCTGCCAAAGGGCTCTGGAGCGGTTGGCGAGTTCCAGCTGACCGAGATGCCGACCCTGACGGCGCACGTTGCCGAAGTTCACGCCGCTGGCGTACTGGCCGATCACGTCGCGCTCCAGCAGCGTCACTGACTTGCCGCGCTGGCGCAGAAAGAACGCTGATGCCGAGCCCATGAAGCCGCCGCCGACAATTAGTACGTCCACTTTTGGCTGCTTCATGATGCCACCTCGTCGATCAGCATCGACAACGGTTTGACCGGTGCCTGACCGCGCTGACGACCAACCTGTTCGACCGGCACACCGGCTTCGGCAGCGATCACCTCGGCCCCGGCCTGCGAGCAGTAACGGCCCTGGCAGCGGCCCATGCCGACGCGACTGAAGGCCTTGGCGCGGTTGACTTCGCAGGCGCCCTTTTCTCGTACGACGCCGCGCAGTTCACCGGCGCTGATCATCTCGCAGCGGCAGACAATGGCGTCATCGGGCAAGACCGCCGCCTGGGCCGCAGGCCACGGAAACGCCTCGGCCAGCCCGACCCGAAAGCGATCCATCGCCACCAGGCTCTTGCGCACCTCTGCCTGGCGCGAGTTATCCACAGGTCGGCCGAGGTCTTCCAGCAGCGCCATCGCCACCAGTCGCCCGGCCTGTTCCGCGGCATCGGCGCCACGAATCTTCGCGCCGTCACCTGCGGCGTAAAAACCCTTGACCGAAGTACGCCCCTCTTCATCGACTGCCAGCACCCATTGCCCGGACGCTTCGTCGAAGCGTAACTGGCAGCCGGCCAGATCAGCCAGTTGGGTTTCCGGACGCAGGTGATAACCCAGCGCCAGGGCATCGCAATCGACGCTCAGCGCGTTGCCATTGGCCAGCTTCACACGCACGCCGGTGACGCCGTCCTGTTCGCTGCCGATGATTTCCTCGGGCTGCACGCCCAGGTGCACCGGCACCCCGGCGCTGTACAGTTGGCCCAGCAGTTTCATGCCGTTGAACAGCAGACCGGGGCGCGCCAGCAATTTGGGCATCGCGCTGACGCGTTTGCCGAACGGTGAGGTATCGAGCACTGCAGCGACATCGGCACCGGCTTTGACGTACTGGCTGGCGACCAGGTACAGCAGCGGACCGCTGCCCATGAACACCACGCGACTGCCAATCGAGACCGATTGCGACTTGAGCGCAATCTGCGAGCCGCCCAGGCTGTAGGTGCCTGCCAGCTGCCAGCCCTTGATCGGCATCAGGCGGTCGGTGGCCCCGGCACACAGGATCAGTGCGTCGTATTCGATGACGGTGTGCACGCCCTGACTGGCACAGCACAGCTCGCCTCGGGTCAGGTTCCAGGCCAGGGTGTCGGGGCGGTAATCGATCTGCGTGCGCAGGCGATCGAAGCTTTCATGCAGGTCACGCGCCTTGGCCGCTTCGGTGCCATACAGCGCCGAATAATCGCGCTTGAAGCCCTCTGGCTGGCGGCGATAGATCTGCCCGCCGTCACGCCGGTTTTCGTCGATCAGGATCGGTTTGATGCCCGCGGCCAGCAAGGTTTCGGCGCAGCGGGTGCCTGCCGGGCCGGCGCCGATGATGACCACTCTGGGGCTGCCAGGGTTGCGAACGTCTAACCGTGAAGAAGTGGCCATTTCGCCTCCGGTTGGGTGGTGACGATGTCGAGTCCGTCGCGGACTTCGTTGGAGCAGGCGCGCAGCCGCTCGCCGCTGCGGGTCCAGACCCAGCAATCCTGACAGGCGCCCATCAGGCAAAAACCTGCACGGCGTCCCGGGTCGAACTCGGACTGGCGTAATGTCGCCTTGCGGGTCAGCAACGCCACCATCAGGGTATCGCCCTGCAATGCCTCGATGGGCGCGCCATCGACCATCAGGCTTACGACCGGGCGATCGCGCTCGCCCAGCCTCACAAAGCGGCCATTCATGCGTAAGCTCCCACGGTCTCAGGATTCAGGTTTTCTTGCACGGCCTGCAGCTCGTCGCTGTCGCGGTGGCAAAGGATCTCGCTGCCCCCTGCGATCACGCGACGGCCCGGCGCGGTCTTGTTGCACAGGCCTTCGATGCGGGCCGGGCAGCGATTGAGGAAGGTGCACAGCTCCGGATTGTTGGCCGGTGCGCTGATGGGCGGCAGGTTGCCGCTGGTCACACCGCAGGTTTCCAGCCAGCCCTGACGCAGTTCCGGCACCGAATGCACCAGTAGATCGGTGTAAGGGTGGAACGGCACACGGCTGAAGGCTTCGCGGCTGCCCTCTTCGACCTTGTGGCCGCTGTACATCACCACGATGTCGTCGCACAGCGCGCGCACGGTGGAGATGTCGTGGCTGATGAACAGGTAGGAAACCCCGAGCTTGCGGCGCAGTTCGCCGAGCAGTTCGAGGATGCAGGCGCCGACCACGGTATCCAGCGCCGAGGTCACTTCATCGCAGAGGATCAGGTCTGGCTTGGCCGCCAGTGCGCGGGCCAGGTTGACGCGCTGTTTCTGCCCGCCCGAAAGTTCGTTGGGGCGCCGCTCGGCCAGCTCGCGGGGCAGGCGCACCAGGTCCATCAGCTCATCGATGCGCTCGCGCAGGGCCTTGCCTTTCAGACCGAAATACATCTTCAGCGGGCGCGCCAGAATTGCGCTGATGCTGTGCATCGGGTTGAGCGCAGTGTCGGCGTTCTGGAACACCATCTGAATGCGCCGGAACTGTTCTTCGGTACGACCCGCCAGGGTGCCGGACAAGTCGGCACCGTCGAAGGTCAGGCTGCCATGCGCCGGGTCCAGCAGACCGGCGACCACACGGGCCAGCGTTGATTTGCCCGAACCCGACTCGCCGATCACGCCAATGGCCTGACCGCGGCGGATGGTCAGGTCGATGTCTTCCAGCACGCGAATCATCGGCATGCCCTGCAGGTTCTTTTTGCCGTAACCCGCCGTCAGGCCCTTGATGGTCAGCAGCGTGCTGTCCTTGACCACCTCGCTGGCCGGGCTCAGCACTTTATCCGGACGCGCCGCCGCCAGCAGGCTGCGGCTGTAGGCGTCCACTGGCCCCTTGAGCAGCGCGGCGGTGCTGCTTTGTTCGATGATCCGCCCGCCGTTGAGTACCACGATCTGATCGGCCATCTGCGCCACCACCGCAAGGTCGTGGGAGACATAGACCGCGGTGGCACCCCGGTCGCGCACCACCCGCTTGAACGCGCGCAGCACGTCGATCTGCGTGGTGACGTCCAGTGCGGTGGTCGGCTCATCGAGGATCACCAGCAACGGATCACTGATCAGCGCCATGGCCGCCATGACGCGCTGCAACTGGCCGCCCGAGACCTGATGCGGGTAACGCCGGCCGATGCTTTCCGGATTGGGCAGGGCCAGGTCGCGGAACAGCTCGACGGCCTTGGCTTCCAGTCCCGCACGGCTGCCGAGACCATGAATCAGTGCGCCTTCGATCACCTGATCGATCAGCTTTTTCGCCGGGTTGAAGGCGGCTGCGGCGCTTTGCGCAATGTAGGACACGCGGTTGCCACGCAGGCCCTGCAATTGGCTTTCGGGCAGGCTGAGCATGTCGTGCGCGCCCACTTGAACCACCCCGCCGGCCAGCTTGCAACCGCGTCGGGCGTAACCGAGCAGGGCCAGCGCGATGGTGGTCTTGCCGGAGCCCGATTCGCCGATCAGTGCCAGCACTTCACCTTTTTCCAGCGCAAAGCTGACACCTTTGACGATCTCCAGCTCGCCGTGGTCGCCATCGGCAACCACGCGCAGGTCTTGCACACGAATCAACTGGCTCATCTCAATGCCCTCCCGAACGACGACCGCGCCGCGAGGCCAGCCGGTCGATGAGCAGGTTCACGCCGATGGTCAGGGTGCCGATGGCCAGGGCCGGGATCACGATGGCCGGCGCGCCCTGGCTGAGCCCGCCGATGTTCTCGCGGACCAGCGAGCCAAGGTCGGCGTCAGGCGGTTGTACACCGAGCCCCAGAAAGCTCATGCCGCTGAGCAGCAGGACGATGAAGCCGAAACGCAGGCCCAGGTCGGTCATGACCGGGTTGAGCATGTTCGGCAGGATTTCCCGGCAGGCAATGTAGATACGACCCTCGCCGCGTGTGCGCGCTACCTGCACGTACTCCAGCGCCTCGATGTTCACCGCCAGACTGCGCGCGATGCGAAACGCGCCTGGGGTGTAGCTGAGCACCGCCGTGCAGATCAGCAGCACCTCGGACGAGCCGAACGCCGAGACCATGATCAGCGCCAGCATTTTGCTGGGGATCGAGATGAACGCGTCCATCAGGCGGCTGATGATTTCGTCCAGCCATTTTGGCGCGACCACCGACAGCAGCGCACACAGGGTGCCGATGCCGCTGGCCAGCACGGCAGAAATCAATGCCAGGCCGACGGTGAAGCGCGCGCCGACCAGCACGCGGCTGAGCATGTCGCGGCCCAGGTAGTCCGTACCGAAGGGATAGGCTGCGCTCATGTTTTCGAACATGTTGTCGGAGACCACTTCGCCCACCGGATGCGGTGCCAGCCAGGGGCCGAACAGGGCGACCATCAGCCAGATGAAGCACACCGTAGCGCCCAGCAGGCCAAGCCATGAGGTCGGAAGGGACGCTTTTTTGCGAAGCACCGGTTGCGGCGCTGCGGGCGTCGATTTCGCAATGAATTGAGTCATTGGGTTCTCAGCCTCGGATTGGAAAGAATTGCACACAGGTCGGCCATCAGCACCAACCCAAGGTAAGCGGAGCAGAACAGCATCGTGCAGCCCTGCACCAGGGCCATGTCACGGTTGGTCACGGCATCGACCATCAGGCTGGCGATGCCGGGATAGTTGAAGATGGTCTCGACGATGACGACGCCGCCGAGCAGGTACGACAGGCTCAGTGCCACGGCGTTGACGATCGGCCCGATGGCGTTCGGCAAGGCATGGCGCAATACGATACGCACCGGGCTGACGCCCTTGAGGCGCGCCATTTCCACATACGGGCTGTCCAGCTGGTCGATGACCGCAGCGCGGGTCATGCGCGCCATCTGCGCCACGATCACGCAGCACAGGGTCATCACTGGCAACGCGTAAGTACGCATGAACTGCCACGGCGAGCTGACATCGGCACCATAGGACAGCGCCGACAACCAACCCAGATTGACGGCGAAAATCAGCACCGCCAGCGTCGCCACCAGAAACTCGGGCACGGCGACCAGTGACAGGGTGATGAAATTCAGCGCGCTATCCAGGCGACTGCCGCGGTACATCGCTGCGCCAATCCCCAGTGCCAGCGCTACCGGCACCGATACCAGCGCGGTGGTGGCCGACAGCATCAGGGTTTTCGGGAAACGTCCGGCAATCAGCTCCGAGACCGGCATCGCGTTGGAGACCGATTCGCCGAGGTTGCCGCCGAGCAGGTTGGTCAACCAATGCAGATAACGCACCACACCTGGCTGATCGAGGCCCAGTTGGGTACGCAATGCCGCGACCTGTTCAGGCGTCGCGAATTGCCCAAGGGCCTGTTGTGCGGCGTCTCCAGGCAACACCGCGGTTATGGCGAAGACCACGATGGAAACGATCAACAACGTCACGATCGCTGCGCCGAAGCGCTGCACGATCAACCAGAGTGTGTTGCTATTCATCTGCGTCCTCCTGCTCGGTTCAGGGTTTCATTTACGCGTCCAGCCACACCTGCTCGCTGAACATGTAACCCATGAAGCCGCCCAGCGGGTTGCTGGAATAGCCCTGGATACGCTTGTCCACACCGTCGATGTTGCTGATGAACACGGGGATGCCGATGCCGCAGTTCTGGCTGACCAGAGCTTGCATGTCGCCATACATTTTGCCGCGCTTGGCATCGTCGGTTTCGCCACGGGCCAGCAACAGCAGTTGGTCGAACTGGTCGTTTTTCCAGCCGGATTCATTCCACGGCGCTGTGGACTGGAAGAACTGCGAGAAGATCACGTCGGCGTTCGGGCGCGGGTTGATGTTGCCGAAGCTCAGCGGGTGCTTCATCCAGTGGTTGGACCAGTAGCCGTCGCTTGGCAGACGATTGACGTTGAGGGTCAGACCGGCCTGTTTGGCGGACTGTTGCAGCAGCACGGCGATGTCCACCGAACCGGTCGCGGCAGGCGATGCCGCCACGGCCATGGTGATCTTTTCCATGCCGGCTTTCTTGAGCAGGAATTTGGCTTTTTCCGGGTCGTAGGCGCGCTGTGGCAGGTCAGCGTTGAAGTAGCGCGAGCCTGGCGAGATCGGATGGTCGTTACCGACGCGGGCGTAGCCACGGAACACCGCCGATTTGACCTGTTCACGGTCCAGCAGGTACTTCATGGCCTCGGTGAATTCCGGGCTCTTGCCGGGCATCTGGTCCTGACGAATGATCAGGTCGGTGTAGTTGCCGGACGGTGCATCGACCACGCGGTGTTTGGCGCTGGCGGCAATACGCGTGGTGGAGCGCGGGTTGACCTCGTTGATCATGTGTACGTCGCCGGAGAGCAGCGCGTTGACCCGCGAGGGTTCGTCGGCGATGGCGATGAATTCGATTTCGTCCAGGTACGGCAGGCCCGGTTTCCAGTAGTTGGGGTTGCGCGCACTGACCGAGCGCACGCCAGGGTTGAATTCCTTGACGGTGAACGGCCCGGTACCGATGCCTTTGCTGAAATCGGTGGTGCCTTCGGGCACGATCAGCAGGTGCGAAACCGCGAGGATCGACGGCAGCTCGGCGTTTGGCGAGCTGAGGGTGATCTGCACTTCCAGCGGGCCGGTGGCTTTGATCTCGGAAAACTGCGCCATCAATGGCAGGACTTTCGAGCCGGTGGCCGGGTCCTTGTGGCGCGACAGGGAGAACACCACGTCGCCAGCGGTCAGCGCCTTGCCGTTGTGGAAGGTCACGCCCTGGCGCAGGGTCACGGTCCAGACCGTGGCGTTGTCGCTTTCGATCTTCTCGGCCAGCTCCATGTGCGGGACCAGATGGCTGTCGAAACGGGTCAGGCCGTTGTAGAACATGAAGTGACGCACGTAATCGGTAGACAGCGCGCCCTTGGCCGGATCCAGCGTATCGGCGGTAGAACTGGACATGCCGGCGACCCGGATACGGCCGCCCGGCTTGCCTTTGACAGGGGCATCCGCGTCATCGGCAAACACCTTGCCGGCCGCGCCGAACAGGCTGGTGGAGCCGGCCGCGACCACACCTGCAACGCCCAGCATGCGTAGCGCATCGCGACGTGACAGACCGCGATTGAGTCCTTCGAAAACCCGCAGGCTGTCTTCACCTGTGATCAACGTGGAGTCGTTTTTTTTGTCAGTCATATCAGTTCTACCTGTCGAAAAGGGGAAATTCCGAATTGCTCACGGTTGGCCGGAGCGTCCTTCAAGCACACACGACGACGGTCAGACAAACACTCAGTGGCGGCTGTCCTGATAGCGGTAATACGCGCCTACCAGCGGCAGAAACCATGGCTTGCCGAAATGGCCGGGAATGGCTGGCCAGCTCAGGTCCTTCCAGGGATTGGCCTGTGCCTTGCCTTCCATGACTTCGGCCATCATCCGCCCCATGTGCACCGACATCTGTACACCGTGGCCGCTGTAACCCATCGAGTAGAAGACCCCGTTGTGTTCGCCTGCACGTGGCAGACGGTCGGAGGTCATGTCCACCAGCCCGCCCCAGCAGTAGTCGACCTTGACGTGTGCCAGTTGCGGAAACATCTGCACCATGGCCGCCTGCAACACCTTGCCGCTCTTGGCGTCGGAGCTGCTGTTGGACATGGCGAAGCGCGCGCGCCCGCCGAACAGCAGGCGGTTGTCCGGCGTGAGGCGGAAATAGTTGCCGATCAAACGGCTGGTCACGTAAGCGCGCTGGTGGGGGAACAGTTGGTCGATCAGCGCCTGCGGCAACACTTCAGTGACGATGACGAAGCTGCCGACCGGCACGATGCGCCGGCGATACCAGCCCAGCCCGCCATGCTGGCAGGCACCGGTCGCCAACAGCAGCTGTCCGGCCTGGATCGAGCCTTTCGAGGTGTTGACCACAAAGCCGCCACGGTTGGCTTTCCAGTCCTTTACCGTCGCGTTCTGATACACCCTTGCGCCATGACGCACTGCTGCGTCGGCGAGACCCACACCGAAGCGTCCGACATGCATCTGTATGCCGTTGCGCTGCAGCAGGCCACCGTGAAACTCGTTCGAATCGATTTCAGCGCGCAGGTCCTGAGCGGACAGCAGCTCGACGTCAGCATCGACTTCACGGCGGATCAGCTCGCAGGTGCGCGCCAGTCCTTCGTAATGTCCTGGCTTGGCCGCCAGCTTGAGCTTGCCGTTACGCTTGACGTCGCAGGCGATGTGTTCCTCGTCGATCACGCTCACGACGCTCTGCACCGCACTTTCGTAAGCCTTGTAATACTCGCGTGCCTGATCGGCACCCAGGGTTGCGCTCAACGACGCATAGTCCTGGGCCACGCCGGTATTGCACTGTCCGCCATTGCGGCCCGACGCTTCGCCGATCACCCGGCCCGCTTCCAGAACCACCACGCTGGCACCTTTCAAGGCCAATGCACGCGCCGCCGCAAGGCCGGTGAAACCGCCACCGACCACTACCACGTCAGCCTGCCCCTCCACTGCGCCGTCCTGTGCGCCGGTAAAGCCTGGAGCCGTATCGAGCCAGTAAGACTCACTGCGCATCTCGTTCCCCTTGTCACTCATCGAAGAGCACCTTGAAAAATGCCGGTGTCACGCGGGTTGCCTGGTTTACAGGCCGACCAGCCCGGCCAGTCCGCCGATATCGGGAATCTGGTGGTATTCGAAGCTGCTGTTGGCCGGCTGCTCATGACCACGCGCCACGAATGCCTTGTTCCTGATCTTCATGTCATGCGCCGAGAACAGGTCGTAACGGAAGCTTGAAGACACATGCAAGATGTCTTCCGGGCCGCAACCCAGGTTGTCGAGCATGAATTCGAAAGCAGCCAGACGCGGTTTGTAGGCTTGGGCCTGTTCAGCGGTGAACACCTTGTGGAATGGCGCGCCGAGCTTTTCGACGTTGGACATGATCTGACTGTCGCTGGCGTTGGAGAAAATCACCAGCGGGATCTTGTCGGCGATTTTCGACAGGCCGGCGGGCACATCGGCGTGTGGGCCCCAGGTCGGCACAGCGTCGTAATACAGTTGGCCTTCTTCGCGGTATTCAACGTTCCAGCGCTTGCAGGTGCGCGCCAGTGCAACCTTGAGGATTTCGTCGTATGGCATCCAGTCACCCATGACCTGATCCAGACGATACGCCGAAAAATCCTTGACGAACTGATCCATCTGTTCAGCCGCAACGCGGTCGGCAAACAGCTCGCGCGTCATGGTGCCCATGTGGAAATTGGTCAACGTGCCGTAGCAGTCGAACGTAATGAATTTTGGTCGAAGAAAGCTCATTGTGTGCGGTCCTGAAAGTTCGTTGAGGTCATGGCATGACGAGCAGTCCGGCCTGATGTTCAGGGGCGGTGATGCACGCTGCAGCACAACCTCATTACAACACCGTGAAATCAGCAGATGGCGTTAAAAGTGATGGCTGCTTGATAGAAACCACCGTTTTGAGGTGCGCGCTCAGCAGACTTTGCGGGGCGCTCCAGCCTTGGGCAGAGCCCGGTTTTCGGCGCTTTTATGACCCTTTTCAGGGCGCTCGGGCTCAAACACGCGGGTTTGCGCCGCAGAAACTGCGCCGCGCCAGTGCCTGGCTGGCGACAAATGCCGGCAGCTATATAAAGAGCTTGAACACGGGGTAAAAACCCTAAGCATTTGCTGCCGGAGGCCCGGCCGATTTAAGCAGTAACTGTGGTCTGGCGAGCGGCGCTTTGTGGAATCTGCCGAATGCGCGCAGCCCTCTTGTCACCGCCCGCAGCAGGTGGGATACAACACGCCTGACGCATCCTTTTATTGCCTGTGCATCCTTCTGGACGGAGACACGTCATGCTCGCTCAGCAACGCCCCGACTTTGAATTTCGCCCCATGACCGCCGCCGACGTCGGCAACGCTCATGAGTTATCCATCGCCTTGAAGTGGCCGCATCGACTTGAAGACTGGGCCATGCTGCAACGTGTCGCCCAAGGCTTCGTCGCGGTACACAACGGGCGGTTGATCGGTAGTGCTTTCGCCTGTCATCAGGGCGAGTTTTCCACCATCGGTCTGGTGATCGTCAGTGACGATTACCAGGGCAAGGGCATTGGTCGCAAGCTGATGGAACTGGCGGTCGGCTGCGTCGCGCCCCGCACGGCGGTCCTCAACGCCACGCTGGCGGGTGCGCCGCTTTACGCGAAGATGGGGTTTGTCAGCTTTGGCGAGATCCAGCAGCGTCAGGGGCAGGCGCAACCGACCGGCATAACCGAATTGAAGGCACAGGAACGTTGCCGCGGGCTGAGCGAGGCTGACCACCCTCGCGTGCTGGAACTGGCCAACGCCGGTTCGGGCATGGACCGCTCGGTGACGCTCGGCGATGTGCTGAACAACCTTGAGCACGCCGTCGGCATCGAGCGCGACGGCCAGTTGCAGGCCTTTGCCCTGCTGCGTCCGTTCGGCCGCGGCCTGTGCATCGGCCCTGTGGTCGCCCAGAGCGTTGACCAGGCCAGGCACATGATCGAGCAACTGCTGGCCCGCGTGCCTTATGCCTTCGTACGTATCGACATCCCGACCGACAGCGGCCTGGCCGACTGGCTGGAGGAAGCCGGCCTCAAGCGCGTCGACAGCGTGACCTGCATGAGCATGGGTGCAGTCCCGCAAGCCAGCCAGGGCGTGCGCCAGTTTGCGCTGATTACCCAGGCGATCGGCTGACCACCCGTAAGCACCTCATCGTGCCAATGCTCTCGCAGAGCGTCACGAAATGCATTACCACGCAGAGCGCTCATCGTTATACATAAGTCCTGGAGAGCCCCGAATACGTGCTTTTCAGGCTTCTGCCCGCAGGGCGTAGGAGCGAACTTGTTCGCGAAGACAGGCGATCATACCGGCCCTTTCGCGAACAAGTTCGCTCCTACGGCCTCCGGCCAGAATCAAAAGCGGATTTGTGTATAACGCTGAGTCCGGCGCGTGGCAACGATCATCAACGCTTCAACTTCAGGAGCCCGACCCGATGCCCCAACCCACTGTTTTGCTATTGGCCCGCGCTGACCTCAGCCCGGTAGACACCGAATTCACCACTGGCCCCATCGATGCGCATGACTCGCTCGATAATGACCGCCGCACGGCGTTCATCGATGATCAGGGCATTGCGGCCGGCCTCGTGCATTTCGGCACGTCGCTGTCAGTGGCAGCCTACCCCTACACCGAAATGCTGGTGATGCATCGCGGGTCCGTCACCCTGACCTCCGGTACCGAGAGCCTCACGATCAAGACCGGTGAAAGTGCAGTGATCGGTCGCGGCACTCAAGTACGTATCGACGCGCAACCGGACAGCCTCTGGGCTTTCTGCGCGTCCACCCAGGCCAGCGGGCCAGACAAACCCGGCATCACCGCGCTCGACCGCCTGGCCATGCTCACGCCATCTTCACCACCAGACCCGGCGATCATGATCAGCGCGTTGCCGCAATGCCGCAGCAACAACCTCTTCGAAGACAGCGCCAGCACCCTGCGCATCGGCGTGTGGGACTCCACCCCCTACGAACGCATCTCGCGGCCGCACAAGATCCATGAACTGATGAACCTGATCGAAGGCAGCGTCGAGCTGAGCCTGGAAAACGGCCCGAGCCTGACCGTGAATACCGGCGATACCGTATTCGTCGCACAGGGCGCGCCCTGCAAGTGGACCAGTACGGCGTATGTGCGCAAGTTTTATGCGGTGACGTGAACGTGAAGTAGGGGATGCGCCCTTCAGCTCTGTGGGGCGCTTTAATCTGCACACTTACAACTTCTGCCAGCGCAGTTAATCCAACTCGATACTAAAAGACAAGAACAATCATCGTCATTAACTGATTTGCAAAGAATCAGAAGTTTCCTACTTTTCTTTCCCCTCTCACGTGCTAAAACATCTCAACGGATTGCAGGAAACTAATCTTTTCTTCTAACCCGTTCAGTGGAGTCACCCCTGCTTTTTAGTATAGGGCCATCCTCCGACTGTCATCGACATAAACACCTTCAGGTGGACGGCGCACTTTCTGTGCGCTGATACATGGCGGATCTTAATCGGGCGATAGCGCGTGCACGTCAATACAGGCGGCTCACTGCTGTCGTGCGTTCGCCTTGCTTAATGTAATACGAATTTAATTAATTAACTCAGGAACTACCGATCATGAAAACAAAAAGCGTCTTGCTGACTTCTCTTGCTCTCGCCACGCTGTGCGCCACTGTTGTTGCGCACGCGGGACCACCGGTTACGGTGACGTTCAAAAATCTGGGAACAGAGGTCGCGAAGCATAAGCCTGTTACGCGTAACGAGTTATCGACGCTACGCAACGCCAGAACAGCCATTGGCTCTACCGTTCAACCCGGCGATTCAAACTTTTATACGGTGCAAAGCACGCTCTCACCTGATGCCAGCTACGCCAGTGTTCGCTATGTGATGGGTTCCAAGGTATGTGCATTCTCGACCACTTTTGTAAGGCTGGCAGGTGCGGGTGGAGTCAAGGTTCCAAAGTGGAACCGTACTGCAACGCCTGAAGGTGGTGCGATTTGCACAGCTACCTCCAGGGTCACCAACCTCTCTACCCATGCATGGACTGCTGAATTCACCATGAAATAATCTCAAGGCGTGCGCGTTACAAAATTACGCGCGCGCCTGCCTCCGGAGGAAAACTAAAGCTGAATCTGATCGTGCCGATATAGATAGCGAATATAACGCCATGGATTGGCAACTGACGCGAGGACGCAGCATGTTCGACATTTCTCACATCACGGCTCTTACCAGCAGCCCTACCCTAACGACTGTTGCGAAAGAGGTTTCCCCAACCAGTAGCACGTCGGCAATAAGTAAGCTGTTTTCTGAGCGCGCCGCTGATAGTGCAACTCTCTCCACGTTGTCCAGTCAATTAAACAGCAGCGCGATGCGCGCTCAGATCCGCGATAGTCGTCTAGGCTTCAAAGAGCTGGGTGCGGTGGCAACATCCATTAACGACAAGATCGCGGGTACACACTATTACGCCAACAGAGCACTGCACGATGCGGAGGTCCCCGATACCGACGATCCAGCGCTGCTCGAGAGAGCCAGGCAGGCTACGCTGTTCAAGAATGGCGGGGGAGCAAACCCGTTCTCAGGATTATCGCAGGATCAACTCAAATTGATCATGTATGACGAAGGTGGCGAATTCACCATTAATGAGCGTAGTGCTGCTTCGTCCGAAAACCATCTTCAACAGGAAGCCTGGAATAGAGCGATGGGCAAACGCTATGTCGACGAATACAACGAAACCGGCAAAAGCACGCAAACACTGGTGATGCTTCTCGCCCATTACGACCAGCTGCCACCCATAGAAAAAGCCCAATACCCCGCCCATTACGCCGCCAACATTACATCGGGGGACAGCTCAGCCATGGACATTTTCGCCGCACTGAAAAGCCCGCCCATTACCTTGGAGGCTTGAGTGACAGATATGAGGGGTGGTCATAAGGTGAGGGATCACTTGAGTGTCGACGAAGAGGACGCGCTTGCACGTGCCCCTCTGCGCACGTCAAGGAGCGCTTCGACATTCCACCGCAATGTACTGGTGGCGCTGATAGTCGTGGTGTTGTGTGGCTATGGCCTGTTTCATTACATCCATCAGTCAAAAACAGCCGATGCCACGCCTGCCACGCCTGCCATGCCTCCTGCCGCTGTTGCCGAGGCTCCTGTCCTTGCGCCGCCACCGCTACCCCAGGTCTCGACCCCCCCTCAATCGCTGGCTGAATGCATGGGGCCGGACAATCTCATCGACGAAGCTGTCGCTGACTGTCGATTTGGAAAAAGCCACAAGACGGTTCCTCGATCGACCGCCCAAGGCATGGTGTCTGCTCAGTACATGAGCCAGTACAAGGCGCGACAGCCTATACGGCACCGCAACTACGCAATGGCGCAATTTGTTGATTCTGCTGTTGTGTGGCAGTGGGACCGGAAGCGTACCTATCGTGCTGAATGGGTCGTTGACGACGACCAGATTGATGGCACCAGCGTATGCCGTAACTGGCGCAGAGGGTCGATCGAATATCGGGAATGCCGCAAGGGCGCCAAGGTGTACTTCAAGGAGCAATGCAAGCGTTCTGCCGAGTCCGCGACTCGCCAACGCTACTGCAGCGCAGCGAGTGGCTTCAATCCATTGGGTTGAGCATCGCAGCGATCACGCTATTGCTCACTGCCGAGGCCCAGCACATAGAACTTGCTGTCCACCGCGATCAACGGAAAGCTCGCAGGCAGGTCCTCCTTCGTGATCTCCCGAAAGCCGTGCTTTTCATAGAAACGATGCGCAGCGTGAAACTTGTCGGTCGTGCCCAGGAATACTTCGCTGACGCCCTTGCGAGTTGATTCCTCGATCAGGCGCTCAAGCAGTCTGGCTGCAACGGAAAATTCCCGGCCGCGAAACGGGGCGGCGACAAACATCTTGCGCAGTGCTGCCTGCCCTGCGCCGATGTCTCTGAGACCGATACTGCCGATGACCTGATCGTCTTGTACCGCGACCCAGAAGTCCCCTGTGCCGGTCTGGTAAAAGTCCGGAATCGCCTTCAGGTCAGGCTGGTCTTCGGCGGTGATGGGAATACCGAACTCTTCCCGCTGGATCGGCAGGATCATCGCCGATACACCTGACTCGTCGCTCGGCACGAAACGCCGTATCTGAATCCCGTTTACGCCCACAACACACCTCCTGGCCATCGTCCTCAGTGGAAATCAGTATTCCAGACAAGCAAACGCCCCGACAAGTCGAGGCGTTTGCTTGAGCATTTTCGAGGGTCGCGTGCAGGTGCGGATGCGAAGATGTTTAATTACGACATCGCTCCGACGACCTGACGGTTACGGTATTTGTCTGTGAGCTTGCCCTTCAAACCCAGGCAGTGAGCAGCTTCCGATACCCGCGATCGATGGCTCGAGCAATGTCTGCGCCATATCAAGTAAATAGACGACAGTTAGCGTGAGGTCTCGGCCCTGCCCATTGAGTGGGCAAACGTCTTGGAGGTACGGCTCACAACGTTAATCGAGTCACATTGGGGGAGGAAATCGATGCTTGGGCGCGCAACGAAATTGACGGCCGGGGTCCTCAAGCTAAACAATGCAAACCTCCGTTGCTTCGCCCCAGCGTTCCTACCGCTGCGTGATAGGTGCTGAGTAGATTTAGGATTTGGTTGTTTTCCAAGGAAATGGTTATGGCAAAAGTTAGAAAAATACCTTACTACACTATGGAGCGATCAATATTTCGAGGGAAGGTATGGAAAGAGAATGATGGTTTAGATGGCGCAGTACCCATCAATACTCCACAAACAATCTCTTACAATCGTTGTGCGCCTGGTCAAGTGTTCTTAAAGTCTGCTGAGCCTGGTGAAGAGCAGTTCATGGTGCCGCAAACAGAAGCGGGAGGTCAGAAATCAACTGCTGGGGTTAGAAAAAATAAGCCATTCTCCGTGGAATCTAAAACTTCAGTGTCTGATGCTCTAGAGGCTGATGCAGAAGATAAAGAAAAGCTTCCAGAGTTTGATCTTCAGGATATTCCTTTGGCCATGGACAATATTGGTTGGCCGATAGCTGCCAAGATTGCCAGACAGTGGTTCGCAAGCCCTAAGCATATCTATAATGATCGACCCAATTCAATTCAGCCCATTGATGACGCAACCCTGACGTTAAAATGGGCGTTGAAGTATGGGAGCGTCGCAGAGAAATTCAACGAGTTGATTGAGGAAAAGATTTACTCTGAAAAAGCAATTGCAGGCGCTAGACATAAAATTCTCAAGCGAGTAAAAAATAAATTTGATGAATCTAGGTCGGCAGCAAATCTTTCCTTTGATACAGCTCCTTGGATAGGTGATATCAGGCAGTTTCATATTGATTGGCAAATTCAGTTTCAGGCAATATCAACAAGCAACACGCTTGACGGCCTGAGTTTAACTGATCTCACCGCGACGCTAGGGAGTTTTAATATTTATGCGGCCATTGGCGTGGTTGAAGTTGCTGTGGAAAAGTTTTACAAATATGACGATCAAGCCAGAACCAAAACATTTTGCGTCGACGCAACGGCGGCTATTACCTGTGTGTATACCTACCTGAAAGATAACTATTCTTTTAATGACAAAAATGATGGTAGCAGCCAATATCTGGGCCACTGGAACAAAAATGATATGATTCTTTCTTACTTTGCCGTTGTCAGTGATCTGGTTGACGGTAAGAAAATTCATACCCGTATGGGAAGTACCCCGATAACTGAAACTAAAATCAATTGGGACTATTTGCCTGGAGGCCAGCTTGACAAGCCAGTGGATAAAAGAACAGGTTTGGTAAGAAAATTTATGGAGAAAGATGTTTACTGGCCTGTTTACAACAGCTCTTATAGTGAGTGGAGAGAAAAGCATGGCCGGGGTGGCGATTTTATGATCTACAGCAGACCGAAAATCCACAAACTGAAAAAGCCCATCATTATAAAGCTGGATACATTATGCAAACCTTCAGAACCCATGTAAGAAAAATGTATTTCCGCTCTTTTTTCTTCTTTATTTTTATGTTGATTGCTTTGGTTGTTTATTCCATTGCTTTCAACCTGTTCGACAACACTGATTGTGAACGCTATAACCACACTGAGGCATTAGATGGAGGTGCAAAGAGTTTTGGCAGTAAAGGTTTTGTAATAACTGTTTGCGGAGCCGGGGTGAACAATAGTCTTTTTAATGGAGATGGTATGGAGAGGGTCCGGCTGACTATCTTCGACAATCAAGGCGAGCTGTTAGCCAGGAGATACTATAAAGTTTTTTGGGACGGCCAGCCGGGGCATGAGCCGCTTAAGGTCTCCAAAAAAAGTATTATCTATCAAGATGATAAAGAGCAGAAAGATCATGTGATCACTATGCCTCCCACACGCTTGGAATGGATTAGGGCAAGGCTTCCCCTGTAACTATGGTGGTCGTCAAAGAAATGGGTCTCGAGCAAGAGCGGTTCAGTGGAGCGGTATCTATAGACTATAAAACCCCTTGGTCGAATCTGAAATAAAGGGTGTAAAGTTTGATTTATTGAAATGCCTGGGTCTCTATTAAAGTAAAGCGCTCAGCGCGCGGCTAAAAGAAGTTCTGATAAAACCGGATTACACTCATATCCAGGACAATAAATGACAGATGCTAAAGTCGATATCTCCATATAGGTGTGCCGTCGATATAGTCGATTTGTCATCTGGCAAGATAGGCAACAGGCTTTCAGATTCGTAAAACGAGTACAAAAAAAACCGCCTGATGAAGGCGGTTTTTTTAGTGGAGGCTAATTACAACGTCTTACAACTTCGGACCCGCAGCCTTGATGGCGTCGCTCACGTCGAACTTCTTGAAGTTCTCCACGAACAGGCCAGCCAGTGCTTTTGCCGCTTCGTCGTAGGCAGCCTTGTCAGCCCAGGTGTTGCGTGGGTTGAGCAGGCCGGTATCGACGCCGGGTACCGACTTCGGTACGTCGAGGTTGATGGTGTCGAGGTGTTCGGTTTCGGCACCGATCAGTGCGCCGCTCTGGATCGCTGCGATCACGCCACGGGTGGTCGGGATGTTGAAGCGCTTGCCGACGCCGTAGCCACCGCCGGTCCAGCCGGTGTTGACCAGGTAGACCTTGGATTTGAAGCCGCGGATGCGCTTGATCAGCAGTTCTGCGTATTCGCCCGCCGGACGCGGGAAGAACGGTGCGCCGAAGCAGGTGGAGAAGGTGGACTTGATGCCCGAACCCGAACCCATTTCAGTCGAGCCGACCAGTGCGGTGTAACCCGACAGGAAGTGGTAGGCGGCCTGTTCTTCGCTGAGGATCGACACAGGCGGCAGTACGCCGGTCAGGTCGCAGGTCAGGAAGATAACGGCGTTCGGCTCGCCACCGAGGTTTTTCGGTGCGCGTTTTTCGATCAGTTCGCGCGGGTAGGCCGCACGGCTGTTCTGGGTCAGGCTGCTGTCGGCGTAGTCGGCTTTTTTGGTGACCGGGTCGAGTACGACGTTTTCCAGTACGGCGCCGTGCTGGATGGCTTTCCAGATGACCGGCTCGTTCTTCTCGGACAGGTCGATGCACTTGGCATAGCAACCGCCTTCGATGTTGAACACCACGCCTTCGCCCCAGCCGTGTTCGTCGTCACCGATCAGGTAACGGCTTTCGTCGGCGGACAGGGTGGTCTTGCCGGTGCCGGACAGACCGAAGAACAGGGTTACATCGCCCTCTTCGCCCATGTTGGCCGCGCAGTGCATCGGCAGAACGTCGGACGCCGGGAGCAGGAAGTTCTGCACCGAGAACATGGCTTTCTTCATTTCGCCGGCATAACGCATGCCGGCGATCAGCACCTTGCGGGCTGCAAAGTTGATGATCACGGTGCCGTCGGAGTTGGTGCCGTCACGCTCAGGGTCGCAGACGAACCATGGCGCGTTCTGGATTTCCCACTCGTCCTTGCCAGCCGGGTTGTACTGTTCAGGGTTGATGAACAGGCAACGGCCGAACAGATTGTGCCACGCAGTCTCGGTGGTCATCTTGACTGGCAGGTAGTGCGCAGGATCGGAGCCTACATGAACGTGAGAAACGAAGCGCTCGCGCTCGGCGAGGTACGCGCCGACACGGTTCCACAGGGCGTCGAATTTCTCGGCCGGGAACTTGCGGTTGATCGGGCCCCAGGCGATGGCGTCCTGAGTGCTCGGCTCTTCAACGATGAAACGATCGACCGGCGAACGGCCAGTACGATGGCCTGTCTCCACAACCAGTGCGCCAGTATCGGAAAGTACGCCTTCTTTGCGGGCAAGGGCTTCCTTGACCAGTTCGTCGGTGCTCAGATCGGTGTACACAGCGTTGTTGGTTTGCGTCATGAGGTTCCCCGTCGGCCTGTGGCCGAGTGCTCCAAACGGTTTTGTAGTAAAAAAACAACCACTACTACAGCGTAAAAGTGGGCCGGATTATGCCAGAAATGCCCGGAAATGGTAGGACCCTCCTGTCAGAACAGCATTACAGGGGCCCACACCGTTTTCTGAGGCCCTTTACGCGATCATTAATGGCGCGTGTCAGATGGCGAATCGACACCGCCGCCAGCAAACAGCTGCGCGACGTCAGTGGCATCGAACAGATAGCGTTGGTTGCAGAACTGGCAGTCGATCTCGATCGTGCCGTTGTGCTCGATAACCAGTTGCTGCGCGTCCTCCAGCCCAAGGCTGGCCAGCGCATTGGCCGAGCGCTCACGCGAGCAACTGCAGCGAAAGCAGATGGGCTGCTCGTCGAACAGGCGAACCGGGTCTTGGTGATACAGGCGATGCAGGATGGTCTGGTTGTCCAGCCCGAGCATTTCCTCGGCCGTGAGGGTGTTGGCCAGGGTGATGACGTGCTCCCAGCTGGCGTCACGCTCTTCCGGATCGGTGATCTGCGCGATGGGCAGCTGTTGCAGCAACAGACCGCGGGCGCGATGGCCGTCGGCCTTGAGCCAGAAACGCGTGCCCAGCTGTTCGGACATCACGAAATAGTTGGAGAGGCTTTCCGACAGGTCGACGCCGTCGAGGGCAACGATGCCCTGATAGCGCTTGCCCTTGTTCGGGTCGATGGTCAATGCCAGCGAGCCATCGGGCATCAGGTCCTGCAGACCTGCGCCTGCTGTGACCAGTGCCTCGTCATAACGGGCGATGCCACGCAGTTCACGTTCGCTGGAGCACTCGACCATCAGCAACGGCACTGCGCCACTGGAGCGTGCCTGCAGGATCAGCAGGCCGTCGAATTTGAGGGTGCCGACGAGCAGCGCGGCAGCCGCCATCAGTTCGCCAAGCAACTGCGCGACCGGCTCCGGGTAGGGGTGCTTGGCGAGCACTTCGGCGTAGCTGCGCTCCAGGGCGACCAGTTCTCCGCGAACGTCGCTTTCGTCGAAGATGAAGCGTTGGGTGAAATCGATGTCCGGGAAATCATGCATAGGTAGGCAAGGTATCTGAAGTAATGACAATGGATGGCACGCGGCTGAAAAAGCGCCGTCCGGCACTCGAAAGCGCCGTGGGCCATGCGGATTGACCGGCATTTTAGGAGCTATGCGGTGCGCTTCCAAGCTGGATGGCACGTCGGACTGATAGCCGGAGCTGCCCGGTGCTGTGTTTCAGTCGTTGTTGTGGCTGGCGCGGAAGCCGAAAAGCTCCCGGCGTTGCTTCTTGGTCGGCTTTCCGTCAGTGGTCACACCCAGGTTGCCGGCCTTGCGCTGAGCCGCGGCATTCTCGCGCCTGGCGATGCTCTCGGGTGTCTCGTGATACAGCGTCTGTGCCTCCGGTGCGCCACGCCGAACGACGGACAGCGCCTCGACCACTACGGTGCGGTCGTCGAAACCCATGCGAATCTGGAACTCGTCACCGACACGCGGCTCCTTGCCGGGCTTGCAACGCTCGCCGCGACAGTGCACCTTGCCGCTTTCGATAGCCGCTTTGGCCAGCGCACGGGTTTTGAAAAAGCGCGCAGCCCACAGCCATTTATCCAGGCGGACCTTATCGCCTTCTTCCATCTTTTGTGCCATTTGAATTCCTCATCCGTATGGCAGTCTGAACGTTATCCGGCTAATCAGGAAACGTGACGGCCTGCCGTTGCCGATCTGTCGCTATCAAGAACATGAAGTAACCGATCCTTGCTTGTCAAAATCCGCTATTCATCATTTTATGGCCCTGACCTCACATGGAGTGCGATGTGACAGACTTTCCAACCTCGTTGACCGCCCCCAAAAAGGGGTGTGAGGGCTGCACCGGCAGTCCGGAACTGGGCTTTTCGTTTGATTATGCCTACCAACCCATCGTCAACCTGCACGACCAGTCGATCTTTGCTCATGAAGCGCTGGTCCGGGGCCCGAATGGTGAAGGCGCGATGTCGGTGCTGAAACAGGTCACTGACCAGAACCGCTATCGCTTCGATCAGACCTGCCGGACCACGGCCATCGCCGGCGCTGCGAAACTGGGCATGACCGAGCGTTTATCGATCAACTTTTTGCCAAATGCCGTGTATCGTCCCGAGCTGTGTATCCGCAGCACGCTGGAAGCGGCCAAGCGGCATGAATTTCCCATCGAGCGGTTGATTTTCGAGACCATCGAAAGCGAACATGTGTGCAGCAAAGGCCATTTGAGCAATATCCTGCGCGAGTACCGGGAGTTCGGCTTCATGACCGCTATCGACGATTTCGGCGCCGGGTATTCAGGCCTGACATTGCTGGCCGATTTTCAACCCGACCTGATCAAACTCGACATGAACCTGGTTCGCGATGTTCATCGCAATCGCGCGCGTCAGGCGATTGTTCGCGCGGTTGTCACAATGTGTTCGGACTTGGGGATTAAAGTCATCGCAGAAGGTATCGAACATATTGAAGAGCGGGATTTTCTGGCAGATTGCGGCATATCCCTGATGCAAGGCTATCTGTTCGCCAAACCCGCATTCAAAGCCCTGGCTCAGGTAGCCCCCGAGGCCTGGCAGAAGTCTTGAGAAGTACGGAATCGCATTGAAGACATTCGATCATCTGACAGTCATCGGCCTGCGCGAGTGGGTGGCGCTCCCCGACCTGGGGGTGGCAGGCCTGCGGGCAAAAATCGATACCGGTGCGAGCACGTCGAGTCTGCATGCCACGGAAATCGAACCTTTTGAACGCAATGGCCAGAAATGGGTGCGCTTCAACGCGCATCTGGGCACGGTGGTTCAGTTGCGGCATCGTCGCTGCGAAGCGCAACTGGTTGCCATGAAAACCATTAAAAGCTCCAACGGTCAGGCGCAGGTGCGTTATGTCATTCGCACCACGCTGGCCCTGGGTGATCGTATCTGGCCGGTGGAATTCACACTGGCCTGCCGCAAGTCGATGCGCTATCGACTGCTGCTGGGTTCCAAGGCTCTGATCGACGGCCAGCTGGTGGTCAATCCGGGCATAACTTACGTACAAGACAAGCCGGTGTTCCCGGCCTCTACTTCCTCAGGTGTTGCATGAAGATCGCTGTGCTTTCGCGTAATCCGCGTCTGTATTCCACCCGTCGTCTGGTCGAAGCTGGCATCGAGCGTGGCCATGAGATGGTGGTGATCGACACCCTGCGCGCCTATATGAACATCGCCAGCCACAAGCCGCAGATCCACTACCGCGGCAAACCTCTGGAGGGCTTCGATGCGGTGATCCCGCGTATCGGTGCTTCGGTGACTTTCTATGGCTGTGCGGTGTTGCGTCAGTTTGAAATGATGGGCGTGTTTCCGCTCAATGAATCGGTCGCCATTGCCCGCTCGCGGGACAAGCTGCGTTCGCTGCAACTCCTGTCACGCCGGGGGATCGGCTTGCCGGTCACCGGTTTCGCTCACTCGCCCGACGACA
Source organism: Pseudomonas sp. MEJ108 (assembly GCF_030208985.1). Lineage (NCBI taxonomy): Bacteria > Pseudomonadati > Pseudomonadota > Gammaproteobacteria > Pseudomonadales > Pseudomonadaceae > Pseudomonas > Pseudomonas sp. MEJ108. Next base: position 58,205 of record NZ_JARVSW010000006.1, read on the forward strand.
TTCCCGACCTGATCCAGATGGTCAATGGCGCGCCGCTGGTCATCAAGGTGCTCGAAGGCACTCAGGGGATCGGCGTGGTGTTGTGCGAAACGGCCACGGCGGCCGAATCGGTGATCGAAGCCTTCATGGGCCTCAAGCAGGACATCATGGTTCAGGAATACATCAAGGAAGCAGGCGGTGCCGACATTCGCTGCTTTGTGGTCGGTGACAAGGTTATCGCCTCGATGAAGCGTCAGGCCAAACCGGGCGAGTTCCGCTCCAACCTGCACCGCGGTGGCAGCGCCAGCCTGATCAAGATCACGCCTGAAGAACGCATGACTGCATTGCGGGCAGCCAAGGTCATGGGACTGAGCGTGGCGGGTGTGGATATCCTGCGTTCCAATCACGGTCCTTTGGTGATGGAGGTCAACTCTTCGCCTGGCCTGGAAGGCATTGAAGTGACCACCAGCAAGGACGTGGCCGGGATGATCATCGGGTACCTGGAGAAAAACAGCGGCCCGCACATGACCCGTACCAAAGGAAAAGGCTGACGGGACTCATACCCGTTTCAATGGCTCTGGCTGGCGTCGCGTCTGCGGACGCCGTCCAGGGCATTCAGCTACCGTACATCAGGTAAACAGGCCTGCCAGTCGAGTCCTCGTTGCAGTATCCCGGCATTAGTCCCGCATCCCTCCGTTCAGCTTAAGGCGGCGTAATAGCCAGCTTCGCGCCGAATAGCCATCCTCCCGCGCGACATAAATCAACACATTTCTCCCGTATTTGTATGCCGATCATGCATGAGGTAGTCGTTTACGGCATTAGACGTATACGCGCGCCATGGGAATAGTTGCGACTTTTTTCGCCTGCTACAGAGCTGGGATGCTCGTCTGCGGTGACCTTCTCGGGACATTTCCAAAGGGAGCTCCTGCCTCGAAACTGCTGTGAAAAAGCATGCTCGGTGCACGGGTTTTGGACTTGCCCAAGCCACTTTGAACAAGGGTAATAATATGAAGAAGGCAAAGCTGAGTCTGGCCTGGCAGATTCTGATCGGACTGGTACTGGGTATCGCTGTGGGGGCGCTACTCAATCATTTCAGCGCAGAAAAGGCCTGGTGGATCACCAACATCCTGCAGCCCGCAGGCGATATCTTCATTCGTCTGATCAAGATGATCGTTATTCCCATCGTTGTCGCCTCGCTGATCGTCGGCATCGCGGGCGTGGGCGATGCCAAGAAGCTGGGACGTATCGGTCTCAAGACCATTCTCTATTTTGAAGTCGTGACCACTATCGCGATTCTGGTGGGGCTGGTGCTGGCCAACGTGTTCCATCCGGGCACCGGCATCGACATGAGCACACTGGGCACCGTCGATATTTCCAAGTATCAGCAGACTACGGCTGAAGTTCAGCACGATCATGCGTTTATCGCGACCATTCTCAACCTGATCCCGTCCAACATCTTCGCCGCCATGGCGCGTGGCGAGATGTTGCCGATCATCTTCTTTTCGGTGTTGTTCGGCTTGGGGCTTTCCAGCCTGCAAGCCGAGGTCCGTGAACCGCTGGTGAAGCTGTTTCAGGGCGTCTCGGAGACCATGTTCAAGGTCACTCACATGATCATGAACTACGCGCCGATTGGTGTGTTTGCCCTGATTGCCGTGACTGTCGCCAACTTCGGCTTCGCCTCTCTGTTGCCGCTCGCCAAGCTGGTGATTCTGGTTTACGTGGCCATCGCCTTCTTCGCCTTCGTGGTGCTGGGGCTGATCGCTCGTGCATTCGGCTTTTCGGTCATCAGGCTGATGCGTATCTTCAAGGACGAGCTGATTCTGTCCTACTCCACGGCCAGCTCTGAAACCGTGCTGCCACGGGTGATCCAGAAGATGGAAGCCTATGGCGCACCGAAGGCGATTTGCAGTTTCGTGGTGCCCACGGGCTACTCGTTCAACCTTGACGGTTCGACGCTCTATCAGAGCATCGCAGCCATCTTCATCGCTCAGTTGTACGGCATCGACCTGTCGATTGGCGCGCAATTGATGCTGGTGCTGACCCTGATGGTCACCTCCAAAGGCATCGCGGGCGTACCGGGGGTTTCCTTCGTGGTACTGCTGGCGACCCTGGGCAGCGCCGGTATTCCACTGGAAGGCCTGGCGTTCATCGCTGGTGTCGACCGCATCATGGACATGGCGCGTACCGCTTTGAACGTGATCGGCAATGCGCTGGCAGTGCTGGTTATCTCGCGCTGGGAAGGCATGTATGACGATGCCAAGGGCGAGCGCTACTGGAACTCCCTGCCGCACTGGCGCAGCAAAGAGCCCGTGCCGATGGGGCAACCGACGGCGGACTGATCTTCGCTATGTGCTGACAAGCCCCGGACCTCCGGGGTTTGTTGTTTTCAGGTCGCCGGTTAGACTGCCTGCCTTACCTGAGGAGTGACCATGACCGACGACATCGATAATGATGAAGAAGACTTTGCTGCCTCGACGCTGATCGAAGCCATCGAAAACCAGATCGAAGCCGGTAACCCGCCCGCAGCCAGAGCGGTGTTCAACATGCTGACCCTGGTGAACTATGAGCGTGAAGATATTCTTGAAATGATGGCCCATGTGCTGGCCATCGAGATCGATGCCTTGCTGGAGCAGGACCGTCCGTTCGACACGCAATGGTATGAAGCAGCCCTGCGCGCCCTGCCCGACCTGCCGCCGGAAAAGTGATCCTGCGGTCAGAGCAGGCCAGCAAGATATATGCTGCAAACACTTCAGACGCTGACTACACTGCAAATGCCCCGCTGCCGCTTGATCCTCCGGGGCCACACGCCAAACCGGCTTTAACGGTCATCCAGAACCGACGAGCGCAGATCGGACACGTCGATTCCAGAGCACACCCGCCAGCCGGCGAGGTCGTATTACTACAAAAAGTCTGGAGTACCTATGTCGTATACCCCTGAGTTGGTTGCCGAACTGGAAATCCTTGCACTGTTCAATCTGGGAAACACCCAGGAAGGCCTCAAAGTCCACCATGTAGCGGCGCCCACGGCCGTTGCAGCCGCACAAAGACTCTTCGATAAAGGACTGACGACCCAGGTCGATGGCGGTTACCTGACCAGCCTCGGGCTCGAGGCCGCCCAGCATGCCCAATCCTTGCTGACCATCCTCAACGTCTCCAGGCAAGCCGCCTGAATGTCGCAGGGCCTGCGCACAAAAAAGCGTGGCAGGCCCTTCACTTATCCGAGCGCCAGTCGATACAGGACGTTGGCGCCAGAATAACCATCCGACCGAATCCGCTTCTCTCGGCTGCAAACCTTCTCCGCCATCTTTCTCGGTAATTCCACGCCTGCACAGGCCAGATGCCTTGAGTTGCGATGACGCGTAATCCTGAAATTCGCCCCGACCTGGATGAGGGCATCGACCGCAAGGTTCTCAGCCAGTTGCGTAACCGTTTCCTGTCGCTCAATGACGGGCGGTACGCGCGTGCGCTGGAAGGTATGTCGACCCGCCAGCAGAGCGTGTTGACCCTGCTGCCGCTGTTCTTTCACGTCAACCATCCGCTGTTGCCCGGTTATGTTTCCGGCAGCACGCCTGCCGGTGTCTCGCATTACGAACCGGACACACTGGCCCTGGTCGAGGCGCAGCGGCTGACGCGCTCCTTTTCCTACAAGGCCCGGCACGGCAACCCGCCCCAGCCGATTCATGGCCTGTTTCTGATGGGCAGCCTCGGCACGCTGGCCCAGGCTGAACAAAGCGATATGGATGTCTGGGTCTGCCACGACAGCGAGCTGGAGCCGGAGGCCATCGCCGAACTGCGCAAGAAATGCCAGGCACTTGAAGCCTGGGCGGCGACGATGGGCGCAGAGGCGCATTTTTTTCTGATCGACCCGCAGCGTTTCAAGAGCGGTGAGCGCGATTCGCAGCTCAGCTCGGACGATTGCGGGACTACCCAGCATTACCTGTTGCTCGACGAGTTCTATCGGACCGCTATCTGGCTCGCCGGGCGCACCCCGATGTGGTGGCTGGTGCCGGTCTATGAAGAGCAGAACTATGAGGATTACACCCACACCCTGCTGAGCAAGCGCTTCATTCGCGCCAGTGAGGTGCTCGACCTCGGCCCGATGTCGCACATTCCCCCGGCCGAGTTTATCGGTGCCGGATTATGGCAGTTGTTCAAAGGCATCGAGTCGCCCTACAAGTCTGTGCTCAAGCTGCTGTTGATCGAGGTCTATTCCAGCGAGCATCCCCGCGTGCAGTGCCTGAGCCTGCGTTTCAAGCAAGCGGTGTTCGCCAATCAGCTGGACCCGGATGAACTGGACCCTTATGTGGTCGTGTACCGGCGCATCGAGGAGCATCTGCAGGCGCGCAACGAGCCGGAGCGCCTGGAGCTGGTGCGCCGCAGCCTGTACCTGAAGGTCAACAAGAAGCTCACCGGGTCGACCCGCCAGCGCAACGTCGGTTGGCAGCGCCAACTGCTGGAACGCCTGGCGACGGAGTGGGGTTGGGATGAGCGTCAACTGGCGCTGCTCGACAGCCGCAACCAGTGGAAAGTCCGCCAGGTGGCCGGCGAGCGCCGCGCACTGGTCAACGAGCTGAATTACAGCTATCGCTTTCAGAGCCGCTTCGCCAAAACGCAAAGCACTGCCGACGCCCTCAACACTCGCGACCTGACCATTCTGGGTCGGCGTCTGTATGCGGCTTTTGAACGCAAGGCGGGCAAGGTCGAGTTCATCAACCCGGGCATCGCCCCTGACCTTGCCGAAGATACGCTGACGCTGGTGCATTCCCCCGACAAGCGCGAGCCCGGCAAGCACCAGTGGGCCTTGTACAACGGCAATCTGGGCATTCACGAGTGGCCGAATTTCTCACCGCTCAAACGCAGCCGTGAATTGCTTGAGTTGCTGACCTGGTGCCACCGCAATACCGTGATCGACAGCACTACCCGCGTGGCATTGCACCCGGGCGCCAGTGACCTGAGCGAGTTCGAGCTGTTCAACCTGATGGGCGCCTTGCAGCAGAGCATTCAGCTGCCACTGCCCGAGGTCAGCGATGAGGCGTTGCTGATGCCCAGCACGCCCAGTGAGATACTGTTGTTGATCAATGTCGGCGTCGATCCGCTCAGCCATCATCGCGACCTCAATATTCTGATGACCACCGAGCGCACCGACTCGCTCAGTTACGCGGGTGTCCGGGAAAATCTGGTGCTGACGCTGGACCAGATCACCCTCAATACCTGGAACGAAACACTGGTCAGCCGCTACGACGGCCCGCACGCCCTGCTCGACTGCATGAGCGAACTGCTCGGCAGCCTGCCGCAGCGCGGTAAACAGCCGCAGATTCACGTGCGCTGCTTCTGCCATAACCGCGCGCCCGCCATTGCCCAGCGTGTTGAAGAGCTGATCGGCACGGCGCGGTTGTTGCTGGAGAGGCGGCTCAATCACCGTTATCTGATTCAGGTGCAGCAGCAGTATCACGTGCTGGAGATGAAGCCGGGTCAGATCGGTCATGTGGTGGTCAACAGTCTGCCGGGGTTGTTCAAGTACCTGGGTGAAGAGCTGTCGTCGTACAGCCCCTTGCACCTGGACCCGCAGGCACTCGATGACCACGATCTGGCCCTGATCCTGCCGCTTGGTCAGCCGGAATGCATTCAGGTGTTCTACCGGGTCAACGAGCCGGACGCTGACCTGTACGTGCTCGATGAACACAATTCGCTCTGGCATCAGCGTCTGCCGTATCACGATGAACAAAGCCTGCTGGTGCCGCTGCAGCGCTTTCTTCACGCGCTGGTTTATCGCCGGGGCGCCTCATTACCGCTGGATGATCCGTCCGCGCCGGTTACGCTGGAAACCCTTTACTATCAGATGCTGCCCTCTGGCGCGGGGCCTGCCCGACGTGTTGAGCATCGACCGGCGCCGACTGCAGCGGACAAGGCGTTTTACGACGTACAGGCAATCATCGAGGAAACCTCGCCAGGGCAACTGAACGCCACCCTGTACTGCGACAACAGCGAGTTTTCCGAACTGGAATACGGCGATCGACTGTACGCCGCCGTCGCGCAGCAAATCCTCGGCAAACGCCTGGAGCTTCAGCGCTACCGTTGTTACATCACCGACCTGGACCTGTCCGGGCTGCTGGACGGCAAGCACGGGCAAAGCATCCTCTTCCTGCGCCACAAGGCCGAACTGGAAAAGCTGCTGAACGAGGCGATGGATCAGGCCTGACCTGCTGCATTGGCACGATAGGCGTTCTCTGGTGCGCCTATCGTTCCTCACGCTCCGCGTGGGAATGCAGTTCCGGACGCTCTGCGTCCGCTCTTGAATGCGGAAGCGCTCTGCGGATGCGGCGTCTTCGATTACTCGTATTCGCCCGCCGCTTCCGGCTGATATTCCACCGCCAGCAAGGTCAGTTTCAGGGTCTTGCCGCCCGGTGCAGGCCAGTCGATGTGTTGGCCGATTTGCAGGCCCAGCAGCGCCGAGCCCATTGGTGCCAGGACCGAGACGGTGCCGTCTGCGCCCGCATCCTGTGGATAAACCAGCTTGAGGTGATAGTCCTTGCCGCTGACTTCTTCGCGGCAATGCACGCGCGAATTCATGGTCACAACGCCCGCAGGCACTTCATCGTGACCAACCACCTGGTCGGCGCGGTCCAGTTCGGCCTGCAATGCCTGGATGCCAGGTGTGTCTTCATTCTGGTCGGCGATAAACTTTTCAAGACGCTGTACGTCGAGCCGAGTGAGGATGATCGAAGGTGCTGTGGTCATGGTCTGGGCAGACTCCTTTATTCTCCATGAATAAAACAAAACCCCACCAATTGGCGGGGTTTGACGAGCCTCTTGTCTGCAGAGGCAAGGCCTGACACTAACACAGCGCAGTAAATACACAACCCGACGCGGTTTCAGCCTGCCGCCTGGTCAACCTCGGCGCGGGCTCGACGCTGATCGGCCTCGTGGCGAATCTGGCGGCGCCGGTCGTCATCGGCCGAGCGCCATTCGCGGATGTCTTCGACATGACGGAAGCACCCCAGGCAAACCTTCTGCTCATCGAGCCGACACAGGCTGATACACGGCGAGGCTACTGCCGGGCTGACATTGTTGAAAAGCGGCTTGGGCGGTCGAACGGGGGACTGGCTCACGATCAGATCTCGGAGAAGTCCAGTTCGACACCGGCCTGCTCGACGGTAAAGCGCTCCAGCATCTCGCTCAGCAGCTCATCACTGGAATCGCAGGCCCAGCACTGATTCTCTTCGTCGTAGTCGAAGTGAAAACCACCCGATCTGGCCGCCAGCCAGAGCTGACGCAGGGGCTCCTGACGGCTGAAGATAAGCTGCGTGCCGCCTTCAAACTTGACCGTCAGTACACCGGCCGAGTTTTCCAGGTCCACATCCAGACCACTGTCATCGAATACGTCTTCGATATTCTGCTGCGTCGCATCGACGAGGTCGTGAAAACGGGCTTCGGTCAAACTCATTGCGGGAACCTCGATAAGTGTCTGCAGATAGCGCAGAGGGGCAAGATACGGACGCTGCCAGGCAAATGCAAAGCTTACTCATCATTGACGATGCACGAGCACTTTAATCCCGATCAACCATAGCTCTGCTGCGGCTTTCGCGCCAAAGGCCCGCCAGACTGGACGCTGCTCGCATAGGCAAGGTGCCGGGTGGTCGGTATACTCGGGCGCAATTAATGCTTTTACAAAGGATTTCGCCATGAAGCGCCTGATCTCTTCGCTTGCTGCGCTTGTCGCGGTCGCTTGCCTTGTTACAGCCTGCGGCCAGAAAGGCCCGCTGTATCTGCCGGATGACACCAAAACTCCGGACGAACAAGCCAAATCGCAATCGCACAAGCACCTTTAAGGGACTCCAATGGACGCCTTCAACTACCGCGACGGTGAGCTGTTCGCGGAAGGGGTAGCATTGTCTGCCATTGCCGAGCGCTTCGGCACGCCGACCTATGTCTACTCGCGCGCTCACATCGAAGCGCAATACCGTGCCTACGCCGACGCGCTGAGCGGCATGCCGCATATGGTCTGCTTCGCCGTAAAAGCCAACTCCAACCTGGGCGTGCTCAATGTCCTGGCGCGCCTTGGCGCCGGTTTCGACATCGTCTCGCGTGGCGAGCTGGAGCGTGTGCTGGCGGCGGGTGGCAAAGCCGAAAAGATCGTGTTTTCCGGTGTCGGCAAGACCCGCGAAGACATGCGGCGCGCCCTTGAAGTCGGCGTGCACTGCTTTAACGTCGAATCCACCGACGAGCTGGAGCGCCTGCAGGAAGTGGCTGCCGAACTCAACGTTCGGGCGCCGATATCGCTGCGGGTCAATCCGGACGTGGATGCAGGCACTCACCCCTACATCTCCACGGGCCTCAAGGAAAACAAGTTCGGCATCGCCATTGCAGCCGCCGAAGACGTGTACATTCGCGCCTCGCAACTGCCGAATTTGGAAGTGATCGGGGTCGACTGCCATATCGGCTCGCAGCTGACCACGCTCGAACCGTTCATCGATGCGCTGGATCGCCTGCTGGCCCTGGTCGATCGTCTGGGCGATTGCGGCATTCATCTGCACCACATCGACCTGGGTGGCGGCCTTGGCGTGCGTTATCGCGACGAAGAGCCTCCGCTGGCGGCTGACTACATCAAGGCTGTGCGCGAGCGCCTGGCCGGTCGCGACCTGGGGCTGCTGTTCGAGCCGGGACGCTTCATCGTTGCCAACGCTGGCGCGCTGCTGACCCGTGTCGAATACCTCAAGCACACCGAGCACAAGGACTTTGCCATCGTCGATGCGGCGATGAACGATCTGATCCGGCCTGCCCTGTATCAGGCCTGGATGGATGTCACGGCGGTGCGTCCGCGTGATGGCGAACCTCGTGCGTACGATATCGTCGGGCCGATCTGCGAAACCGGCGACTTCCTCGCCAAGGGTCGCGAGCTGGCACTGGCCGAGGGCGATCTGCTGGCCGTTCATTCAGCCGGCGCCTATGGCTTCGTCATGAGCTCGAACTACAACACCCGTGGCCGTGCCGCTGAGGTACTGGTCGACGGTTCCCAGGCTTTTGAAGTGCGTCGTCGCGAAACCGTGGCCGAGCTGTTCGCTGGCGAAAGCCTGCTGCCGGAGTAATCCCCATGCTGCTGCGTTTTACCAAGATGCACGGGCTGGGTAACGACTTCATGGTCCTGGACCTTGTGAGTCAGCACGCGCATATCTTGCCCAAGCACGCCAAACAATGGGGCGACCGCCACACCGGTATCGGTTTCGATCAGCTTTTGCTGGTCGAGGCGCCGAACAACCCGGATGTGGACTTTCGCTATCGAATCTTCAATTCCGACGGCTCCGAAGTCGAACAGTGCGGCAACGGCGCGCGCTGCTTTGCCCGCTTTGTGCTCGACAAGCGTCTGACGGCCAAGAAGCAGATACGCGTCGAGACCAAGAGCGGCATCATCGAACTGGATATCCGCAGCGACGGGCAGATCAGCGTCGATATGGGGCCGCCCAGGTTTGTCCCTGAAGAGATTCCCTTCGAAGCAGCGGAGCAGGCTACCTGTTACACCGTTGACGTCGACGGTCAGCATGTCGACATGGCGGCTGTGTCCATGGGCAATCCGCACGCTGTGCTGCGGGTCGATGACATCAATAACGCACCGGTGCATGAACTGGGGCCGAAGATCGAGCATCACCCGCGCTTTCCGGCCCGGGTCAACGTCGGCTTTCTCCACGTCGTGGACCGTCAGCGGGCACAGCTGCGTGTCTGGGAACGCGGTGCCGGGGAAACCCAGGCGTGCGGCACCGGCGCTTGTGCGGCGGCTGTCGCTGCCATCAGTCAGGGCTGGATGGACTCGCCGTTGCTGATCGACCTGCCCGGAGGGCGCCTGTCCATCGAATGGGCTGGGCCGGGACATTCTGTCATGATGACCGGCCCTGCAGTCAGGGTCTATGAAGGCCAAGTCCGTCTTTGAGTGAGTAAGTACCATGACCGATCAACCTCCCGCTTCAACAGGCACACCCTGCGAATCGCCTGTCGATAGCGCAGCGCCAGACCTTGAAGCAGAGGCGGTCATCGCCTTCCTGCTCGAGCACCCGGACTTCTTCGCCGAGCACGACGAGTTGCTGGTGTCGATGCGCATTCCGCACCAGCGTGGCGACACCGTTTCGTTGGTCGAGCGTCAGCTCAAGCTGCTGCGCGAGCGCAATATCGAAATGCGCCATCGCCTGTCGCAATTGATGGACGTCGCACGGGACAACGACCGCCTGTTCGAAAAGACCCGCCGCCTGAACCTCGCGCTGATGGATGCGACCAGTCTGGAAGAGCTGGTCATCGCCGTCGAAGACAGCCTGCGTCAGGACTTCCAGGTGCCCTTTGTCAGCCTGATCCTGTTCAGCGACAGCCCGATGCCCGTAGGGCGCTGGGTCAGCGGCGCCGACGCACAGAAAGCCATCGGCGGCCTGATTGGCGAGAAGATCATCTGCGGCGCGCTGCGTGAGCATGAACTGGCGTTTCTGTTCGGTGCAGAGCAGGGCAAGGAGGTCGGTTCGACTGCCATCGCCAGCCTCAATCATCTGGGCCTGCATGGCGTGCTGGCCATCGGCAGCCGTGATCCGCAGCATTACAAAAGCTCGGTCGGCACCCTGTTCCTCAGTTATATCGCCGATGTGCTGAGCCGCCTGCTGCCGCGCTTCGCCCACTCATTACGCTCGGTTCGCTAGCCATGGATCAGCATCTGGACGCCTACTGCATGCACCTGCGCAGTGAGCGCCAGGTGTCGCCTCACACGCTGGAAGCCTACCGACGCGACCTGGGTAAGGTCCTGGCGTATTGCCAGAAGGCACAGGTGTCGAGCTGGAGTGACCTGGATATCCAGCACCTGCGCAGCTTCACTGCCCGCCAGCACCAGCAGGGCCAGTCTTCACGCAGCCTGGCGCGGATGCTGTCGGCGGTGCGCGGCTTATACAAGTACCTCAATCGCGAAGGCATCTGCCAGCACGACCCGGCAAACGGCCTGTCACCGCCCAAGGGCGAGCGGCGTCTGCCCAAGACCCTGGACACCGACCGCGCCGCGCAATTGCTGGATGGCGGCGTTGAAGATGATTTCCTGGCGCACCGCGACCAAGCCATCCTGGAGCTGCTGTACTCGTCAGGGTTGCGCCTCTCCGAACTGACCGGTCTGAATCTGGACCAGCTGGACCTGCATGACGGACTGGTGCAGGTGCTGGGTAAAGGCAGCAAGACCCGCGTACTACCTGTGGGCAGCAAGGCGCGTCAGGCACTGGAAGTCTGGCTGCCGCTGCGCGCCCTGACCAATCCGCAGGACGACGCGGTATTTGTCAGTCAGCAAGGCAAGCGCCTCGGCCCGCGTGCGATTCAGGTGCGCCTCAAGACAGCCGGTGAGCGAGAGCTGGGGCAGAATCTGCACCCGCACATGTTGCGTCACTCCTTCGCCAGCCATCTGCTCGAATCGTCGCAGGACTTGCGCGCCGTGCAGGAGCTGCTGGGTCATGCGGATATCAAGACCACGCAGATATACACACACCTGGACTTCCAGCATTTGGCTACTGTTTATGACAGCGCCCATCCTCGAGCCAAACGTAAAGGAGCTGCAGATGATTAAGCTGGTGACGTTTGATCTTGACGACACGCTCTGGGACACCGCCCCTGCCATTGCCGGTGCCGAAGTCACACTGCGTGACTGGCTGGGCGAAAACGCGCCCAGGCTGGGAGCGGTTCCTGTCGAGCACCTGTGGGAAATCCGCTCGCGTCTGGTGGCCGAAGACCCGTCCTTCAAGCACCGCATCAGCGCCTTGCGCCGCCGCGTGCTGTTCCATGCGCTCGAAGATGCCGGCTACGACCCGGACGAGGCGCAGGACCTGGCCGACCGGGGCTTTGAAGTGTTCCTGCAGGGCCGTCATCAGGTGCAGATTTTCCCTGAGGTGCAACCGATGCTGGAAATTCTCGCCAAGACCTTCACGCTCGGCGTGATTACCAATGGCAATGCCGATGTGCGTCGTCTGGGGCTGGCGGACTACTTTGCCTTTGCGCTGTGCGCCGAAGACCTGGGCATCGGCAAGCCTGACCCGGCACCGTTCATGGAGGCGCTGCGCCGCGCAAGGGTCGATGCCGGTTCGGCGGTGCATGTCGGTGACCATCCCAAGGACGATATCGCAGGTGCCCAGCAGGCCGGCATGCGCGCCATCTGGTACAACCCGCAAGGCAAGGCCTGGGATGCGGATCGACTGCCCGATGCCGAGATCCACAACCTGTCGCAACTGCCCGAGGTGCTGGCGCGCTGGGCCTGAAGGCGCACTGACAGGCGCGCATAGAAAAGCCCGCAGCGACGGCGGGCTTTTCTCATACAGTCATGCAGCCTCAGATAGGGCGGCTACCGTATTTGTTGTCAGGCTTCTTGGGCGGATCGGCGACCACGTTGGCCTCCACTTCCTGCACCTTGCCGCCACGCGCCAGGAATTCTTCCATGGCACGTGCCAGCGCATCGCGCTCCTTGTTCTTGGCTTCCACGCTGGGCAGTTCATCGACCGAGACTGCAGCCTTGGCCTTGCCTTTTGCGGCAGGTGCCGGAACGTCATCGTCTACTTCGACCGGGTCGTCGCCGGGAGCAGCTGCAAGCTCCTCACCGTCCTCTTCGCCTTCCAGGTCGTCTTCCAGATCGTCCTTAATATCGTCGTCGTCGCTCATGTTGTACCTCATGACTTGCGAAAGCTGATTAGTTATAGCCCAACCGCCCAGAATTGCTAAGGCAACCGGAAAAATTCAACAACCGCTGACCTCAGCGGTTATGTCCACTCACCCTGAAGGGTGGCCAGGACGTTACGAGACCCACCAGCGTCTCGATGTTCGCCCAGGTAAATACCTTGCCAGGTGCCCAGCGCCAGTCGCCCTGCCGTAACCGGCAACAGCAACTGGCAGCCCAGCAGACTGGCCTTGAAATGCGCTGGCAAGTCATCAGGGCCTTCGTCGTCATGTTCGTAGCCGTCCACGCCCTGGGGCACCAGACGGTTGAAAAAACGCTCAAAGTCGCGACGTACCGCCGGGTCGGCATTTTCGTTGACGGTCAACGAAGCCGAGGTATGTTGCAGCCATACATGCAGTAGCCCGACACGACAACCGCGCAACGGGGGCAACCCCGCGACTATCTCGTCAGTCACCAGATGGAACCCGCGGGGCCTGGCCCGCAAGGCAATCCTGGATTGATGCCACATACCGTTCTCCGCACCTTCGGCGCGCATTCTAACTCGACTGAGAAAAAAGCAAAGCGCGCAATAAACCGGCTTCCCTGCAAGTTGACGAAGACGGTGGCAACCTCGTTACCTGCGCTGTGTCACGGTGCCGAGATCATTGACACGGGCAAGATCAATGACAGCAAAAAGCGGCGGTATATCCACAAACGTCAGACAAAAAAAATGCCCGGAGACCGGGCATTCTTTTTTGCGTAGGCCAAAGCTTACAAGTTGTAGCCACGCTCGTTGTGTTGCGCAAGATCCAGACCGACAGACTCTTCCTCGTCGGTGACGCGCAGACCCATCACCGCATCCAGCACCTTGAGGATGATGAAGGTCACGATTGCGGTGTAGACAACGGTGAACGCGACGCCCTTGAACTGAATCCAGACCTGAGCACCGATGTCGGTCACGGTGCCGAAGCCGCCCAGTGCAGGTGCTGCGAACACACCGGTCAGGATGGCGCCGACGATACCGCCGATGCCGTGAACGCCGAACGCATCCAGGGAGTCGTCGTAGCCCAGCTTGCGCTTGAGGCTGGTCGCGCAGAAGAAGCAGATCACGCCTGCTGCCAGACCGATGATCAGCGCGCCCATCGGGCCGACGGTACCGGCCGCAGGGGTAACGGCAACCAGGCCGGCAACCACACCAGAGGCAATACCCAGAGCACTTGGCTTACCGTGAGTCAGCCACTCGGCAAACATCCAGCCCAATGCGGCGGCCGCGGTAGCGATTTGAGTGACCAGCATGGCCATACCGGCAGTACCGTTGGCCGCAGCGGCGGAACCGGCGTTGAAGCCGAACCAGCCGACCCAGAGCATCGCTGCGCCGATCAGGGTGTAACCCAGGTTGTGCGGCGCCATCGGCGTGGTCGGGAAGCCTTTGCGCTTGCCCAGTACCAGGCACGCTACCAGACCGGCTACACCGGCGTTGATATGTACGACGGTACCGCCAGCGAAGTCCAGAACGCCCCAGTCCCACAACAGGCCACCGACGCCGCCCCAGACCATGTGGGCGATTGGCGCGTAGACCAGAGTGAACCAGATACCCATGAACACCAGCATCGCGGAGAACTTCATGCGTTCTGCGAAGGCGCCGACAATCAGGGCAGGGGTGATGATCGCGAAGGTCATCTGGAAGGTGACGAACACCGCCTCAGGGAACAACGCAGCAGGACCGGTAATGCTTGCCGGCGTGATGCCTGCCAGGAACGCTTTACCCATACCGCCAAAGAAGGAATTGAAGTTGACGACGCCCGCTTCCATACCGGTTGTGTCAAACGCGATGCTGTAGCCGTAGATGACCCACAGGATGCTGATCAGACCGGTGATGGCGAAGCACTGCATCATCACCGACAGAATGTTCTTGGAACGAACCATGCCGCCGTAGAACAGCGCGAGACCGGGGATGGTCATGAACAGGACCAGAGCGGTCGAGGTCAGCATCCATGCAGTGTCGCCAGAGTTCAGCACCGGCTCGGCCACTGGATCAGCCGCCAGGGCAAGACCAGGTAATGCGAGGGACAACAGGGCACCGAGCCCTGCGAATTGACGCAGAGTCATATTGTTTTCTCCTGGGGCGTTGGGTTTGGCGGCTTAAATAGCGTCTGTATCGGTCTCGCCGGTACGGATGCGGATGGCCTGTTCCAGATTGACCACGAAAATCTTGCCGTCACCGATCTTGCCAGTGTTGGCGGCCTTGGTTATGGCTTCGATGACACGATCCAGATCCTTGTCATCGATGGCGACATCGATCTTCACTTTGGGAAGGAAGTCGACGACGTATTCAGCACCGCGATAAAGCTCAGTGTGACCCTTCTGACGCCCGAAGCCTTTGACTTCAGTGACGGTGATGCCCTGCACGCCGATTTCAGACAACGACTCGCGAACGTCATCCAGTTTGAACGGCTTGATGATGGCAGTGACTAGCTTCATGAAAACTTTCTCCCGAATTTGGTGGACTTGCCCCAGGAAAACAAACCCGACTCAAGTCTAAGCGCAGTGTCTGGCTTTGTAACGTGTCGGCCGCCTGATCAGGCCAGACCCACTCCAGAAAACCGCTTCTGACGAAACACTTCCCCGCTCCGCCTGCCGCACTGCATTCGTCACAGCGACTGCATCAGTGCATGGGTCATAAGCCACTAAGCAGAAAGCTTGCCATCTCGCGAATATTCATTGAATACAGGCTCTTGGGCTGGTTTTGCACAACCTTGCAGGGTCTATCATGGAGCTAATGCACAGCAATGGTGCTCATGTGCCCGTCACTGCGCTCCATAAGCGTGCATTGCGCCCTCGGGATTGACTATAGACACTGCGTGTTACACTGCCGCCCTCTGATTCAGGAAAATAACCATGCTCGCGCCCAAAGCCTTTCTCGACGCTCTCAGCGGCCACGCCTCTCGCCTGTTCAATGGCGAAACGCCTGTATCGCGCAACGAATTCGAAACCCAGTTCAAGGCCCTGCTGCAAAGCGGCTTCAGCAAACTGGATCTGGTCAGCCGTGAAGAGTTCGACAGCCAGATGGCCGTCCTCGCCCGCACCCGCGCCCGCCTGGAAGCGCTGGAGGCCAAGATGGCCGAGCTGGAAGAGAAGGCTGGCGGGGCCGCAGGGACTGAAAAAGCCGAATAAGGGTTTCCTTGTTTTACTCAGTGCGCTGCAGCGCTGAACGTTGTCATGCACAACGGGGCAGGCACCTGACCTGCTCGCGAAGCGAGATGCTCAAACGTGTACTGGCGTTCGCGTCGCAGCCATGAATCGCTCCGGATTTCAGTGATACAGTTGCGCGCCGAAATACGCTAACGTCTCGGCGCGCCAGTCATGGGCTGGCCACTCCTCCCGGCTATTCGAACGTTCTATGGATGGAAGCATGACTGACAAACGTCCCCTTATTCACTGCTCCCTGGCCGCAACCCTGTGGTTGTGTGTCGGCACGTCGGTTTTCGCTCAGGACACGGCACTGCATTCCGGCAAGTACGAGCAGTTGATGCTGGCCGTGACGCCTGATCATCAGGTCGAGGGTTATTACTCGGAGACGCGCGGCGAGGCGTTCAGCTGTGCGTTCTATCTGCAAGGCAAGGTCGAGACCGGGAAGGGCGCAGCGGTGTCGTCCTGGCTGGATGACGTCTACCCGGGAACACTAAAGGCCTCGGCTGATGGCGTGGTGCTGACGATCGAGCAAGGCCGGCAGCACCCCGGCTGCATGAACGTGATGGCGCCGGACATCGCCACCGGCCTGGATCTGACCCGGACCGCCAGCAAGCAGTGGGTCGGTCTGCTGACTGTCACCGCGGACAAGGCCTGGCTGCAAAAAACACCGAATGCCAAAGCCACCCGAGGCGCCTATATCGTCAAGGATGATGTCGTCGGGGTTTTGGCATTCAAGGATGGCGCGGCTCAGGTCGAGTTCATCAATGCCGATGATCGCTCGTTTACCGGGTGGATCAGTCAGGACCAATATGCGCGGTTGGCCGCGCCCGGCCGCTGATGTCGGACGGGGAGGTCAGCCAATCTGCCGCACTCGGCTGAGATCTGTCGAGGGCGGGCAGCCAAACTGGCGGCTGTACTCCCTGCTGAATTGCGAAGGGCTTTCATAGCCGACGCGATAGCAGGCGCTGGAGGCGTCCAGGCCTTCATTGATGATCAGCCGTCGAGCTTCTTGCAGGCGCAGCTTTTTCTGGTACTGCAACGGGCTCATGGCGGTCAGCGCCTTGAATCGGTGGTGCAGCGTCGAATTGCCCAGGTTGGCCAGGCGCGCCAGCTCGTCGATGCGCAGCGGCTCGGTGTAATGACTGTTCAGCCAGTCGACCGCCCGCGTAACGCGATGCGTCTGCGAATCCCCGACCGCGATTTCGTAGAGTCGCCGCCCATTGTTGCCGCGCAGCAGCCGGTAGTAGAGCTCCCGAAGTGCAAGGGGCGCGAGCATGCCGATGTCCCGGGGCGTGTCGAGCAGGCGCACCAGCCGCAACACCGTCTCCAGCAATGGCTGATCCATTGGCTCAAGAAACAGGCCCCGCTGCGGCTCGTCCGGAACGCCGTTCAATGGCGCCTCTGCAATGAGCTGGGCAATGTGCGCAGGCTCGAAATCCAGACGAATACACAGATAGGGCGCCTCGCCACTCGCTTCCAGCACGCGCCCGGCGACCGGCACCGTCACCGCGACGATCAGGTAGTTGAGCGGATCGTACACATACTGCTCATCGCCCAGCGCAACCTCCTTGCGACCTTGAACGATCACGCAAAGGGCTGGCCGATGCAGCGCATGAATCAGCTCGGACGGCGCATCGCAGCGGATAACGTGCAGCGGCGCAATAGCGGTTTCATAAACACCGGGTGCCGCAAAGCGCTGCGTCAGCAACTGGATGATTTCAGCCCGGCAAACATCGGTGCCCGGAGCGCTCGCAGCATTCTGTGTACCCATGAAGAACCCCGTCCCAAGTCAGTGTTGCTGTACGCCCATCCTTTGCATCGAACGCCATCATAGCGGCCATTGTGCAGTGATTCAGCGTGCTGCAGACCCACAGACAGGAATAGGCAAGTGTCGCGCAGGTATCGGCATGCACGCAGTGATCAGCGACTCGTAGCATGGCCATCGCAATCAGTTTGAGCCGCACGCTGAAACTGAGCCAACGATGACTTCACGAGGAAAGCCAGTCATGTCGAACATTCAAGGCAAGGTTGTACTGATCACAGGTGCCAGCAGCGGCATTGGCGAAGCTGCCGCCCGACTCATCGCCGCCAAGGGCGCACACGTGGTACTGGGCGCTCGGCGCAGCGAGCGTCTGCAGACGCTGGCGGCAGACATCGAAGCGCAGGGCGGCTCGGCACGCTTCCGCGCGCTGGACGTGACCGATGCGCTCGACATGCAAGCCTTTGCCGACTTCGCCACACATGAGTTCGGCAAGATCGACGTGATCATCAACAACGCCGGCATCATGCCCCTGTCGCCGCTCGCCGCGCTGAAAATCGCAGAGTGGAACCAGATGCTCGACGTCAACGTGCGCGGCGTACTGCACGGCATCGCCGCCGTGCTGCCGAGCATGCAAGCGCAAGGGCATGGCCAGATCATCAACATCTCGTCCATCGGCGGCCTCGCCGTTTCCCCGACCGCCGCAGTGTACTGCGCCACCAAATTCGCTGTTCGCGCCATCTCCGACGGCCTTCGGCAAGAAACCGACAAAATCCGCGTCACCGTCGTCTGCCCCGGCGTGGTCGAATCAGAACTGGCCGACTCGATTTCCGACGAGACCGCGCGTGACGCGATGAAAGCGTTTCGAAAGGTTGCGCTGGAGCCGGATGCGATCGCACGTGCGCTTGTTTACGCGATCGAGCAGCCGGACGGGGTGGATGTGAGCGAGATTGTGGTGCGGCCTACGGGGAGTGCTTATTGAGACCGGTAATGAGGACTACCACTTCCAGGCCCTTTCGGTGAACTCGGCCGTTGGGGGGAGCGCGCCGCGGAGAAACGCGAGGTATTTGTTGAACAGGACCTCGTGCTGGAAGCGGGCCTCGAAGCCAAGTGTGACGTCGGTGCGGTGCGTGATGATCATGAGGCGCTTTCGGTCGACGGTGACGAAGTTGTACTCGGCCCATGGCAGGCTTTGTTCATGGTGGATGGGGTTTTCCCAGTTCAGCAGCTTGATCGCTGCGATAAAGGCCATGGCCACGGGGCCGATCAGGAACAGCAGCGAGCCGGTGAAGAGTGCTACAAAAACGAATATCAGGATGACGGCTATGGCGATGCCCTTGAAAAGGGATGAGGCGAAGTCGGGGTAGTGGAGGTAGTACTCTACGAGGGCGTGGTGGGTGGTGATGGTGTAGTTGTAGATAGTTTTTTGGCGGATGAGCAGTGTGACGAAGTACAAATAATTTCCGATAAAAAGCAGGGTTAATATGAATAACCAGTGCGGCTCCTGAGTGAACGCCTCCCACCACACCCAAACGTTGAATATGAACATGGCTATATGTCCTAGGCCTAAAAGAAGCTGCATTCGCATAACTTCTTTTTTGTGAGATGCGATAGTTTTTATTGTCCAGTTAAGGATGTCTACTTCTGCATAAGAATCGTTGGTTATAATAGGAGCTATCAATCTAGAGTTATTCTCCTTAGGTAAGGTCTCTTGCTGGGGAATGGGTTCTTTGCTAAGCATGCTATTACTCTGCGATTTCCAGTGTCATGAAGCCGAGTCGGTTTGAAATTTTAACTTCAAGATCGGTTGCTGACGAGCCTTCGAAAGATGTATGTCCTTGAGTGTCCAGTTCTATTTGGAACAGATAGCCCGTATCCTCTACGCCGGTACGTATTAAATTCTCGGGATACCAAATTTGCAGCTCCAAGTAACGTGCATCCTGTTCTAGCGGCACCCAGGTCTCCCAAATAACATCTTCACCCTCAGGTGGCATCAATGGAAATGTGAAGTCTTTATGAGCATGTTCTATACGCTTTTCGGTCAGCACTTCGAACTGGCTGGTGGCCCTGAACTGTCCTCTATCCAAGAAGTCCTGATATATCTGTTGGTCTATTTTATTTACTGGCATTATGCCCCAAGGACGCTTGCTGCTGATAACGTTGAAATTTACTGAGCGTCCGCGCAATATATTTGGTAAGCGAAGTTGTATGCCTGCACCGTTTTGAATCGTCGCGCTAAAATAGTCACCTTTACCCAAATATCGATCTTCATAATGTGTGGTGCTTTTAACATGAAGTTGTGGGCCTAGCTGTATCTCAAGCAAGTTACGAATCTCGTCGTAATGACCCTGAGGGGTTTCTGGGTGGCGATATTGAGGCGTTCTGGACCAGCAGCATTTTCGTAGCCACCAGCCGACACGATCTTGCTTGAAATAATTTAACGCCATCGTTGCTAAAAGATAGATTGTACCTGTAACGAGTAGAGCGAAACTAAACCAAGGACTCATGACTAATATAGTCAGCTTGCTTGCAGGAGAAATGCCCACTAGCAATTGAGCCAGCGAGCCCAACCCCATCGCAGAGGCAGCAAAGCCTTTTATAATAGTCGCGTTTTTTTCTGCCGAAGTTTCCAGTTTGTTCCAGTCATCGCGAATATCTATTACCTCTAACATTACCGCCGCTACCCCAAACGCCCCCATCGCCACCATCGAAACCCTGAACCCACGTATGGCATCACCCCATACGAGATTTCCCTTTGCCCTCCAATAACCCGCAGAGCGATCCAGAATCCCGACATTCTTGCCATCGATCAGCACCGGCTTCGTATCCCTGATAACCGCCCACGGTGCTTCAACAAACACCGCCATCAACAGGTTAAAGCTATACCCCAATCCATACGTCACCTTGCCAATATCCTTGGTGCTGAAGTTTCCGTCTCGAGTAAGGTCGCGATAGGTAAAGGCGGTGTTGATGAAGTTGAGCATGATCACGCCCCAGGTGATCGAGCCGGCAATCCCTCCCAGTCCATCGAGCCAGCGCCTGGCGCTGCTCAGCCAGTCTTTGGTGATGGCTTTGCCGGACTGGACGTGCAGGCGAATCTCATCCTGCAACTGCTTGGCGTATTGGTTGTTCTGATAGTCGAGCAGGGCGGGCATGCTCAGTTCGTGCAGGCGAAGCTTTTGCTCGAGCGCGCGCAGGTGGCTGGCGATGCTTTTACGGGGGTTGTAAGCGGTTGGGTAGAGCCAGCTGCGGCGGGTGTCGCTGATCTGTTTGTTGAGTACCTGCCACTCACTGACCCAGGTTTTCAGCTTCGCGAGCATGTTGTGATCGATCGCGATACGCGCCTTAGAATCGAGCAAAATCTGGCCAATCAACAGCGTGCGAATCAGTGCAACGATGTTCTGCTGCTTGCCCACCGCCATGCGGCTGTCGATGGGCACCCAGGCCAGCAGGATGCTTTCGAACGTCGCCTTGCCTGCGCTGCTGGCCAGTTGGCCGAGGGCTTTGAAGGTGTCCTGAACGGGTTGTTTCAGCGCCTTCATCCACGGCTTGTCGGCAAAACCCTGGTGATTGAGCGTGCCGTTGAGTTCGCCGATGCGGGCGGCCAGGTTGGTGATGTCGCCGAGGCCGTTCAGCAGCGCGTTGGCCTCCTGATGCAGCGCGTGTTTGAGCGCCGGTGAGAAGCCGTAGCGCAACGTGCCAAACAGGCTGCTGTCGTTGGTTTCCTGTTCGGCGAGCCAGGCGCTGGCGGCGTTGTCCTGAGCGTAAATGATCTGCAGGTTGAGCATGAGCGTTTGCAGGTACAGCAGGCTTTCAGGGTGAGAGGTGTCGATAAACAGCTTGAGCGGTTCTGTACCCAGATGAGTCGACCATTGCCGGAAATCGCTTTGCGTGTCACGCACCTGTTGCAGAAGTGTGTCGCCGGTTGGCAGGTGCTGCTGAAGGTACGCACGGGCACCACTCAGATCGACCTCGCGAAGCCATTTGTGGCGATCTTTCCAGGCTTGCAGGGCCTGGTCGGAGGGCGCGCTGCCGTATCGCATTTCAATCGATTTGCGCATATCCAGGCTCTTGAACATGTCCGGCATCAGCAGAAAATCGCCGGGAACGTTACTGCCGCTGATCTGCGCTTCCTCAAGGATGCACTGCTCGAAGTAAGCTTCGAGCTCGCCCAGATACTGGTGAGTGAGCGCGGCATTGCCGCGTACCGATGCCGGCAGTTTCTCCGGTTCACTTTCAGCGCCACATAGCGTGGTGACGGTCTGGGCAATCTGGATCTTGTGTTCGTGTTCGGCTTGCCAGTTGCGGTAAGCGGCCTGATCGGCGGCCAGTTGCATGCCCAGATCATTGAAAATGGCCAGTGGATCATCAAGAGCAATGAGCAGGGAGCTGTCCTGATCTTCAACGCTGCCCTGCCAGAAAACGTCAGCGCCGATTGGTGAAAACAGCGGATCGGCTTCCTCGCTGGAGGCCTTGGATGTAGGAATCGCCGAGTCTGCAAAGCGGTCATCATCGACCACATACTCGTTGTCGATGTCCGCCACCGCTTCGGCGATACAGTTCAACGGCAAGGTATCCGGCTCGGCCATGGTTATGCAGTAGCGTTTCAGATCCAGCGCTTTCATCCATGAATCGCGGCTTGCCGGGTTCGAACGCAGGTGTTCGCAGATTCGCCAGGACCACTGCTGCGCTGAAAAGGCGATGCGCAGCAGGTTGTTTCGCGGATAGAGCAGAAAAGGCTTGGCATCGCTGCCGCCACTGCGCTGGTCACTGCCAAGCTGCGCATCGGTCCAGACAATACGGCTCAGGTTGCCTGTGGCGGCTGACACCGCGTACTCATGCAACGTCTCGGCTGTTTCGTCGTAGACATACACATAACCGTCATACAGCTGGCGAAGGGTATAGCTGCGTGTTTTCAGTTTCGGCATAACCGCCCAGCGGCTGCCCTCGAGTAGCGGTTTCAGCTTCTCGGGCGCGGTATCGTAGCGGGAGCGGTCCAGCGCGTAGCGCACTGGCACGATGGCAACGTCAGGGCCGCGGAAAGGGCACAGGCTGGTGGCCGTGGCGGGTGTCTTGGCGAACGTTGCAGCACGTCGTTGAGTATGGGTGCCGGATTTGTCGGTCATGCATGGAATCTCTGCGCAGAAACGGGCGATATCGCCCGCTGTATGCAGAGCTGCATTCCAAGATATGTGCCGACTGTCTATTTATCGATATAAAACAAAGAGATAGAGATTTAAAGCAAAGATATCGAGCAAAAAAAGCATGAAATAGTGCGCAAACATCTGCGCACATGCGCTGACTCGTTAATGTGTGCCGCATCGCTTTGAATATAGGGCTTTGCTGGTTAAGCCCCGGCCATCGGATGCGCAAAAATTTGCGCATCTATGTTTTGCATGCAGCCTTTAGCCGACTAAGTGTCGTGCCTGTCGACCCCACTCACACCCTGTATCCATTCCCCCCTCACCCCCACCCCGCAAATAAAGCACGATACCCGCCCATCGCTCATATCAAGGAATGATCCATGTCGCTGGCTATCGTCCATAGTCGTGCCCAGGTCGGGGTGGAAGCCCCTGCGGTTACTGTTGAAGCGCATCTGGCCAACGGCCTGCCGGCTCTGACGCTGGTGGGGTTGCCGGAGGGGGCGGTCAAGGAGAGCAAGGACCGGGTGCGCAGTGCCATTCTCAATTCCGGGCTGGATTTTCCGGCGCGGCGCATCACGCTCAATCTTGCGCCGGCTGATTTGCCCAAGGATGGCGGGCGGTTCGATCTGGCGATTGCGCTGGGGTTGCTGGCCGCCAGCGGGCAGGTGCCGCTGGTTGCGTTGCAGGATGTTGAGTGCCTGGGCGAGTTGGCGTTGTCGGGGGCGATTCGACCGATTCAGGGGGTGCTGCCTGCTGCGCTGGCGGCGCGTGCAGCGGAACGGACGCTGATCATTCCGGCGGTGAACGCCGAGGAAGCCTGCCTGGCGTCGGGGCTGCGGGTGATTGCGGTGAGTCACTTGCTGGAGCTGGTCGCGCATTTCAACGGGCGCACGGTGATTGCGCCGTATCAATCCAGTGGTCTGCTGCATCAGCCCAAGCCGTATCCGGATTTAAGCGAAGTGCAGGGCCAGACCGCCGCAAAGCGTGCCTTGGTGATTGCTGCCGCCGGGGCGCATAACCTGCTGTTCAGCGGGCCGCCCGGCACCGGTAAGACGCTGCTTGCCAGTCGCCTGCCGGGTTTGTTGCCGCCGCTGGATGAGCACGAAGCGTTGGAGGTGGCGGCGATTCAGTCGGTTGCCAGTCAGGTGCCGCTGACCAGTTGGCCGCAGCGGCCGTTTCGGCAGCCGCATCACTCGGCGTCGGGGCCTGCGTTGGTGGGTGGTGGCAGTCGTCCGCAACCTGGCGAGATCACGTTGGCGCATCACGGCGTTTTATTCCTGGACGAGCTGCCGGAGTTTGATCGCCGCGTGCTGGAGGTTTTACGTGAGCCGCTGGAGTCCGGGCATATCGTGATTTCCCGGGCGCGGGATCGCGTGCGCTTTCCGGCGCGGTTCCAGTTGGTGGCGGCGATGAACCCGTGTCCCTGTGGCTATCTCGGTGAGCCGACCGGGCGCTGCCGTTGTTCCACCGAGCAGGTGCAGCGCTATCGCAACAAGTTGTCCGGCCCGCTGCTGGACCGGATCGACCTGCACCTGACCGTCGCCCGCGAAGCCACCGCCCTCAACCCTGACCCGACCACCAGTGAAAACACTGCCAGTGCCGCAGCCGTGGTCGCTGAGGCGAGAGACCGTCAGCAACGTCGTCAGGGCTGTGCCAATGCGTTTCTCGATCTGCCGGGGCTGCGCGAGTATTGCGCGCTGTCCAGTGTCGATGAAAGCTGGCTGGAGACGGCGTGCGAGCGTCTGACCCTGTCGTTACGGTCGGCGCATCGGTTGCTGAAGGTGGCGCGAACCCTGGCGGATCTGGAGCAGGTGGACGCGATCAACCGCAGTCATCTGGCCGAGGCACTGCAGTATCGGCCTTCAACCAATTGATGGCCGCAAACGCAAAAACTCGCCGTCAACGATCAAGTCGACGGCGAGTCCTGGGACAGCTAAAGACGCTTACATGCTGCTATAGAACGGGAAGATGCCCATCAGCAGTGCGGCAACCAGGATGCACATGCACACCAGAATCGCCCATTTCAGGGTGAAGCGCTGGTGGTCACCGAACTCGATACCGGCCAGTGCCACCAGCAGGTAGGTCGAAGGCACCAACGGGCTGAGCAGGTGGACCGGCTGACCGACGATCGACGCACGGGCCATTTCCACCGGGCTGATGCCGTAGTGGGCAGCTGCTTCGGACAGCACTGGCAGTACGCCGTAGTAGAACGCATCGTTGGACATGAAGAAGGTGAACGGCATGCTCACCAGCGCGGTGATCACCGCGAGGTACGGGCCCAGCGCGTCAGGGATCACGGCCAGCAGGCTTTTCGACATCGCGTCGACCATGCCGGTGCCGGACAGGATGCCGGTGAAGATGCCCGCAGCGAAGATCAGGCCGACCACCGCCAGCACGCTACCGGCGTGGGCCGATACGCGGTCCTTCTGGTCCTGCAGGTTCGGGTAGTTGATGATCATCGCGATACTGAACGCGATCATGAACAGGACCGGCAGGGGCAGCAGGCCCATGATCAGGGCCACCATCAGGGTCAGGGTCAGGGCAGCGTTGAACCAGATCAGCTTTGGACGGCGCGCATCAGGGAATTGCGAGACGCTGATTTCGCTGTGGTCGACTTCATCGCCCTGCAGGTGCAGTTCACCCAGTCGGGCACGTTCGCGCTTGCCGTAGAAATAGGCAATCGCCAGGATCGCGATCACACCTGCCAGCATGGCCGGGATCATCGGCACGAAGATATCGGAGGCGTCGACATGCAGGGCACTGGCCGCACGAGCGGTCGGGCCGCCCCAGGGCGTCATGTTCATCACGCCGCCGGCCAGAATGATCAGGCCGGCCATGATGCGCGGGCTCATGCCGATGCGGCTGTACAGCGGCAGCATGGCGGCAACGCAGATCATGTAGGTGGTCGCGCCGTCACCGTCGAGGGACACCACCAGCGCCAGTACGGCGGTGCCGACCGAAATGCGCATCGGGTCGCCCTTGACCATTTTCAGGATCTTGCGCACGGCCGGGTCGAACAGGCCGGAGTCGATCATCAGCGCAAAGTACAGAATGGCGAACATCAGCATCACGCCGGTCGGCGCCAGCTTGGTGATACCTGCCAGCATCATCGGGCCGATCTGCGACGCGAAGCCACCGAACAGGGCGAAGATGATCGGAACCAGGATCAGGGCGATCAGCGCAGTCAGGCGCTTGCTCATGATCAGGTACATGAACGCAATAACCATGGCAAAGCCAAGGAAAGTCAGCATGGGAATACTCCAGACGTAATACGGCTACAGAACGTGAAATGAACGAGTCAGCTCAGCAGATCGGTACGTGGAGTGGGGGCGCAAGGAGAGTGTGGAACGAGAAGTCAGGAAGCATCGGAATCACCATTATTGTTGTTAATTGGGCCTGAAACACCTCGGAATCCGTTCCTGGCTAACCGGTCTTTTTGCCGGAAGTGGACTGATGCTAATTGGCCAAGCTTTCACCGAGCTTTCATTCGGCAGTTGCGGGAATTTTATTGTCACAGGGTTTATGGGCATGAACAGGAGAGGCACGGATGAGCGAGATACACTCGGGTGGCTGCCATTGCGGCGGGCTGCGTTAGCAATCGGCTTCCCTGGCTACGCCTGGATGAGCACCTGCCAGGGGTTGAAGGCGAGCCTTTCTGAGGTTCGAGGGGAGAGTGCCAAGGTCGGAGCCTTCGGCACTATTCGTACGTTACATCCGCAGGTTACTTGCTGAACTGCGACGCCAGTTCGCGCAGCAGCACTTCGGCCTCGAGCACTTTTTTCACCGATTCGTTGGCTTTTTCGCGCGTCAGGCCCAGGCGTTCGAACAATTCGTCCGGGATATCCTGTTCGGGACCGGAGCCGATACCGTTGGCACGCAGCAGGCGCACCGCCAGATAGACCAGGTTGGCATAGACGTGATGCTCACCCTTGTAGTGAGGGTCGTGCTGGAAACGCAATGCGATGGCGAGCTCATCCGGCATGTCCCAGTAGCGCATCAGCCAGGCCCCGATCTGCTCGCGGCTGATACCCAGCAGGTGCTGCTCGATGAAGCTGTGGTGCAAATGCGGGTTCACTTCCAGCTGGCGGCAAATCAGGGTGAAGTGCGGTGGAAACACGTGCGCCAGCAGCAGGTAGCCGAAGTTGTGCAGCAAGCCGGCGAGGTAGCTCAGGCCACCCTCCGGCCGGCTGGCGCGCGGAATGGCACGGGTCAGGCCTTCGATGACGGCAGCGGTGTAGATGGACTGTTGCCAGTACGGCGTGGTCTGTTGTGGCTGATCCTTGGGCAGGCTCAGGGTTTTGCCCAGTGCGAGCCCCAGTGCCAGATTGATCACCAGATCGAAGCCCAGTACACGGACGATTGCGTCTTCGACCGAACGAATCTTGCCGGTCGACGCGTAATACGGCGAAGCGGCCCAGCTGACGACTTGAGCAGCCAGTGCGGGATCGGTTTCGACGACGCCGGTGATGTCATCGATGGTTGCATCGGGGTCGACACGCAGTTTGATGATTTTCTGCGCAGTGCCAGCCAGCGGCGGAATCTCCAGAGTCGCTTCCAGACGCTGCTGGATGCGGCGCGCCGTGAAGGCATGCATGGCCTGAGTGATTTCTGCAGGATCGTCGTCAGGACGATCGAGGTTCGGCCGGATCGCCGCCACAGACTGACCAAAGTGCGCGGCGCTGGCCTTGCTCAGCATGCCCTTGAAGTCCTCGCTGCTGATTTCCAGCAGAACACCAGGCTCGCCCGAACCCACCAGCAGTGTTGGCTCCTGAAGCAGGCGCTCGTCGTAAAGGCAGGGTGAGCTGGTCAGCGCCGGGAGACCTGGCAGTACGCGCAGGTTGTGCTTGGTCAGCATGCGCGCCAGCCGCTCGTGCGGCACGGCGGTCAGTTGGCGACCGGTCAGCTCGGTAATGCGGGAGAGGTCGAGCAACTGGCTTTGCGGAAACAGGATAAGCAACGCACCGACAGCATCCTCGACCAGCACGGCCTGCACCTTGCGCGCTGGAGGGAGGTTCTTTTCGTCCACGACTTCGTTGTAGCTGATAGCCAACTTTTCAAGCAACTGCCGGATTACCACCGGCGCATGGTGCGGATCATTGACGTGGGCGACTTCTGTCATGAGCTATGTCCAAATTCCTACATTTTCTGAAGTATAACCACGTTATTCGATTTGGGTCGCACGCGGTTTGCAAAGCATAGTCTGCATCACACCTGGCCATACTGCTGGCCATGACGCAGCCACCTGTCGAGCAGTGGGCTGACGTGTTGCGGCCAGCGCTCCAACAAGGCCTGAGCCGCGTCGCGTACGGCCGGTAGCAGGTCTGCGTCGCGCATCAGGTCGGCGACCTTGAATTGCAGAAGGCCCGTTTGTCGGGTGCCGAGCATTTCGCCGGGGCCACGCAGTTCAAGGTCTTTTTCGGCGATGACGAAACCATCGTTGGTTTCGCGCATGATGCCCAGGCGCTGCCGTCCGATCTGTGAAAGCGGCGGATGGTAGAGCAGCACACAATGACTCACCGCGCTGCCGCGCCCGACGCGGCCGCGCAACTGGTGCAATTGCGCCAGGCCGAGGCGCTCGGGGTTCTCGATGATCATCAGACTGGAGTTCGGCACGTCGACACCGACTTCGATGACCGTCGTTGCCACCAGCAATTGCAGCGCACCTTGCTTGAACTCGGCCATGATCGCGGCCTTTTCTGCAGGCTTCATGCGCCCGTGAATCAGCCCGACGCGCACGTCACCCAACGCGCTGCTCAACTCTTCGTAGGTGGTTTCAGCGGCCTTGCAGGTCAGCTCTTCGGATTCTTCGATCAGCGTGCACACCCAGTAGGCCTGGCGCCCTTCTGCGCAGGCGGCGCGCACCCGCTCCACGACTTCCAGGCGGCGACTGTCGGCAACCAGCACGGTATTGACTGGCGTCCGCCCCGGCGGCAGTTCGTCGAGGATCGAAGTGTCCAGGTCGGCGTAGGCACTCATGGCCAGCGTGCGCGGGATCGGTGTGGCGGTCATGATCAACTGATGCGGGCACATCAGACCGCCAACGCCCTTTTTGCGCAGCGCCAGGCGTTGCTGAACGCCGAACCGGTGCTGCTCGTCGATGATCACCAGTGCCAGGTTCTTGAACTGCACTTCGTCCTGAAACAGCGCATGGGTGCCGACCACCATGGGTGTGCCGCCGGCGATCTGCTCCAGAGACGCGACGCGCGCCTTGCCTTTGAGCTTGCCCGCCAGCCATGCCACACCCACGCCCAGGGGCTCAAGCCAGCGCTGGAAGTTGATGTAGTGCTGCTCGGCGAGAATCTCGGTGGGCGCCATCAGCGCCACTTGATAACCCGCTTCCAGTGCCTGCAATGCAGCCAGCGCAGCAACCACGGTCTTGCCCGACCCTACGTCGCCCTGAATCAGCCGCAGCATCGGCTCAGGCTGACTCAGGTCATAGGCGACTTCCTTGCCGACACGCTGCTGCGCGCCGGTGGGGGCAAAGCCGAGGTTGGCGAGAAACTGTTTCGGCAGTTTTTTCGCAACGGGCAATGCCGGTGCGCGCTGTGACCGCAGGCTTTCACGCAGGCGTTGCTGGGAAAGCTGGTGAGTCAGCAGTTCTTCGAAAGCCAGTCGGTGCTGCGCCCAATGATGCCCGAGGGCCAGCTCCTCCACGTCGGCATCGGCCGGCGGGTGATGCAGGTAACGGATCGCATCATCCAGCGGGGCCAGCTGATAATCGCGGGCCAGCTCTTCAGGCAGCCAGTCCGGCAGACTTTTGGGGCCGAGCATCGCCAGGCTTTGCTGGCACAGCTGGCGCAGACGCTGTTGGGTCAGGCCTTCGGTCGTCGGGTAGATCGGCGTGAGGGTCTGTTCGACGGGCGCGGGCTCATCACCGGTAATCGCCCGATATTCCGGGTGATAGATCTCCAGTCCGGAAGCACCCGGGCGCGCTTCGCCGAAGCAACGCAGGTGCGTGCCACGCTTCATGCTTTCTTTCTGGGCGTTGCTGAAATGGTAGAAGCGCAGGCTGACGACCCCGGTGCCGTCGCCCAGCCGCACCAGCAGGCTGCGACGCTTGCCCATCACCACATCGGCACCGCTGACCACGCCTTCGATAACGGCATCCTGACCGGGACGCAGCGCACCGATCGGTACGATGCGCGTGCGGTCCTGATAACGCAGCGGCAGATGGAACAACACGTCCTGCAGGGTTTCCAGGCCGACCTTGGCCAGCTTTTCTGCCATCGCTTCGCCGACACCCTTGAGCGCCGTGACCGAGACCCTGGAAAGCTCGCTCATTTCTGTTCTGCCTAGCTAGCGACTGTTTTCGGA
This sequence comes from Pseudomonas sp. MEJ108, assembly GCF_030208985.1. Classification (NCBI taxonomy): domain Bacteria; kingdom Pseudomonadati; phylum Pseudomonadota; class Gammaproteobacteria; order Pseudomonadales; family Pseudomonadaceae; genus Pseudomonas; species Pseudomonas sp. MEJ108. The sequence goes on from NZ_JARVSW010000006.1 coordinate 88,242, forward strand.
CGTGCCACCGAGCACAGACGTGCAGAGTCAGCGAGGATTTCGATGGCTTTGGGTCTCGGGAAGCTTGCACGCCAGGCGATGGCGACCGTGCGGAAAGGCACGGGCGGCGTCAGCGGGCGGACTTCGATCACGCCGGGTGCGTAATGGTGGCTGTCGACTGCCGACAGCGGCAGGATCGAAATGCCCAGCCCGGAGGCGACCATGTGCCGAATGGTTTCCAGCGAGCTGGATTCTACTGTCGTGTGCTTGGCACCTTCGTTGCCTTTGCCCAGCGTCGGGCAGGCTTCCAGGACCTGATCACGGAAGCAGTGACCTTCGCCCAGCAATAGCAGGCTCTTGTCGTTGAGCGCCGAGGCATCGATGGTCTCTTTCTGAGTCCAGGGATGGTCGGCCGGCATCAGCACAGAGAACGGTTCGTCGTAAAGCGGCAGGGTCAGCACGTCGGCTTCGTTGAACGGCAAGGCAATGATGACGGCATCCAGCTCACCGTTACGCAGCTTGTCGCGCAGCACATGCGTGAAGTTTTCTTCGATGTACAACGGCATCTGCGGGGCGACCCGGTGCAGTTGTGGGATCAGGTGAGGAAACAGGTAAGGACCGACGGTGTAGATCGCGCCGACTTTCAGCGGGGCGGTCAGCTGGTTCTTGCCGGCCTGGGCCAGCTCGCGGATACCCTGGGCCTGCTCCAGCACTTTCTGCGCCTGCGCCACGATGCCTTCACCGACCGGTGTCAGGCGCACAGCACTTTTGCTGCGCTCGAAAATGAGCACACCGAGTTCGTCTTCGAGTTTTTTGACACCCACCGACAGCGTTGGCTGGCTGACATGGCAGCGTTCCGCTGCATGGCCAAAGTGCTGCTCCTGGGCGAGCGTAACGATGTAGCGCAATTCTGTAAGAGTCATAACGTGCGTCCATGAAGTTGCGACCCCAGCATAGCGGGTGCGATCGATAGACGCACGTTATCAGAAGTACTTATGGGTAACAAAAGTACAATTCAGCGTTTATCCAGCGAATAAACGAACGGTGCGAGGATTTCGATGGTGCCGTTGTTGAGGATTTCCTTCGGCGGCTTGGGCAACGGTTGAGCGCGACGGATCATTTCCATGGTCGCTCGATCCAGCGCCGGGCTGCCTGAACTGTTGGCAATCGAGTAGGAAAGCACGTTGCCGTCAGCGTCCACCACGAAGCGCAAGCGAGCAACACCCTGCATGCCACGACGGCGTGCATCCTCAGGGTACTTCTTGTACTTGCTCAGATGACCGAGCAAATCGCCCTGCCAATTCGGCAATGCGTTGCTGGGTGGCGAAGGTGCAGGAGCAGGCTTGGGAGCCACCGGCTTTGCCGGTTGCGCCGTGGTCGGCGGTGTATCGACCGGCTTTTCGTCGGCAGGCTTTTCCTTGGGCGGCTCAGGCTTCTTCTGCGGCTTTGGCGGCTGCGGTTTGGGCTTGGGCTTCTCGACCTTCTTGGGCACGACGATTTCCGGCTTCGGCGCCTGCACGACTTCCGGCACCGGTGTCGGCTCCTCCGGGGCTGGCGGCGGGGGCGGCTGAACGACCTTGGGCGGTGGCGGTGGAGCGGGTTCGGGCACTGGCGCAAGTTCGACCATCATGGCGGCCGGTGGCAATTCGACAGGCTGCGGGGCAGGCCAGCGAACGGCAACAATGATTGCGATGGCGTGCACGGCCAGCACCAACAACAGACTACCGCTATAGCGCGTCAGTTTTTGGCGCGTACTGATCATTTCTTACCAGCCGTCTCAAGACCTACCAGACCGACCTTCAGGTAACCCGCACCCCGAAGCGTGTTCATGACCTCCATCAGATCACCGTAATCCACGCCCTTGTCGGCCTGGAAGAAGATCGTGGTGTCTTTCTTGCCCTTGGTGCGGGCGTCCAGCACCTGGCCGATCTGCTCGCGGGCAACCTTCTCTTCGCCCAGGTACAGGCTCTTGTCGGTTTTCACGCTGAGAAAGATCGGCTTCTCGGGTCTGGGCTGCGGTGTGGCGGTAGACGCTGGCAGATCGACTTTGATGTCTACGGTCGCCAGCGGCGCAGCCACCATGAAGATGATCAGCAGCACCAGCATGACGTCGATGAACGGCGTCACGTTGATTTCATGGTTCTCGGCGAGATCGTCGCCGCCTTCGTTAAGATGCAGGCCCACGTGTTAGCCCACCTTGACCATGTGCGGTTGTTGTTGATTGCGCTCGGACGGCTCTGGCAGATGATCCAGATCGCGGCTGACCAGCAGCAGGACGTGTGCCGAGGCATCGGAGACCTGAGCCTTGTAACCGGCGATGGAGCGGGCGAAGACGTTGTAGATCACTACAGCAGGGATCGCAGCGACCAGGCCCAGGGCAGTGGCCAGCAGGGCTTCGGCGATGCCGGGGGCAACCACGGCGAGGTTGGTGGTCTGGGTCTTGGCGATGCCGATGAAGCTGTTCATGATGCCCCAGACCGTACCGAACAGACCCACGAACGGCGCAGTCGAACCGATGGTCGCCAGCACGCCGGTGCCCATGCTCATGTTGCGGCCACAGGCGGCGACCAGACGCTCGAGACGGAAGCTGACACGCTCCTTGATCCCTTCGCGCTCACGGCTGTTGGCCGACAGGCGCATCTCTTCGAGGGCGTCATGCACCAGCAGGTGGGCAAGGGTGCCTTCCGTGCTGGCCGTGGCGCTCGCTTCAGTCAGGGAGCGGGCTTTTTTCAGATTGACGATCTCGCCGCGCAACCGGCGCTTTGCACCCAGCAGCTCGAAACCCTTGGAGATCCAGATGGTCCACGTAATGATCGAGGCGATGGCCAGACCGATCATCACCGCTTTGACCACGACGTCGGCATTCTGATACATGCCCCACGGCGACAGGTCATGCGCCATGCCCAGGCTGTTGTCTTCGGTGGCGGGCTCCATGGCCTGCACCGGGGCTGCTGCGTCAGGTGCGGCAGGTGCCGTTGCCGCAGGTGATGCAGGTGCTGTGGAAGTCGCAGGGGCAGCGGTCGGAGCCGATTGGTCCGCGAGCGCCATGGGGACGAACATCAGGCTCAAGACAAGGGCTGCGATACTGCGCCATGCACGAGGCAGGCGAGGCATCTGGGTAGGCGAAGCGATTGATTGAATGCGTTTCATGCTGGCCGGACCTGAGAGGAAAAAAGGGGATGGTTCCAGTGCGTCGCTCGGTGCTGTCGACGCTTACGCGGAACGAATGGGCCGCCATTATTGCAAATCGTTCTTGTTAACAAAAGTAATACAGTATCTTTTTTACATATTCGCCCGAACGCTTGCCTGTCGATGAGCGTTTTTAACGATACTGACACCGCCTTTTCTGGAGATACCGAATGACTGCTCCTTCGCTTCTGATCGCCGGCTGTGGCGACATTGGTTCGCGACTCGCTACTCGCCTGCTGCCTCACGGCTGGACCGTGCATGGGCTGCGGCGCACTGTTTCCGAGCTTCCTGCCGGTGTTCACGGTGTGGCGGGCGATCTGTTCGAGACGCAAAAACCTGCCCAATGGCCTGCTGCAGCATTGGATTACGTGGTGTATTGCGCGACCCCCTCACAACGTGACGAAGCGGGTTACCGGATGGCTTACGTCGAGGGCCTGCGTAATGTGTTGAGCTGGCTCGAGCAGACCGGGCAGCGGCCAAAGCGCTTGATCTTCGTTTCAAGCAGCGGTGTTTACGGTCAGCAGAATGGGGAATGGGTGGATGAAACCTCCGCCACCGAGCCCGGCAACTACACCGGCACGGTGATGCTGGAGGCCGAGCAGGTCGCGCTGAACAGCGGGCTGCCGGCCACGGCGTTGAGACTGACCGGTATTTACGGCCCGGGCCGCAGTGACCTGTCGAACCGCGTCCGCCAGGGGCACAGCGTGAGGATCGATCCGCCGGTCTACGCCAATCGTATTCATGCCGACGATGCGGCCGGTCTGCTGGAGCACCTGCTGCTGGCGGATCAACGCGGCGTTGCGCTGGAGAGTTGCTACCTGGGCGTCGACGACGATCCGGCCGCGCTGGCCGATGTGGTGGCGTGGATCCGTGAGTATCTGGGAGTGACCGAATGGTCGGAGGAGGTCAGCGTGCAGCGCGTGGGCAGCAAGCGTTGCAGTAATGCCAGGGCGCGAGCATTGGGATGGGCGCCGATGTACCCGGACTTTAGGGCAGGTTATGCGGCTTTACTGGGCTAGAGCAGTGATTGATCAGGAGCGCCGTAAAGGGCGCTCCTGATGCCTGAATCGCTTACTGCTGTTCGAGCAACCAGCGACGTGGGCCGGGACGCAGCTCGGGCATCTGGTCCGCACCAGCGTTGTTCACCGCCTGGAATATTTCCAGCTGCTTGCCTTTGCGGGCAAAAATCCACGGGTTGCCTTTCTCGGCTTTCTCCAGCCACATGCTGTCGTATTCGCCGCTCATGGCTGCACAATCGCCAGCCAGACACAGCGCGTAACGATCGTTTTCCGGAAGACCCTGCACACTGCCGTCAGGCATGAATTGCACGGTGCTGCCCTGACCATCACCCTCTACGACTGTCCACTTACCGCCCATGTAGGCGCCATACAGGGCTTTCTCGAAGCTGCTGCCTGGCTGAGCGCCGTCCGGGGCCGGATCTTCGGGTTTCTGGAAGTGCTGCTCAGGGCCTGACTCGCTGGCCGCCTGGACCAGTTCGTCACCCTTGACGCTCAGGTCTTCGAAGAAGTTGCCATAGAAATCGACATGCAGCTTGCCTTCGGCAGCGCTGACGATCTTGCCTTCGCCGAGCTCGAAGCCATTGGAGTAAATGGCCTGATTGGCCTTGGAGTTGATTTTCCACTCCAGATTGGGGCCATTGGCGAGCAGCGCCTGACGCAAGTTGCCTTGCTTGACGGCGGCGTCGATGGCGGTCTGGTTGATCCAGGTGCCGTCCGGATTGCGGTCGGCGTGGCTGGCGCAGCCGCCCAGAATGACGGCGAGCAGCGAGATGGCGAGCGCGGAGCGCATAACGGATTCCTTCCTTCAGGGAGAACGGAGCGCAAGGCACGCTCCGTCGGGGATTTATTCGATGACGAGAATCGCGTCCATTTCAACCTGGGCGCCACGCGGCAAGGCCGCAACGCCGATGGCTGCACGAGCCGGATAAGGCTGAGTGAAGTAGGTGCTCATCAGCTCGTTGACCTTGGCGAAGTGGCCCAGATCGGTCAGAAAGATGTTCAGTTTGACGATGTCCTTGAACGATCCGCCCGCTGCTTCGGCAACCGACTTGAGGTTTTCGAAGACCTGAGTGATCTGGGCTTCGATGCCCTCGACCAGTTCCATGGTGCTCGGGTCCAACGGGATCTGTCCGGACATGTAGACGGTATTGCCAGCTTTGATGGCCTGTGAGTAAGGGCCAATGGCCGCAGGGGCTTTATCGCTGGTGATGACAGTCTTGGTCATGAGAACTCCTGATAGTGGGATGGCCTACGCGCGCATCCGGGTGATGCGTGTGACACCGGTCAGGGCGCGCAGTTTCTTGATCACTCGAGCCAGGTGCACACGGTCGTGCACGCTGACCACCAGTTGGACCACGCTGATGCGACCATCACGTTCGTCCATGCTGATTTTTTCGATATTGCCGTCCGCCGCGTTGACGCTGCTGGCCAGCAGAGCGATCAGGCCGCGCTGATGCTCGAGTTCGACGCGCAGCTCGACGTTGAATTCGCCCGTCACGTCCTTGGCCCAGGACAGCTGGATGCATTTTTCCGGGTTGTGGCGGATTTCGCTGATGTTGCGGCAGTTGTCCAGGTGCACAACCATGCCCTTGCCTGCAGACAGGTGGCCGACAATCGGGTCGCCCGGGATTGGCGTGCAGCATTTCGCGTAGCTGAGCACCAGGCCTTCGGTGCCACGAATCGCCAGCGGGCCTTCAGGGCTTGGCAACTGATCGCCTTCGCCCAGCAGGCGGCGGGCAACGACATAGGCCATACGATTACCCAGGCCAATGTCTTCGAGCAGGTCTTCCAGCACTTCGACCCGGTATTCGTTGAGCACCAGTTGAATGCGCTCCTGACCGATCTTGTCGAGGCTGCACTCAAACCCGTTGAGGACCTTGTTCAGCAGGCGCTCACCGAGATTGATCGACTCGGAACGGCGTTGTAGCTTGAGTGCGTGACGAATGTGGGTGCGCGCCTTGCCGGTGACGACAAAGTTCAGCCAGGCCGGGTTCGGGCGTGCGCCTGGAGCGCTGACGATCTCGACAGTCGAGCCACTTTGCAGCGGTTCGGAAAGCGGTGCCAGTCGGCGGTTGATCCGGCAGGCAATGCAGCTGTTGCCGACATCGGTGTGTACCGCGTAGGCGAAATCCACCGCTGTGGAGCCTTTGGGCAGCTCCATGATCCGGCCTTTGGGCGTGAAAACGTAAACCTCGTCCGGGAACAGGTCGATCTTGACGCTTTCGATGAATTCCAGAGAGTTGCCGGCGCGCTGCTGCATTTCCAGCACGCCCTTGACCCACTGTCGGGCCCGGGCGTGAGTGCCCTTGGGCTGCTCGTCGTCGCTGGATTTGTACAGCCAGTGTGCTGCGATGCCGTTGTTGGCCATTTCTTCCATTTCGCGGGTGCGAATCTGGATCTCGATAGGCACGCCATGCATACCGAACAAGGTGGTATGCAGGGACTGATAGCCGTTGGCCTTGGGGATCGCGATGTAATCCTTGAAGCGACCGGGCAGCGGCTTGTACAGATTATGTACAGCGCCGAGCACGCGATAGCAGGTGTCGACCTTGTCGACGATGATGCGGAACGCGTAGACATCCATGATCTCGTTGAAGGCGCGACGCTTGCCGCGCATCTTCTTGTAGATGCCGTACAGATGCTTCTGCCGCCCACTGACGTCGCCTTCGATGCCATCGACGGCCAGGCAATGACTCAGGGACTCTTCGATCTTGTTGACCAGTTCCTTGCGATTGCCCCTGGCGCGCTTGACCGCCTGGTTGATTCGCGAGGAGCGCATCGGGTACATCGCCTTGAAGCCCAGGTCCTCGAATTCGATGCGCACACTGTGCATGCCCAGCCGATTGGCGATGGGCGCATAGATTTCAAGGGTTTCCTTGGCGATGCGCCGACGCTTTTCGCCGGACAGGACTTCCAGCGTGCGCATGTTGTGCAGGCGATCGGCGAGCTTGACCAGGATGACGCGAATGTCGCGGGCCATGGCCATGGCCATTTTCTGGAAGTTTTCCGCCTGGGCTTCGGCCTTGGTCTCGAAATTCATCTGGGTCAGTTTGCTGACCCCGTCGACCAGTTCCGCGACGGTCTCGCCAAATTGGGCGCTGAGCGCTTCCTTGGCAATCCCGGTGTCTTCGATGACGTCATGCAGCATCGCGGCCATCAGGCTCTGATGGTCCATGTGCATGTCGGCAAGAATATTCGCCACCGCGAGAGGATGGGTGACGTAGGCTTCACCGCTGCGACGGCGTTGGCCATCGTGGGCTTGTTCGGCGTAGAAATACGCTCGGCGGACCAGATTGACCTGGTCCTTGCCGAGGTAGGCCGACAGTCTGTCGGCGAGGGCGTCTATGCTCGGCAAGGCGCTACCCCTTGCCAATGGCTTTTACCCTGCGCCGTACTACGTCGACCTGGCATAGGCTTAGACGGCCTCGTTGGACTCGTCCTCGAACGCTGCGAACAATGGCTCATCTTCAACGATTTCAGCTTCTGCGATTACAGAGTAATCCATCACGCCAGCTGCGATTTCACGCAGGGCCATGACGGTAGGCTTGTCGTTTTCCCAGGCCAGCTTTGGTTCTTTGCCGCCGGTTGCCAGTTGACGGGCACGCTTGGTAGAGAGCATGACCAGCTCAAAGCGGTTATCCACGTGTTCTAGGCAGTCTTCAACGGTTACGCGGGCCATGGGTATTCCTCGTAGCAAATGCGGATGCGCGATGCCCGGATGGGCGAGCGGACTCGGTAGTTTACAAGCGTACAGCACCAGTCATCAAGCGGCATGCCACCAACGGCATGCTTTTAACCTGTTGCCTGATGTCTGGAAACGGTTCGATCAGGCCAGCAACTCCTGAAAAAGTTCGCTGTATTGCTCTTGCTGATGCTGTTGAGTGAGGCGATTGGCGCGGAAAATCGCCTTGAGGTCTTCCAGCGCGCCGGCAAAGTCGTCATTGACCACGACGTACTCATACTCGCTGTAGTGGCTCATTTCGCTGACGGCTTCACGCATGCGGGCTTCGATGATCTCGTCACTGTCCTGGCCGCGATTGGTCAGGCGCTGGCGCAAGGCCTGCTGGGTCGGCGGCAAAATGAAGATGGAGCGGGCCTGCGGCATCTGCGCACGAACCTGGCGCGCACCCTGCCAGTCGATTTCCAGAATCAGGTCGTGGCCTTCGTCCAGCGTCTGCTGCAAGTGGCTCTGCGACGTGCCATACAGGTTGCCGAAGACCTCGGCCTGCTCGAGAAAGTCGCCGTGCTCGATCATGCTCAGGAACGTGGCACGATCGACGAAGTTGTAGTTCACACCGTCCACTTCGCCGGGGCGCATGGCGCGCGTGGTGTGCGAGACAGAGACGCGAATCTTTGCCTGCGCGCCGTGCTGAGGCTCTTGCTGAGCGTCCATCAGCGCCTTGACCAGACTGGTCTTGCCCGCGCCGGACGGAGCGGAAATGATGTACAGGGTGCCAGTGATATGGGTCATGTCAGGTTTAGCCTTACTCAATATTCTGCACTTGCTCACGCATCTGCTCGATCAACACTTTGAGGTTGACGGCAGCCTGCGTGCTGCGTGGGTCAAAGGCCTTGGAGCCCAGTGTATTCGCTTCGCGGTTAAGCTCTTGCATCAGGAAATCAAGACGGCGTCCTGCCTGGCCGCCAGCCTTGAGTACGCGACGCACTTCGGTGACGTGGGTGCTGAGGCGGTCCAGTTCTTCGGCGACATCGCTTTTCTGTGCCAGCAGAACCATTTCCTGCTCCAGACGCTGAGGGTCGAGCTCGGCTTTCATGTCGGCAAAGCGATCCAGCACCTTCTGCCGCTGGGTTGCGAGCATCTGTGGCACCAGCGTGCGCAAGGTGGCGACTTCTTCGACGATGGAGGACAGACGCTCGTCGAGCAGCCGCGCCAGGTCTGCGCCTTCGCGCCCGCGCCCGCTTTTCAATTCGGTCAGCGCATCATTGAACAGTTTCAGGGCCTCGGTGTTCAACACCTGCGGATCGTTGGCATCGGCGACCAGCACGCCCGGCCAGGCGAGCACCTCGAGCGGATTCAAGGCAGCAGGCTGTTTGATCAAGCCGGCAACCGACTCGGCTGCGGCGATCAATTGGCCTGCGCGTTCAAGATCCACCTGCAGCGGCTTGCCGGCGGTTTCCTCGACAAAGCGCAGTGTGCATTCGACCTTGCCGCGCGACAGGCCCTGACGCAGCGCTTCGCGAATCGCGCCTTCCAGATCGCGGAACGACTCCGGCAGGCGCAGGTGTGGCTCAAGATAGCGGTGGTTGACCGAGCGCAGTTCCCAGCTCAGTGTGCCCTGGGCACCGGCCCGCTCTACTCGGGCAAAGGCAGTCATGCTGTGCACCATGGGAAATACCTCTTGGTTCGCTTTCAAAGCGTGGTTCGGTTCATGAACGCGCAGAAATGGCGGTCATGGGCGTCGTGAAAGCCGGCTGGCTGTAGAGGCGCAGGATTGTAGCGCAGTGCGGCGCAGGCTCCCAATCCGACAGTGTGACAGGTGACGCAAGGCGTTGTTTTACCCCACATCTGCGCGTCGAAAGCCTTGATCCAGGGCCTTCTGGTTGCGCGGGATCGGCATTGACGGCTTTTAGAGATGCCCAGCGGCAGCTGTGGCCTCTATAATGCTCAGTAGTTTTCCGTCTCAGTACAGGTATCCCAGATGAAACGTCCAAGTGGTCGCGCCGCCGATCAGCTCCGCTCGATCCGCATCACCCGCAACTACACCAAACACGCCGAGGGTTCTGTACTGGTCGAGTTTGGTGATACCAAGGTGATTTGCACCGTCAGCGTCGAAAACGGCGTACCACGCTTTCTCAAAGGCCAGGGCCAGGGTTGGCTGACTGCCGAATACGGCATGCTGCCACGTGCTACCGGCGAGCGTAACCAGCGCGAAGCCAGCCGTGGCAAGCAGGGTGGTCGTACACTCGAAATCCAGCGCCTGATCGGTCGTTCACTGCGCGCTGCGCTGGACATGTCCAAGCTGGGCGACGTCACCCTGTACGTCGATTGCGATGTCATTCAGGCTGACGGTGGCACTCGTACGGCTTCTATTACCGGTGCGATGGTGGCCCTGGCTGATGCGCTGAAGGTGATCAAGAAGCGTGGCGGCCTGAAAGGCGGCGACCCGCTCAAGCAGATGATCGCGGCCGTTTCGGTCGGCATGTATCAGGGCGAGCCGGTGCTCGACCTGGACTACCTCGAAGACTCGGCTGCCGAGACCGACCTGAACGTGGTCATGACCAGTGCAGGCGGTTTCATTGAAGTTCAGGGCACCGCCGAAGGCGCGCCATTCCAGCCGGAAGAGCTGAACGCGATGCTCGCGCTGGCGCAGAAAGGCATGACCGAATTGTTTGAATTGCAGCGCGCCGCGTTGGCCGACTGATACCCAGAAGGGGGTCCGATAATGAGTGACAGCTTGCAACCGTTCAGCAAACCGCCGCAAAGCGCTCGCCAGTGGGCGATGTTCTGTCACTTGTCGGCGTTTGCCGGACTGATGTTTCCGTTCGGCAATCTGCTGGGCCCGCTGATTATCTGGCAGTTGAAGAAAGACTCCGATCCGTTTATCGACGCGCAAGGCAAGGAAGCGCTGAATTTTCAGATCACAGTCGCCATCGCGGCCACCGTCAGCATGCTGCTGGTGGTGCTGATCATCGGCTTTGCGTTACTGACGCTGGTGGGCATCGGTGCCGCAGTGCTGGCGATCATTGCCGGGATAAAAGCCAATGACGGCGTCAATTATCGCTATCCGTTCACCTTGCGCCTGATCAAGTAGCATCACTTCAGGCAACGCAAAAAGCCGACTTCAAGTCGGCTTTTTCGTGTTCGCTGCCTTGCCTGGCTATCAGATAGTCAGGGTCCAGTCGTAATCCACGATCAACGGCGCGTGCTGCGAGAAGCGCGGCTGGCGTGGCAGACGGGCGCTGCGCACGAAGCGGCGCAGGCCAGGGGTCAGGATCTGATAATCGAAGCGCCAACCCAGGTTCAGCATCTCGGCCTGTTCGTTATCCGGCCACCAGCTGTACTGATCACCTTCACGGCTGACTTCACGCAGGGCATCGACGTAGCCCATGGTGCCGACGATTTCGTCCATCCAGGCGCGTTCGGGCGCGAGGAAGCCGGGCGACTGCTGGCTGTCGCGCCAGTTCTTGATATCGAGCTTCTGCTGCGCCACATAGAGCGATCCGCAGTAGATGTATTCGCGACGCTTGCGGCGCTGCTTGTCCATGTACTTGCCGAAATCGTCCATGAGCTTGAATTTCTGATTCAGGTCTTCATCGCCATTCATCCCCGACGGAAAGAGCAGGGTAGCGATACTGACCTTGTCGAAATCTGCTTGCAGGTAGCGCCCGTAGCGGTCGGCTGTCTCGAAGCCGAGGCCGCTGATTACCGCCTTCGGCTGCAACCGCGAATACAGCGCCACACCACCCTGAGCGGGAACCTCGGCTTCGCAGGCATAGAGGAAGTAACCATCCAGCTGAAAGGCTGGATCGTCCAGTTCAAAGGTGGAGGCGCGGGTGTCCTGTAAGCAGATGACGTCGGCATTCTGAGCTTGCAGCCAGCTGAGCAAACCACGCTCGACCGCAGCCTGAATGCCATTTACGTTCACACTGATGATCCGCATAAATGGCCCCAAAAATCACGTGCGTGTATGATACCCGAGCTCTACCTAATTAGCTAAATCCGTGGTATTCGGAGCTTTTTTCATGCAGGCGTATCAACGCGATTTCATTCGTTTTGCCATCGATCGCGGTGTTCTGCGCTTCGGTGAGTTCACTCTCAAGTCCGGGCGCACCAGCCCGTACTTCTTCAATGCGGGGCTGTTCAACACCGGTTCCGCACTGGCACAACTGGGGCGTTTCTACGCAGCCGCCGTGGTTGAAAGCGGTATTGCCTTCGACGTTCTGTTCGGTCCGGCCTACAAGGGCATTCCGCTCGCATCGGCCACTGCCGTGGCGCTGGCCGAGCATCATGACCGTGATCTGCCGTGGTGTTTCAACCGCAAGGAAGCCAAGGCGCACGGCGAGGGCGGCAGTCTGGTGGGCTCGCCGCTGGCGGGGAATGTGCTGATTATCGACGACGTGATCACTGCGGGCACCGCGATCCGTGAAGTCATGCAGATCATCAAGGACCAGGACGCGACAGCTGCGGGCGTGCTGATCGCGCTCAATCGTCAGGAGCGCGGCAATGGCGAGCTGTCGGCGATTCAGGAAGTCGAACGTGACTTCGGGATTCCGGTGGTGAGTATCGTGTCGCTGAATCAGGTGCTCGAGTTCCTGGCCGACGACCCGCAGCTCAAGCAGCATCTGCCTGCCGTCGAAGCCTATCGCGCGCAATTCGGAATCTGAGGACGTGCCTATGGCAGTCGGCAGCAGGGCACGGTTTTCGGTTTCAGGCACGCTGAGCGCTTCGCGGGCCTTGCTGGCTGTCGTCATGCTTGTGCCCATGTTCGCTCAGGCCGCAGACGCACCTGAGCCACTGCTTTATCGCTATGTCGATAGCCGCGGGGTGACGGTGATCGACACGCAAGGCGTGCCGCCCGACTACGTTGCCAAAGGTTATGAAGTGCTCAACAGTCGTGGCCGGGTGGTTCAGGTTGTACCGCCTGCGCCTACGGCCGAGCAGATTCGTCAGTCCGAAGCGGACAAACGCCAGGCCGCCGCCGATGCGCAACTGCTGAGCCTGTACAGCAGCGTCGCTGAAGTGGATCGCATGAAGGCCCGCAAACTGGCCGAGCTGGACGCGCTGGTTGGCGTTGCCCAGGGCAACATTCAGGGGCTGGCGGCGCAGCAGCGCAGTCTGCAGGGCCAGGCCGCCGACCTTGAGCGTGCAGGACGTCCGGTTCAGCAGGCGCTTGTCGATCAACTGAACGACTTGCGCGATCAGCAGCAGAAACTGCAAGCCGATATCGCCGGGTATCAGGCCGCACGCGTAAAGGCCGAAGCAGACTTCGCCGTGGACCGCGCCCGCGTCCAGCGGCTGACTCAATGACAGGACGCAGAGCGTCCAGAGCGGCGTGCCCGCGCGAAGTTTGGTCGGACACTATCGTCATGCCCGGGTCTGTTTTTGATTCTGGCCGAAGGCCGTAGGAGCGAACTTGTTCGCGAAAGGGGCCGCCGCCAGACACCGATCGTTCCTCACGCTCCAGCGTGGGAATGCCTGTCGTGACGCTCCGCGTCACAGATCTGCGCCGCGCCACACATTCAGGGCAGGACGCAGAGCGTCCAGAACGGCATACCCACGCGAAGTTTGGTCGGACACTATCGTCATGCCCGGGTCTGTTTTTGATTCTGGCCGAAGGCCGTAGGAGCGAACTTGTTCGCGAAAGGGGCCGCCGCCAGACACCGATCGTTCCTCACGCTCCAGCGTGGGAATGCCTGTCTTGACGCTCTGCGTCACAGATCTGCGCCGAGCCACATATTCAGGACAGGACGCAGAGCTTCCAGAACGGCATGCCCACGCGGAGCTGTTCTCAATCATCAGCCAACAAAAAAGGCCCCGTGAGTGTCAGCTCACGGGGCCTTTGGGTGTTACGCCTGAGTCAGTGCCGCTTGCGGTTGGTGATCTGGGTACCTACACCGCTGTCGGTGAAGATCTCCAGCAGGACCGCGTTGGGCACTCGACCGTCGATGATGTGCGAGCTGTTGACGCCGCCCTGAACCGCTTCCAGCGCGCAACGAATCTTCGGCAGCATGCCGCCGTAGATGGTGCCGTCGGCGATCAGGCCGTCGACCTGCTCGGTGGTCAGGCCGGTCAGGACTTCGCCCTGCTTGTTCATAAGGCCGGCGATGTTGGTCAGCAGAATCAGCTTCTCGGCCTTGAGGGCTTCGGCAACCTTGCCTGCTACCAGGTCGGCGTTGATGTTGTACGACTCGCCGTCCGGGCCCACGCCGATAGGCGCGATGACCGGAATGAAATCGCCTTTGACCAGCATGTTGAGCAGCCCGGTGTTGACCCCGACCACTTCACCGACCTGACCGATGTCGATGATTTCGGGCTTGGTCATTTCCGGCGTCTGGCGCGTGACGGTGAGCTTCTTCGCACGAATCAGCTCCGCGTCCTTGCCGGTCAGACCGATCGCGCTGCCGCCATGACGGTTGATCAGGTTGACGATGTCCTTGTTGACCTGGCCGCCCAGTACCATCTCCACGACATCCATGGTTTGTGCATCGGTTACACGCATGCCGTCGATGAAGTGGCTCTCGATGGACAGGCGCTTGAGCAGATCGCCGATCTGCGGCCCGCCGCCGTGAACCACTACCGGGTTGATGCCCACCGCTTTCATCAGCACGATGTCGCGCGCAAAGCCGGTTTTCAGCTCTTCGCTCTCCATGGCGTTGCCGCCGTACTTGATAACCAGCGTCTTGCCGACAAAGCGGCGAATGTAAGGCAGCGCTTCGGAAAGGACCTTGGCTACATTAGAGGCGGCATCGCGTTCGAGGGTCATTCAGGGCTCCAGTCAAAAGGAAAAACAATCAAAATGGCAGGTCGAGGTCCGGCGCAACTTTCTTCAGTTCTGCGTGGAACACGTCCTTGATACGCTGCAATTCGGCCTCGGTCTCGGCTTCGAAACGCAGCACCAGTACCGGCGTGGTATTGGACGCGCGAACCAGACCCCAGCCCTTCGGATAGTCCACACGGACACCGTCGATGGTGGTCAGTTTGGCGTCGCCCCACTGCGCATCCGTTTCAAGGGCCTTGATGATGCTGAACTTGGTGACATCCGTCACCTTGATGTTGATTTCAGGCGTCGAAATATCGTTCGGGAAGGTCTCGAACAGGTCTTCGGCGTTGGCCGACTCCTGGCTGAGGATCTCCAGCAGGCGTGCTGCGCTGTAGATACCGTCGTCGAAACCGAACCAGCGTTCCTTGAAGAAGATGTGGCCGCTCATTTCGCCTGCCAGCAGCGCACCGCTTTTCTTCATTTCTTTCTTGATCAGCGAGTGACCGGTTTTCCACATCACCGGACGGCCGCCATGCTCGCTGATCAGCGGAGTCAGGCGGCGTGTGCATTTGACGTCGAAAATGATGTCGGCACCCGGATTGCGCTTGAGCACGTCCAGCGCGAACAGCATCAACAGGCGGTCCGGGTACACCACGTTGCCTGCGTTGGTCACGACACCGACACGGTCGCCGTCACCGTCGAAGGCCAGGCCCAGATCGGCACCGGTTTCCTTGACCTTGGCAATCAGGTCCTGCAGGTTTTCCAGCTTGCCCGGATCCGGGTGATGGTTGGGGAAGTTGCCATCCACTTCCGCGAACAGGGAAATCACTTCACAGCCCAGCGCTTCGATCAGCTGCGGAGCGATCACGCCTGCCGCGCCGTTACCGCAGTCGACCACGACCTTCAGTTTGCGCGCCATGACGATGTCATTCTTGATCTGCTGGAAGTAGCGCTCAAGGATGTCGACCTGGGTGATGCTGCCTTTCTGCGACGTCAGGTTGTTGGTCTTGATGCGCTCGTGCAGCGCCTGGATCTGCTCGTTGGCGAGGGTATCGCCGGCGATGACGATCTTGAAGCCGTTGTAGTCCTTCGGGTTATGGCTGCCGGTCAGCATGACGCCGGTCTTGCCGGCCAGCACGTTGGCTGCGTAATACAGCGCAGGCGTTGGCACCAGGCCTACATCGCTGACGTGGCAGCCGCTGTCGTGCAGACCTTGAATCAGTTGCTGTACCAGTTCAGGACCGGAAAGGCGACCGTCGCGGCCAACGCTGACGTTGGGTTCGTTCTGCGCCAGGCTTTCGGAGCCGATGGCGCGGCCGATCCAGTAAGCCGTTTCAGCGTTGAGGGTGTCCCCGACCACGCCACGGATGTCGTAGGCACGGAAAATAGTCTCGGGAAGGTTGGGTGCCACGGATGCTGGGCTGTTCATAGCGAGGTTATGCTCCGATCTCAGGAAGTCCTGGTTTTCGTCGAGAAGGTCGATATCAAGGATATCGGTATCTTGAAACAGCGGATCGGTCCAGTCGGTGCGTGATGCAGCCACGGTGGACGAAGCACTGCCTTTGGCAATATCTGCATCGCGCTGCTCGCCCGCCGCCAGGACAGGCGCTGCCTGAGGCTGACTACGAAGCGAGACACGAGCAAGGGCCTGAGCCAGACCACTAAGGGCCGGGAGGCTCAAACCGAAGGGTTTGACGGCTTTTCCGCGTGAGAGTTCTTGGAGCAGCTGATCCAGTTGCCGTGCGTCGGCGCAAATACGCTTCTGCAGGGCCCGTTCGTTACGGTGCAAGCCAAGCAGCACGCCCGCTGCAGCGATAATCAGTGCCAGCAGCAGAAGCATCACGGACGGTGAGGTTTTCAGCCCGGGGCCGGGCGTGAACTCGAGTTTCCAGCCAGGATAACCGGTATCGAAAGCCTGGGCTTTGCCTTCCTCGGCCTGACCGCGTTGCAGGAACACCTGAGCAGGTCCGCTGCCGAATTGCTGGCTGAGCACCACTTGCCCGGCGTCGGCAGGCAGCGCCGGCAAGGCATTGAGCAAGCGCTGCAGGTCGAAGGCCAGCAGCAGCGTACCCACCACCGGCTGACTGGCAGCGGCACGCACCGGCGCGGCGCTGTAGATCAACCAGCGCTCGCCGACCTTGCGCGCCTCCGGGGCGACGGCCTCACCTTGTGCGGCCTTGTTGAGCATATCCAGGGTGGCGAAACTGACGGGCAGTGCGCCTTGCGTATCCACATCGGCCAGCCCCTTGGGGTAAAGCCGAGCGCCTGCGAGGCCGTCCCAACGGGTGAATCGATCCTGAGCGGCCAGCAGGGCAGCGGCATCATTGCTTTGCAATGTCTGCACAAGCGCCGCACCGGATGCTGCTGACTGGGTGTCCGCGTTGATCTGGCGCAGTGCCAGACCCACCGCTGCCGCCTGACTGCCGCCCCAGGCCTGAACCAGCTGGTCCTGTTGCTGCGGGCCGGTGGCCAGAGCCATCCAGACCAGCGCCGCAGCGATGAGCAGGCCGATGGCGGCAGGCACCAGGCCGGGCGCGAGGCCTGTGAGGCTCGCAGCCGGAGGCGAGTTGTCGGTGGGTATGGCGTGCTGTGAAGCGCTGTGCTGACTACCTTTCACCGACCTCTCCCTGAGCCTTGTTCCGAACCCGGATTATGTGCCGAATGGCGATCAATGACTGCCGGAATGACCGAAGCCGCCAGCGCCACGCTGACTTTCGTCGAACGCTTCAACCAGCTCGAAGTGCGCCTGTACGACCGGCACCAGGACCAATTGGGCGATGCGCTCGCCGACGGCGATGTTGAAAGCCGTGTGGCCGCGGTTCCAGCAGGAGACCATCAGTTCGCCCTGGTAATCGGAGTCGATCAGGCCTACCAGATTGCCCAGCACGATGCCGTGTTTGTGGCCCAGGCCGGAGCGCGGCAGGATCAGCGCGGCAAGACCCGGATCGCCAATGTAAATCGACAGGCCGGTAGGGATCAGCAGGGTCTGGCCGGGCTCGAGGACCGTGTCTTCCTTGAGCATGGCGCGCAGGTCCAGGCCAGCCGAGCCGGTAGTGGCGTAGGCCGGTAGCGGAAATTCGTTGCCAATGCGAGGGTCGAGGATCTTGGCTTGTAGAGCGTGCATTCGTAGTTAAACCTGATTCATGCGGTCGGCGATAAAAGTGACCAGCTGGCGAGCGATCTTGGCCTTGCTGGTCTGGGCGAAAAGCGTTGCGTGCAACCCTCGGTCAATCACGCTGCAGGCGTTTTCCTCACTATTGAAGCCGATGCTCGGGTTCGCGACATCGTTGGCGACAATCAGGTCGAGGTTCTTGTCCTTGAGCTTGCGGGCAGCGTAGTCGAGCAGGTGTTCGGTCTCGGCGGCAAAGCCGACACTGAAGGGGCGATCCGGGCGGGTTGCGATGGTCGCCAGAATATCCGGATTGCGCACCATCTGCAGCAGCAAGCCGTCACCGTTCGAAGGATCTTTCTTCAATTTGTGCGGGGCAACGACTTCCGGGCGGTAGTCGGCCACGGCTGCCGAGGCGATGAACAGGTCGCAGGGGATGGCCGCCTCGCACGCTGCCAGCATGTCGCGGGCGCTGACCACGTCGATGCGCGAGACGCGATCAGGCGTAGGCAGGTTGACCGGGCCGGTGATCAGCGTGACGCGGGCGCCGGCTTCCACCGCCGCTTCGGCCAGGGCAAAGCCCATTTTTCCGGAGCTGTGGTTGGTGATGTAGCGCACCGGGTCGATGTTTTCCTGGGTCGGGCCTGCGGTGATCAGCACATGCTTGCCGGTCAGGGTCAGGCGCTGGAAGCAGTCGGCCGCGCACTGGGCCAGGTCGTCGGCCTCCAGCATGCGCCCGAAGCCGACGTCGCCACACGCCTGACTGCCGGACGCCGGCCCGAACACACGAAAATCGCGCTCTTCGAGCAGGCGGGTATTGGCCTGCACGGAGGCGTCACGCCACATCGCCTGGTTCATCGCCGGGGCGATGGCGACGGTCGCGTCGGTGGCCAGCACGATGGTGGTCAGCAGGTCGTTGGCGATGCCTTGCGCCAGGCGCGCGATGAGGTCGGCGGTGGCCGGTGCGATGAGGATCAGGTCGGCCCATTTGGCCAGTTCGATATGGCCCATCGCGGCCTCGGCAGCCGGATCGAGAAGGTCCAGGTGCACAGGGTGCCCGGAGAGCGCCTGCATGGTCAGCGGGGTGATGAACTCGGCCCCGCCCCGGGTCATGACCACACGCACTTCAGCGCCCTGATCGCGCAGGCGGCGGACCAGTTCAGCGCTCTTGTAGGCCGCGATGCCGCCGCCGACGCCAAGAACGATGCGTTTTCGATACAGCCGCTGCATAGACCTGCCTTTTTGGTCGAGTGAACACACGACGGCCATGACGCCTCCCCAGGCCAGATCGTCGTGCAAAAAAGATGGGCTAAGATAGCACAGCGACCGCACCGGAACAGCGGTGCCCAATCACATGGAGGTGCTATGAGTATTCGCAGTTGGCCCGCGGCTGAACGCCCCCGGGAACGCTTGTTGGAGTTGGGGGCGGCGAGCCTTTCCGACGCCGAGTTGCTGGCTATCTTTTTACGCACCGGCGTGGCCGGAAAAAGCGCTGTAGACCTTGCGCGTCATCTGCTGAATCAATTTGACGGGCTCAGACCGTTACTGGATGCGGATCTGTCGGCATTCACCTCGCAACTGGGGCTCGGGCCTGCCAAGTTCGCTCAGTTGCAGGCCGTGATGGAAATGGCGCGTCGGCACATGGCCGAGTCCCTGCGCCGTGAATCAGCGCTGGAAAACCCGACCCAGGTTCGCAGCTATCTCAAGGCCCTGCTGCGGCATGAGCCGCACGAAGTCTTCGGCTGCCTGTTTCTCGATAACAAGCACCGGGTCATGACCTTCGAGATATTGTTTCGCGGGACGATCAACGCGTCTTATGTACACCCGCGCCAGGTGGTGAAACGCGCGATGGCGCACAACGCTGCCAGCCTGATCCTCTGTCACAACCATCCTTCCGGTATCACCACGCCCAGCCGTTCCGACATCGACCTTACCAAGCGCCTCAAGGAAGCACTGCTGCTGGTGGACGTTCATGTGCTTGACCACGTGATCGTGGGGGACGGCGAGCCACTGTCGATGGTGGAGCGCGGGTTGATGTAGCGAGCTGTGCGAAGAGCTGACGCAGAGCGATGGGCGCGACTCGGATTATCGTTCTCACGCTCTGCGTCCGGTCTTCAGACGGGGCGTGCCAATGCAGCAGGCATTGGCACGCCATCACACAGAGAGGCCGAGGTCAGTCTGGCGACTTACTTGACCTGCACCTTGTAGAAATCCTGCCTGCCGAACGGGCTGACCTGATAGCCAGTGACGTCCTTGCGCACCAGCGTAGCGGCTGTCGGGTGGGCGAGGGGGATCCACAGTGCCTGCTGTTGAATCTGCTGCTGGGCCTGGTGATACAGCTTGCTGCGCTCGGCCTGGCCGCTGACGGATTTACCGTCTGCGATCAGCTTGTCCAGTGTCTTGTCGCAATAGCGGGCGAAGTTGGTGCCCGATTGCACGGCCGCACACGAGAACTGCGGGGTCAGGAAGTTATCCGGGTCGCCATTGTCGCCCGCCCAGCCCATGAACAGCAGGTCATGCTCGCCAGCCTTGGCGCGGCGAATCAGCTCGCCCCACTCAATGATCTTGATCTCGGCATCGATGCCGACCTGTTTCAAATCAGCCTGCAGCAATTGAGCACCCAGGCTCGGATTCGGATTCAGCAGACTCCCGGAAGGTCGCGTCCAGATGGTGGTCTTCAAACCCTCTTTCACACCGGCCTTGGCCAGCAGCGCCTTGGCCTTGGCAACATCGTGCTGATAGCCGGGCAGGTCCTTGGCGTAACTCCAGGTGTTGGGCGGGTAAGGGCCGTTGGCCTTTTCAGCGGTGCCTTCGAACACGGCTTTCAGGTAATTGTCCCTGTCGAACGCCAGATTGATGGCCTGGCGAACTTCCGGCTTGTCGAACGGCGGGTGCTGGCTGTTGATCGCGACAAACGCGGTCATGAACGCTTCAGTTTTCTCGACCTTGAGCGAGTCGTCCTTGCTGGCTGCCTGAATATCCAGGGGCTTGGGCGAGAGCGCTATCTGGCATTCGTCCTGACGGATTTTCTGCAGGCGCACATTGGCGTCCGGGGTGATGGCGTACACCAATGTGTCGATATCAGATTTGCCGGCGAAGTAATCGTCGAACGCCTCATAGCGCACCACGGCATCTTTCTGGAAGCGCTTGAACACGAACGGCCCGGTGCCGATCGGCTGGCTGTTGAGTTTCTCCGGCGTGCCCGCTTTCAACAGCTGCGCAGTATATTCGGCTGAATAGATGGAAGCGAAACCCATGCTCAGCGTGGCCAGGAAGGTCGAGTCCGCATGGTTGAGCGTGAAGCGCACGGTGTGTGCATCAGGCGCTTCGATGCTCTTGATCAACGCGGGCAGCTGCATGGACTGCGCATGCGGGAAGCCGCTCTGGGCGATCTTGTGCCACGGGTTCTGCGGGTCGAGCATGCGCTGGAAGCTGAACAGCACGTCATCCGCGCTCAGCTCGCGAGTCGGCTTGAAATAGTCGGTGGTGTGGAATTTCACTCCGGGGTGCAGCTTGAAGTCGTACGTCAGGCCGTCTTTGGACACGGTCCAGCTATCTGCCAGGCTCGGCACCAGCTTGCCGCTCTTGGCATCGAAGTCTACAAGGCGGTTCATCAGCACGTCGGCCGATGCGTTGGTGGTGGTCAGCGAGTTGTACTGTACAACGTCGAAGCCCTCGGGGCTGGCTTCGGTGCAGACCACAAGGTTCGATGCCTGGGCAGCGACGGGAAGCAGGAGTGGAACGAGTAAAAAAGGGAGTGCAGCTAGGCGCATGGCGTTATTTCCTGTTCAGAAAGGGCCCCATCTGCCGGCGCAGTCTGGTGAGGGACTAACCCTAGACCATGTACTGGCGCAGAACAATCGTCATGGAGCGACGAGCGGTCGATTTGCCTGTGCCCCCGCAGTGCTTGAGCATACCGCTGCGCGAGGCGTGATCATTCGGGTCAAAGTGCTTTGCCTGTTGTTGTGCCCAAGGCTTTCTGGTATAAAGCAGCGCTCTTTTCTAGGGGCCCGGTTCCTTCACTGTAGGTGTAGCCGGTAAGACCCTTAAAGAAACGCGGCGCCTGGCGCCAAATGACTGAGAGATTAAGCGGCCAACCCATGCCGGGTTGGGCATGTGGTTTTAGAGGGCTGAGGCATGTCGAGAGTATGTCAAGTTACCGGTAAGGGTCCGGTGACTGGGAATAACATTTCCCACGCAAACAACAAAACCCGTCGTCGTTTCCTGCCAAACCTGCAGCATCACCGCTTCTGGGTTGAAGGCGAGAAGCGTTTTGTTCGTCTGCGCGTATCTGCTAAAGGCATGCGTATCATCGACAAGCGTGGCATTGAAGTTGTGCTCGCTGAACTGCGTCGCGACGGCAAAATTTAAGGGAGAAAATCATGCGTGAATTGATCCGTTTGGTGTCGAGCGCTGGTACAGGCCATTTCTACACCACCGACAAGAACAAACGTACTACCCCGGATAAAATCGAAATCAAAAAATTCGATCCGGTTGTACGCAAGCACGTGATCTACAAAGAAGGCAAAATCAAGTAATTGATTCTGTCGGCTGCAAAAAAACCCGCTCTGGCGGGTTTTTTTGTGCCTGCGCTCCTGGCGTCGCTGCCAGGGCGGTATTTATTTATCTGCAGCCTCCTCAAACACCACATAAATCTTGCGGCATGTTTCCAGCACCTCCCAAGTACCCTTGAAGCCTGCCGGGATCACGAAGCGGTCACCTGCGCGCAGGGTTTTCGCGTGGCCCTGCTCGTCGCGCAGGACTGAAACACCCTGCACAATCTCGCAATACTCATGCTCCGAATAATTTACCTGCCACTGCCCGGGCTCGCCATTCCAGACGCCCGCGCTCATCTGTCCGCAGGGGCTGTTGTAGTGGTTGTAGAGGGTTTGTGCCGGATCGCCCTTGAAGACCTTTTCCGGTGCAGGGCGATAGTGCTCGGCGGCGGTGCTGGCTTCACTGAAGTCGACGATGCTTTCGATGCTCATGATGGGCCCCTTTGTCCTGAATGCGTTGAAGGTTTGACGTGCGTGCAGTGCGTTAGTGCCTCGGCGCGCGTACGGAGCTGTTTAATAAAATCAACATAAAAGCACCGTAGCGGCTATTTATGTCAAATATATTGGTTTTGTCGGGCCGCTGGTTTAGGGTAACGGCCGTCCTGAAAAATTTCAGATTGTGTCTTCAATCAACCATGACACACCCACATTCAACAAGAGGAGGACATGCAAATGACCACCCTGACTCGTGCTGACTGGGAGCAACGCGCCCGGAATTTGAAGATCGAAGGCCGTGCCTTCATTCAAGGTGAATACACCGCAGCCTCCTCCGGCGAGACGTTTGACTGCATCAGCCCGGTCGATGGCCGGTTGCTTGCCAAGGTCGCCAGTTGCGATGCCGCTGACGCGCAACGCGCCGTCGGCAGCGCGCGCAGCGCCTTCAACTCCGGTGCCTGGTCGCGACTGGCTCCGGCCAAGCGCAAGGAAACGATGATCCGCTTCGCCGAGCTGCTCAAACACAATGCCGAAGAGCTGGCGCTGCTTGAGACGCTGGACATGGGCAAGCCGATTGGCGACTCGTTCGGTGTCGACATCCCTGGTGCCGCCAGAGCCCTGAGCTGGAGCGGCGAGGCCATCGACAAGCTGTATGACGAAGTCGCGGCAACGCCTCATGACCAACTGGGCCTGGTAACACGCGAGCCGGTGGGTGTCGTCGCCGCTATCGTACCGTGGAATTTTCCGCTGATGATGGCCTGCTGGAAGCTGGGTCCTGCCCTGTCCACCGGCAACTCGGTCATCCTCAAGCCCTCGGAAAAATCTCCGCTGACGGCCATTCGTATCGCACAACTGGCCATTGAGGCTGGTATTCCTGCGGGCGTGCTCAGCGTACTGCCTGGTTATGGCCACACCGTCGGCAAGGCACTTGCCCTGCATATGGATGTGGACACTGTGGTGTTCACCGGCTCGACCAAGATCGCCAAGCAACTGATGATCTATGCGGGCGAATCGAACATGAAGCGTGTCTGGCTGGAAGCCGGCGGCAAGAGCCCGAATATCGTCTTTGCCGACGCGCCTGATCTGCAGGCCGCCGCCAGCGCAGCCGCCAGCGCGATTGCCTTCAACCAGGGCGAAGTGTGTACCGCCGGTTCGCGCCTGCTGGTCGAGCGCTCCATCAAGGATCGCTTCCTGCCGATGGTCATCGAGGCGCTGAGCGCCTGGAAGCCCGGCAACCCGCTGGACCCTGCGACCACCGTGGGCGCGCTGGTTGATACCCAGCAGATGAATACCGTGTTGTCTTATATCGAAGCGGGCCATACCGATGGCGCCAAGCTGGTTGCGGGCGGCAAGCGCATTCTGCAAGAGACCGGCGGCACCTATGTCGAGCCGACCATTTTCGATGGTGTGAACAATGCGATGAGAATCGCTCAGGAAGAAATCTTCGGCCCGGTGCTTTCGGTGCTGACGTTCGATACTGCCGAAGAGGCGATCCAGATCGCCAACGACACGCAGTATGGCCTGGCGGCTGCCGTATGGACCGCGAACATCTCCAAGGCGCACCTGACCGCCAAGGCTTTGCGCGCAGGCAGCGTATGGGTCAACCAGTACGACGGCGGCGACATGACCGCACCGTTCGGCGGCTTCAAGCAGTCGGGCAACGGTCGTGACAAGTCGCTGCATGCGTTCGACAAATACACCGAGCTGAAGTCGACCTGGATCAAGCTGTAGTCATTTGCCTATCGCGCCCATGCTCTGCCCTCGGAGCATTGGCATGATGGGGTCTCAAGATCATCGCCCCCACGCCCGCGTCCTGGCTTGGATGTGCGTAGCGGCACTGATGTGTGACGCGGAGCGTCACGGGATGCATGCCAACGCGGAGCATTGGCATGATGGTCATCTCAAGATTGATCATCGCGCCACACAGGATTTGTACAAGGCGATGAGCGCGTAGCGTGGCGCCGGGCAGGAGCGTGGAAATGCGTTGGGGTACTTATTTTGCTGTGCTGGCGTCCGTGCTGGGTGTCGGTCTGGCAATGGGCGTCAGCATGCCGCTGGTTTCATTGCGGCTGGCAGGCTGGGGCTATGGCTCGTTTGCCATTGGCATCATGGCGGCGATGCCGGCGGTGGGTGTGCTGCTCGGCGCGGCGCTGGCCAGTCGTCTGGCGGCGCGCTTCGGCACTGCCAATCTGATGCGCCTGTGCTTATGGGCCGGGGCGGTTTCGGTCGGCGCGCTGGCGCTGCTGCCGTATTACTGGATCTGGCTGGTCTTGCGCCTGACGCTAGGGGTGATTCTGACCATCGTCTTCGTGCTGGGTGAAAGCTGGATCAATCAGCTGGTCATCGAGCGCCTGCGCGGGCGTCTGGTGGCGCTGTATGGCAGCACCTACGCATTGAGTCAACTGGCAGGTCCGCTGCTGCTGGGCGTGATCGGCACCCAGGCCGACTATGGTTTCTGGATTGGCGTAGCGCTGCTGGTCGGCTCACCGTTTCTGCTGCTGGGGCGTACCGGCGCGCCGTCGACCGAATCCTGCAACGTGACGTTTGCCGATCTGTCCGGCTTCTGTCGCGGCATGCCTGCGATCGCCTGGGCGGTCGCCCTGTTTGCTGCGTTCGAAGCGCTGATCCTCACCCTGTTGCCGCTTTACTGCATACGCCACGGCTTCACCCCGGAAATCGCCCTGATCATGGTCAGCGTTGTGGTGGTGGGTGATGCGCTGCTGCAACTGCCGATCGGCATGCTCGCCGACCGCATTTCACGTCGCGCGATGTTCACCGGCTGCGCCGCCTTGCTACTGGCGTCGAGCCTGCTGGTGCCATTGCTGATCGACACCGTTCTGATCTGGCCACTGTGGACCGTCTTCGGTGCCAGTGCCGGCGGGCTGTTTACCCTGTCGCTGATTCTGATCGGCGAACGCTATCGCGATGATTCGCTGGTCCGCGCCAACGCACATGTGGCGCAACTGTGGGGCATCGGCTGTCTGCTCGGCCCGTTGATAGCCGGCGCGGGCAGCCAGTGGGTCAGTGGCGAGGCCTTGCCGTTGATGATGGCTGCTGGGGCTCTGGGCCTGCTGATACTGATCCGGCGACGTGGCGCGTTCGGCGATGCCCAGGCTGTGCCCGCTTAAAGCATTCTTTCCAGGCCGATGGCGCGGCTCATCCACGCGTTGAAACGCCGCCACCAGTCGCCCGGTTCGGTATGCAGAGTGTGGATCTGGCCGTTGTCTTCGGTCACCCACACCACTTTGCCGTCCTCCAGCCGCGCTTCATAGGTGAGCGACGGGGCCATGCCCTGCAAGGTCAGTTCGCGCAATTCTTCAGCCAGTTGCGGGCTGTCGACCAGCACGCCGACTTCGGTATTCCACAGCACAGAGCGCGGGTCGAAGTTGAATGAGCCGACAAAGACCTTCTGCCGATCAAAGATCATCGCCTTGCTGTGCAAGCTTGATTCGGAACTGACCAGGGAATGGCTTTTCTTGAACAGATGCGGGCCGCTGCCGCGCATCGTCTCGGTATCGCCAGGCTGTCGGCGCAGCTCGAACAGCTTCACGCCATGCTCCAGCAGTGCCTTGCGGTACGGTGCGTAGCCGCCATGTACGGCAGGAACGTCGGTGGCTTCCAGGGAATTGGTCAGCAGGCTGACATTGACGCCGGCATCGGCGCGGCCGGTGAGGTACAGCAAGCCTTCCGGGCCCGGTACAAAGTAGGCCGAGATCAGCATCAGTTCCTTGTGAGTGTTCAGCAGTTCAGGCGCCAGTTGCGTGGTCAGCAGCAGGTGCGGGTCAGGCTCGCCCTGCGCCAGTACCTTGGTCGGTGCGTCCCACAGCGCCTGGTTGTATGCCCAGACCAGCTCGTTGAGCCAGGTTTTCATGCGCGGCTGGGTCTTGTAGGCCATCAGTCGCTCATACAGCGCCTTATGTTGCTGGTGCGCCTGCTCCAGAGAATCGTCCAGCTTGCGCCGGGCCTCGGCCAGATCCTCGCCGTCGGGCAGGAAGTACATGAACTCATCGATGGGCTTGCTGAGCGTGCTGTTCCAGTACTGGTCGAAGCTGTGGCCGAGCTGCTCGGCCACCGGTCCTACGCTGAGCATATCGATATCGGTGAAGTTCAGGTTCGGCTCGGCATCGAAGTATTCATCGCCCAGGTTGCGCCCGCCGACGATGGCCACACTGCTGTCGGCCAGCCACAGCTTGTTGTGCATGCGCCGGTGCTGGCGCGACAGGTTCATCAGGCGCCCGAGGCTGCGGGTGATGCCGGTCTCGCGCCCCAGGTTTTGCGGATTGAACAGGCGAATCTGGATGTTTGGGTGAGCGGCGAGGGTGGCGATGGCCTGATCCAGACCGTCGCTGGTGGTGTCGTCCAGCAGGATGCGCACACGAACGCCACGGTCAGCCGCCTTGAGCAGTTCGTCGATCAGGGCGCGCGTACTCAGGCCGTCGTGGACGATGTAATACTGCAGATCAAGGCTGCTTTTGGCGTTGCGGATCAGTTCGGCGCGAGCCTTGAACGCGTCACTGCTGTCAGGCAGCAGGCGGAAGCCAGAACGTCCCTCATGCGGCACGGCCATGGCCTGGATCGAACGGCCGAACGCGGAACCTGAAGACGGCATGGCCTGGCTTGGCTCACTGGTGACCTGTTGATGCGCGCAACCGCTGACGCACAACGCAACCAGCAAGCAAAAGGGCAAGGCCCATGAGTTATTCAAATTGATCTTCCGCGTCTGGACATGGCTCGACTTGGCGATATGACCCGCAAAACCGGGAAAGATTTGCCCGCATCAGTCAGTTTGCGCATTCAGTAGCGCAATTGTCTCGCCGACGATACGCACCGCGCTTTCGATTTCGCGGCTGGGTTTGGTCGCGAAGTTCATGCGCATGCAGTTGCGATACTTGCCCGATGCCGAAAAGATACTGCCCACCGCAATCTGCACACCCTTGCCCAGCAAGGCGCGGTTCAGGCGCAGGGTGTCGAAGCCTTCGGCCAGCTCCACCCACAGCATGAAACCGCCTTGCGGCCGGCTGGCGCGTGTGCCCTCGGGGAAATAGCGCATCACCCAGTCGATCATCTGGTCGCGACTGCGCTGGTATTGGCTACGCATGCGTCGCACGTGGGGCTCGTAATGGCCGCCTTCGATGAAATCGGCGATGGCCAATTGTGGCTGCGGGGCGGTGGAGCCGGTGCCGATGTATTTCATGTGCAGCACCTGCTCCAGATAACGGCCCGGCGCTACCCAGCCGATTCGCAGCCCCGGTGCCAAGGTCTTGGAAAACGAACTGCACAACAGCACGCGACCGTCTTCGTCGAAGGATTTGATGGTGCGCGGGCGAGGGTAGTTGTAGGCCAGGTCGCCATACACATCATCTTCGATGATCGCCACGTCGAAGCGCTGTGCCAGGGTCAGCAGCGCCCGCTTGCGCGCTTCGGGCATGACATAACCCAGCGGGTTGTTGCAGTTGGGCGTCAGCTGAATGACCTTGATCGGCCATTGCTCCAGCGCCAGTTCCAGCGCTTCGAGGCTGATGCCGGTCAACGGGTCGGTAGGGATTTCCATGGCTTTCATGCCCACGCCCTTGAGCGTCTGCATGGCGCCGAAGAAGCTTGGCGAGTCCACCGCCACGATGTCCCCCGGCGAGCAGATGGCCCGGACACTGGCTGATAGCGCTTCATGACAGCCATTGGTGACGATCAGGTCATTGGCGGTCAGGCTGCAGCCCGAGTCGAGCATCAGCCGGGCAATCTGTTCGCGCAGCCTGCGCACGCCGTAGATGTTGTCGTAATACAGCCCCGGCATGTCCTGATGGCGACTCAACTGACTCAGCGCGCGCATCAAAGGTTTCAGGGTCGGGCTGGTGACATCCGGCATGCCGCGCCCCAGTTGCGTGACGGCTTCAAGGGGCGCCACGCGAATCAGGTCCAGCACCTGATCCCATTGAGAGATATCCACAGGCCGCTGCACAGGCCTGCCGACCGCTGGCAGCGCAGGGGCTTTTCGGCTGACCGAGACGAAGTAGCCGGATTTGGGTTTCGGCGCGGCCAGGCCATGGTCTTCCAGCACCCGATACGCTTGCTGCACGGTGCTAAGACTGACGCCATGCTCGACGCTCAACGCGCGTACCGAGGGCAGGCGGTCGCCGGGGCGGTAGAAGCCGTTTTCGATGCGCGAGCCGAGCAGTTCGGCGAGGTTGACGTAGAGCGTCATGGCGTACTCTCAGGAATTCGAATGCGGTAAAGCAATACAGATTGGCCGGAAATATAGCATTCAGTGGCGTTTTTGAATCATCTGTATGGAAAATATAAGAGGCTTTTGAATCTGTATTGGTTTTGCCGTTCGCTTCATCATGAACCCACAGCCACCCAGGATGAGGGAACAGGACATGAACGGGTTCAGCGATGTGCGCCTTGCGCTTCACAGCCAGGAACTGAATGAATATCGGCCAGCGACGGTCAGAACCGTTCGCTCGAACAAGGCCGATCTGTTGGCAGGCATGGGGCGCTGGGCACTGTATCGCCATCGCTGGGCGTCGCGCCGCAGCTTGCTGACACTGACCGACGACCAGTTGCGCGACATTGGCCTGGATTTCCGCCAGGCGCGGGTCGAGGCCATGAAGCCGTTCTGGAGGCCCTGAGCCTAGCGCAGCTCTTTGAGACGGTGCCAGAGCATGCCCAATGCCAGCAGAGGCGAGCGCAAGTGCTTGCCGCCGGGAAAGGTCATGTGCGGCACTTTGGCGAACAACTCGAAACCATCGCTGTGTTGCCCGGCGATGGCTTCGGCCAGCAGCCGGCCCGCGAGATGCGTGGCATTCAGACCGTGGCCCGAGTAGGCCTGCGCATAAAACACGTTGGGGTGCTGCTTGAGCCGGCCTATCTGCGGCAGGCGATTGGCGCCGATGCCGATCATCCCGCCCCACTGGTAATCGATCTTCACGGCGGCCAGTTGCGGGAACACATCGAGCATCTTCGGCCGCATGTACGCGGCGATGTCCTGAGGGTCACGCCCCGAGTAATGGCAGGCACCGCCGAACAGCAAGCGGCGGTCGGCAGACAGCCTGTAGTAATCCACCGTCACCCGCTGATCACACACCGCCATGTCCTGCGGCAACACTTCACGGGCCTGCGCTTCGCTCAACGGCTCGGTGGCGATGATGTAGCTGCCGGCAGGCAACACCTTGCCGCTGATTTCCGGATTCAAGTCATTGAGGTAGGCGTTGCAACCCAGCACCAGGGTCTGCGCCTGCACCGAACCGGCAGCCGTATGCACTCTGACCTGCGGGCCATAATCAATGTTCGTCACCGCTGAATGCTCGAACAACTGAACGCCGAGCGACTGCGCTACCGCCGCTTCGCCCAAGGCAAGGTTCAACGGATGCAAATGCCCCGAGCCCATGTCGATCAGGCCGCCGACATAGCGCGAGGAGCCCACCACGCTGTGCATCTCTTCCGGTTGCAGCAACTGCAGTGCATGGCGATAACCCAGGCTGCGCAACTCTTCTGCATCTTCAGCAAGGCTGTGCAGGTCGCGGGGCTTGTTGGCCAGATCGCAATAACCCCACTTCAGGTCGCAATCGATAGCGTACCGCTCGATGCGCTGACGCACGATCTCGACGGCCTCGATGCCCAGCAGTTTGAGCTGCCGCACGCCTTCGCTGCCGATGACATTGGCGAACTGTTCGACACCATGACCGACCCCGCGAATCAACTGGCCGCCATTGCGCCCGCTGGCCCCCCAACCGATCTTGCGCGCTTCGAGCAACGCAACGCTGAACCCGCGCTCGGCCAGTTCGATGGCGGTATTGAGGCCGGAGAATCCACCGCCGACCACGCACACATCGACCTTCACCTCACCTTGCAGCGCAGGATGATCCGCTTGTGCATGACTGCTGGCGGCGTAATAGGAGGCAACGTGCTGATCTTGACGGGGCGTGTTCTGAACGCGGGCGTTCATGAGCGTGTCCTGTTGGTGGCGGATGGCGTGTCGGGAGGATAAGCCGCTGTCATGAGCCTGCCAACTGAGGCAAACTCTCGGCCTTGTGCATGAGTGGTCGAGTCAATGAGCTGCAACCGTCAGAAAATAGCGGATCTGCGTCGCCAGATTCCTTCGTTCGAATGTGTGCCCGGCTGCCACGACTGCTGCGGGCCGGTGACCACCTCGCCCGAAGAAATGTCGCGTCTGCCGCGCAAGACGGCTGCCGAGCAGGAAGCTGCGCTGGATGAACTCAATTGCGTTCACCTTGGGCCGCAAGGCTGCACCGTGTATGACGAGCGCCCGCTGATCTGCCGCCTGTTCGGCACCACCGCAAGCCTGCCCTGCCCGAATGGCCGTCGCCCGGTCGAACTGATTCATCCACGGGTCGAAAAGCAGATACACGAATATATGGCCTCGACCCGTCAGGTACTCGTATAGCAGGCAATCAGTCGGGAATCGGCAGATTCAGGCTCTCTTTGACTTCCTCCATGACGATGTAGCTCTTGGACTCACGCACATGCGGCAGTTTGAGCAGGATATCGCCCAGCAGTTTGCGGTAGGAGGCCATTTCGGAAATCCGCGCCTTGACCAGGTAGTCGAAGTCGCCGGACACCAGATGGCACTCCAGCACATGGGGCAGCTTCAGCACGGCACGGCGGAATTCTTCGAAGGTGTCGCCAGACTTGTAGTCCAGGCTGATCTCGACGAATACCAGCAGGCTGGCCTTGAGGCTTTGCGGGTTCAGTCGGGCGGTGTAGCCCATGATGATCCCTTCGCGTTCCAGCCTGCGCACCCGTTCGGTACAGGGCGTGGTAGACAGGCCGACCCGCTCGCCAAGCTCGGTGAACGAGATGCGCCCGTCGGCCTGCAGGATGCGCAGAATGTTGCGATCTATCTTGTCCAGTTCACGATTTGACTGGTGTTGAGTGCGCACGGGTCATTTCCCCTCTAGCAAAGCGTTTATCGCCGCGAATAAACACTGAATATAAATCTTTATACAGTGAGAAGCACTGCTCATTGCTCAATATACTGCGCACATTCTTGCTTAAAACTTCGAATTGTCAGCGGATATCCGCGATGAGGTCATCGACATGCGCGTTCTGGTCCTGGGTAGTGGCGTCATCGGTACAACCAGTGCTTATTATCTGGCGCGTGCCGGTTTCCAGGTGACTGTCGTTGACCGTCAGCCTGCTGCTGCCATGGAAACCAGTTTTGCCAATGCCGGCCAGGTTTCTCCGGGCTATGCGTCGCCATGGGCTGCGCCGGGTGTTCCGCTCAAAGCCCTCAAATGGCTGCTGCAGCGTCATGCGCCATTGGCGATCAAGGCAACGGCAGATATCGATCAGTACCTGTGGATGGCGCAAATGCTGCGCAACTGCACGGCCAGCCGCTATGCCATCAATAAAGAGCGCATGGTACGCCTGTCCGAATACAGCCGCGATTGCCTGGATGAACTGCGCCTCGAGACCGGCATTGCCTACGAAGGACGCAGCCTGGGCACCACGCAGTTGTTCCGTACCCAGGCCCAGCTGGATAACGCTGCCAAGGACATCGCTGTGCTCGAGCAGTCCGGTGTGCCCTATGAACTGCTCGATCGCGACGGCATTGCCCGTGTCGAGCCCGCGCTGGCAGGCGTGACCGGCATCCTCAGCGGCGCCTTGCGCCTGCCCAACGACCAGACCGGTGACTGTCAGCTGTTCACCACGCGCCTGGCGGAAATGGCCGTCGCGCTGGGTGTCGAGTTCCGCTACGGGCAGAACATCGAACGCCTCGATCACGCTGGCGACCGCATCAATGGCGTGTGGATCGACGGCAAGCTGGAGACCGCCGATCGTTACGTACTGGCGCTGGGCAGTTACTCGCCGCAGTTGCTCAAGCCGCTGGGCATCAAGGCACCGGTCTATCCGCTGAAAGGCTATTCGCTGACCGTGCCGATCACCAACCCGGACATGGCACCGACTTCGACCATTCTCGATGAAACCTATAAAGTCGCGATCACCCGTTTCGACAATCGGATCCGCGTCGGCGGCATGGCGGAAATCGCCGGTTTTGACCTGTCGCTCAATCCGCGTCGACGCGAAACACTGGAGATGATCGTCGGTGACCTCTATCCTCAAGGCGGCGACCTGACCCAGGCCGATTTCTGGACCGGGTTGCGTCCGACCACGCCCGACGGTACACCGATTGTGGGTGCGACACCGTTCCGTAACCTGTTCCTCAATACCGGCCATGGCACCCTGGGCTGGACGATGGCGTGTGGTTCCGGTCGTTTGCTGGCAGACCTCATCGCCCGCAAGACACCTCGTATCAGTGCTGAAGGCCTTGATATCTCTCGTTACGGCAATACCCAGGAGAATGCACAGCATGTCCATCCAGCGGCAGCTCACCAATGAGCGCATGAGTCAGGTCGTTGTCCACAATGGCACCGTCTATCTGTCGGGCCAGGTCGGCAATGACATGACCGCCGGTGTCGAGCAGCAGACCCGAGAGGTTCTGAACAGCATCGAGCGCCTGCTCGACCTGGCCGGCACCGACAAGACGCGTATTCTGTCGGTCACCATTTACCTGAAAGACATCGACGCCGACTTCGCCAGCATGAACAGCGTCTGGGACAAATGGCTGCCCAAGGGTTTCGCGCCTGCACGCGCAACGGTAGAGGCCAAGCTGTGCGAGCCGGAAATCCTCGTTGAACTGTCGGTGGTTGCCGCGCTGCCCTGACTCCCTTTTGCCCGGCGCGTCCCTGCGTCGGGTTGATCTTCCCCTTCCATCCTTTCAGGCAAGTAAACGTCATCATGCGTCCAGCCCGCGCCTTTATCGATCTTCAGGCACTGCGTCACAACTACCAATTGGCCCGTGAAAGCAGCGGCGGCAAAGCGCTCGCCGTCGTCAAGGCCGATGCCTACGGTCACGGCGCGGTGCGCGTCGCGCAGGCACTGGAAGCGCAGGCCGACGGTTTTGCAGTGGCTTGCATCGAAGAGGCGCTAGAGCTGCGTGCGGCAGGTATCCGTGCGCCGGTCCTGCTGCTCGAAGGTTTTTTCGAGGCCGACGAGCTGGCGCTGATTGTCGAGCATGACCTGTGGACCGTTGTACACGCGACCTGGCAACTGGAAGCTATCGAGCAGGCGCGCCTGGGCAAGCCGATAACCGTCTGGCTCAAGCTCGACACCGGCATGCACCGGGTCGGCCTGCATCCTCACGAGTACCAGGCGGGTTATCAGCGTCTGCTGGCAACCGGCAAAGTGGCCAGGATCGTGCTGATGAGCCACTTCTCCCGCGCCGATGAGCTGAACAGCGGCTGCAGTGATGAGCAGCTCGCCGTATTCGAGACCTTTCGCAAGGGGCTGGCAGCAGAAACCAGTCTGAAAAACTCCCCGGCGGTGCTGGGCTGGCCACAGATTCCGAGTGACTGGTCGCGCCCGGGCATCATGCTCTACGGTGCTACGCCGTTTGATCAGGTGCACCCGCTGGCGGATCGCCTGCAACCGGTGATGACCCTGGAATCGAAGATCATCAGCGTGCGTGAACTGCCCGTTGGTGAGCCCGTGGGCTATGGCGCGACATTTGTCTGTGACCGGCCGTTGCGTATCGGTGTAGTGGCGATGGGGTACGCCGACGGCTATCCGCGTCACGCGCCGACCGGCACGCCCGTGCAGATCGATGGCCAGCCATCCAGGCTGCTCGGACGCGTGTCCATGGACATGCTCTGCGTGGACCTCACCGAGGTGCCGCAGGCCGGGCTCGGCAGCCGCGTCGAGCTGTGGGGCAAGCAGGTGCTCGCCAGTGAAGTGGCCCAGCGCGCAGAAACCATTCCCTACGAAATCTTCTGCAATCTGCGTCGCGTTCCGCGCATCTATTCCGAGGACTGATTCAGCCCTCTGTGCTCCAGGCCGCGGTGGGTCAGGTGTCTGTCGAAGTGTTGTAAATATCGAACGCTGTTGCCATGATGGCGTTCACATCGACTAGACCTGACAAAACCTGGGGGAATATCGCATTGGACGTGGGTGAACGACTGCAATCGATTCGCAAGCTCAAAGGCTTGTCCCAGCGTGAACTCGCCAAGCGCGCAGGTGTGACCAACAGCACCATCTCCATGATCGAAAAAAACAGCGTCAGCCCTTCGATCAGTTCGCTGCGCAAGGTGCTCGGCGGCATCCCCATGTCCATGGTCGAATTTTTCTCGGAAGAGTCCGTGCCCGAAAACGCGGCTCAAGTGGTCTACAAGGCCAGCGAGCTGATTGATATATCGGACGGTGCCGTGACCATGAAGCTGGTCGGCAAATCGCATCAGGGCCGTGCCATCGCCTTTCTCACCGAAACCTATCCACCGGGTGCCGATACCGGCGAAGAGATGCTCGTCCACGAAGGCGAAGAGACCGGCATCCTCGTCGAGGGGCGGCTGGAACTGGTGGTCGGGCTGGATACCTACGTGCTCGAAGCGGGTGACAGCTATTATTTCGAAAGCACCCGGCCGCATCGCTTTCGTAACCCGTTCGACGTCCCGGCACGATTGATCAGTGCGGCCACCCCGGCCAATTTCTGACCCGCCCCCTTGCGATGAGTGACGCGTGAAACTGACCTGGAAGATTCTGAGCAGCGCAGGCGTTCTGACGTTGTGGGCGCTCAATGCGCAAGCCGCCGATAGCGCCCGAGCGCCTGACGACATCATCGCGGCGCATTGTGTTGCCTGTCACAGCGTCGGTCTGCTCAACGCGCCGAAGATCGGTGACACGGCGGCCTGGGAACAGCGCGCCCAGCAAAAAGGCGGCCTCGATGGACTGCTGGCCAGCACCATCAAAGGCCTCGGCATCATGCCCCCGAAAGGCACCTGCGGCGATTGCACAAACGATGAACTGAAGAGCGCCATCCAGAGCATGTCCGGGCTGAAGTGAGGTGCACCCTCGTTCCCGTGCCTGAGCGCCCGGCGCTGTGCATACGTTTTGTGGGAGCGAGCCGGGCGACGCTTCGCTTGCTCGCGAAGATGATGTTTAGATCGATGCATTTTTGGCGATATTACACGCCCTTTTCGCGAACAAGTTCGCTCCTACGCCCTTTGGGCAGAAGCCTGGAAGCCTTTTGTTCCGGGCGTTCCAGGGATTGTGTATAACGATGATGCTCTGCGTGGCGAGCATGCAGCACTTTGACGTTGTCGCCTGTCCAACCTGCACCCAATAACAATTCAGGAGAGCTGGGATGCCGTATTCCTGTTCCATCGAGCATGCCGTCGATCACGTTCTGGCGCAGCTACCCGAGCATATCCACCTGGGGATGCCGCTGGGTCTGGGCAAGCCCAACCGGTTCGTCAACGCGTTGTACCAGCGCATCAGCGAGTTGCCCGAACGACGGCTGACGATCTACACCGCGCTGACACTCGGGCGGCCGACGCCGGGGGAGGGTTTGCAGGCGCGGTTTCTCGAACCGTTTCTGGAGCGCGTCTTCGCTGACTATCCGGAGCTCGATTTCCTCGCTGCACTGCGCCGCGACAAACTCCCTGCCAATATCCGTGTGCAGCAATTCTTCATGCAGCCGGGCAGTCTGCTCAACAGCCATTCAGCCCAGCAAGACTACGTCAGCAGCAATTACAGCCATGCCGCCCGCGACATCAATGCCAATGGCCTGAATCTGGTCGCGCAACTGGTGGCGCGTGACGAACAGCGCCCAGGCACGTTGAGCCTGAGCTGTAACCCGGACGTGACCCTCGACCTGTTGCCCATGATCGCCAAGCGCCGGGCCGCCGGGGAGACCATTCTGATGCTCGGCCAGGTGCACGCCGACCTGCCTTACATGCCGGGCGATTCGGAACTGGATGTCGACGCCTTCGATGTGCTGATTGACGAAGACGAGCGCAGTACGCTGTTTTCCACTCCCAATATGCCGGTGGGCTATCAGGACCACCTGATCGGCCTGCACGCCAGCACGCTGGTGCGTGACGGCGGCACGTTACAGATCGGCATCGGCTCGATGGGCGATGCACTGACTGGCGCGCTGCTGGCTCGCCAGGCCGATAACGAAACCTGGCGCGGCCTGCTGGCCGAGTTGAACATGAGTAACTGGCAGACCCTGATAGATCGGGAAGGTGGCGTTCAGCCGTTCGCCAGCGGCCTTTACGGTTGCAGCGAAATGTTCGTCAACGGCCTGCTGGTACTCGCCGACGCGGGCGTCGTGCGGCGCAAGGTGTATGCCGATGCAGAACTGCAACGGCTGGCCAACATGGGCACGCTGGATGAGGATGCCCATCCCGGTGGCGTTGTCGTGCATGGCGGCTTTTTCCTCGGCCCGCGCAGTTTTTACGCGCGGCTGCGCGAGCTGCCCGCCGAGCGGCTGGCACAGTTCAACATGACCGCCATCAGCTACATCAACGAGCTTTACGGCCAGGAAGAACTCAAGCGCCTGCAACGCCGCGATGCGCGCTTCATCAACAGCGCGTTTACCGTCACCCTGATGGGCGCGGCAGTGGCTGATCAGCTGGAAGACGGCCGGGTGCTCAGTGGCGTGGGCGGTCAGTACAACTTCGTGGCGCAGGCCCATGCACTGGAAGGCGCCCGCTCGATTCTGATGCTGCGCAGCTGGCGCGAGTCGGGCGGCGAGGTCAGCTCCAACATCGTCTGGCAGTACGGCCACACCACCATTCCCCGACACTTGCGCGACATTGTCGTGACCGAATACGGCATCGCCGATCTGCGTGGGCAGACCGATGCGACGGTGATCGAGCGGATTCTGAACATCACCGACTCGCGGTTTCAATCGGGCCTGATCGAGCAGGCGCAAAAGGCTGGCAAGCTACCCAAGGACTTCCGTCTCGATCCGCGCTTCACTGACAACACACCCGAGCGCCTCAAGGACACCGCATCACGCTACCCGTCACTGTTTACCGAATACCCGCTGGGTTGCGACTTTACCGCCGAGGAGCGCGACCTGCTGAGAGCCTTGAACTGGCTGAAGAGCAAGCTCAAGCTCACTGAAATCCTCGAGCTGGGCAAGGCGACCCTCGACGCTCCCGACCCCGAAGCCTTCCTCGCGCACTTGCAGCGCATGCAGCTCGACGCGCCGCAGGGCTTGCGCGAAGAGTTGTATCAGCGGCTGTTGCTGGCCGGGTTGCAGAACAGCACCGGGCTTGCCGGTTAAGACGCGGGCACTGATCGTTGCCGTTGGCGAGGATCGGTTTCCGGCGTCTAGGTCGTTGCCTTGCGGGTCGCACGCCCCACCGGGCCCGCGCGCTCTTCGATGGCGTGCTGCAGAGCTTTGCGCTGGCCCATCAGGAACGCCAGCTCCGCGACCACAAACAGCGGGCCGATGATCAGCCCGGTCAGGTCATCGATGAAGGCCGGTTTGCGCCCCTCGTAGTAATGGCCGACGAACTGGATGATCCAGCCAATCACAAACAGCCCGACGCCCGCACTCAGCCAGACCATGGTTGCCTGCTGCGCAAGGTTGGCCCCGGCCCAGATACACAGCGCCAGTAACACCGCCATGACCATGCCGAGGGCGCGATCGAGTCGCAGGTAAAACACCGTCGAGCCCAGCGCCAGCAGCGCCGCAGGTGAAAGCCACAGCCCGCTGACAGTCCAGCCCGGTCGCGAGAGAAGCACCGCCACGGCCAGCACGATCAGTGGAATACCCACGAAGTGCGTCACGATATTGCGTGAATCACGGTGATAAGCCGCGTATTGGCTGAGATGATCGACAAGGGTTTTCATTATTATTCCTGCCTGAGACGATGGCCGGCGTGAGCCTGATTTCTTGTACAACATGCATGGCTGAAAGAGAAGGGAGCAAAAATGACAAATGGAGTGTCGTGGCGGTCACGATTGCTATCCGATTACTGGTTTTCCCATCTGCCTGCCGATCTGCAGGATAGCCTGCTGGACGCTTCCCACCAGCGCCGCAAGACGCCCGGCAGGCGGCTGTTCGAGAAGGGCGATCTGCCCTGCGGTGTTTATGTGCTGCTGGAGGGCAGCGTGCGGATCGGCGCCGCCCACGAGCAGCGGCTGCTGACGAACGTGGAACCTGCAAGCGCGCCGTGCTGGTTTGGCGAAGTCTCGCTGTTTGACGGGCTGCCGCGCCGTTTCGAAGTCTGCTCGCTTGAGCAGAGCATCTTCCTGCACATCCCCCAGCCATTCCTGGCCCGGCTGCTCGACAGGCACCCCGAGTACTGGCGCTGGTTTGCCGCACTGCTCAGTCAGAAGGTCGGCTTGCCACTGCAGAGCCCCGAGAAAATGCGTCAGCTGCCGCCGCGGGCGCGGGTCGCCTGGCGGCTGTTGATGCTCAGCGAGGGGTATGGCCCGTTGAGCCACGCACGCCGCCTGATTGCGCTGGATGACATTCAGGCGGCGGAGCGTCTTGCGCTTGCCTCGCCGGCCTTGCTGGAGGTACTCCAGGACCTGCATGAGCGCAGGATCGTGCGCCTGGGAGAGGGACACCTGGAGGTGTTCGATGTGGACAGGCTGCGCAGGGTCGCGAACTTTTCCAGAGCCAGGGCTGTGTGCTGATCACCGGTCATGATCGGGCCTGGACACATCCGGTAACGGCTCCGCTGTCGCTTCGATTGAGATAGCAAATGGGATTCACTACCATTTCGCCTCCTTTGCGAACGCGAGATACCCCGATGCAGGCAAGCAAGCGTCTTCTGGCTGCTCTGACACTGACTTTACTGGGCAGCACCGCTCAGGCTGCCGATGAAGTGGTGGTGTATTCGTCCCGGATCGACGAACTGATCAAGCCGGTATTCGATGCGTACACGGCCAGTACCGGGGTGAAGATCAAATTCATCACCGACAAGGAAGCGTCGCTGATGCAGCGCATCAAGGCCGAGGGCGAGAATGCCACCGCCGACCTGTTGCTGACGGT
The DNA here is from genome assembly GCF_030208985.1 of Pseudomonas sp. MEJ108. Lineage (NCBI taxonomy): Bacteria > Pseudomonadati > Pseudomonadota > Gammaproteobacteria > Pseudomonadales > Pseudomonadaceae > Pseudomonas > Pseudomonas sp. MEJ108. The sequence goes on from NZ_JARVSW010000006.1 coordinate 127,778, forward strand.
CGACGCGGGCAACCTCTGGCAGGCCGAGCAGATGGGTATCCTGCAGCCGTTTACCTCCCCGGTGATCGAAGCCAACATTCCACCGCAGTATCGCTCGTCGAGCCACGGCTGGACCGGCCTGAGCCTTCGCGCGCGCACCATCGCCTATTCCACCGACCGGGTGAAGCCTGCCGAGCTGAGCACCTACGAGGCGCTGGCCGACAAGAACTGGGAAGGCCGTCTGTGCCTGCGTACCGCGAAGAAGGTCTACAACCAGTCGCTGACCGCTACGCTGATCGAAACCCACGGTGCCGAAGCGTCGGAGAAAATCCTCAAGGGCTGGGTCAACAACCTGTCCACCGACGTGTTCTCCGATGACATCGCGGTGCTTGAGGCGATCAATGCCGGGCAGTGCGACGTGGGTATCGTCAATTCCTATTACTACGGTCGCCTGCACAAGGAAAAACCGGACCTGGCGGTGAAGCTGTTCTGGCCGAACCAGGCTGATCGCGGTGTGCACGTCAACCTGTCGGGTATCGGTCTGACCAAGTACGCCCCGCATCCTGAAGCCGCCAAGGCGCTGGTCGAGTGGATGACCGGCCCCGAGGCGCAGAAGATTTTCTCCAGCGTCAATCAGGAGTTCCCGGCCAACCCGAACGTGGCGCCTTCAGAAGAAGTGGCCAGCTGGGGGCCGTTCAAGGCCGACACCCTCCCGGTCGAAGTGGCAGGCAAGCGTCAGGCAGAAGCGATACGCATGATGGATCGCGCGGGCTGGAATTGATTTAATACCCAGTGCCTGACTCTCGTTGATACGCTTCGCGCTCATTACACAAATCTTGAAATAGCCCGAAAAGCGTGGTTTTCAGGCTTCTGCCCGCAGGGCGTAGGAGCGGACTTGTCCGCGAAGCCGTCAGTTCAGATAGTGCATTTTCTGAGAATGTACCGGCCTTTTCGCGGACAAGTCCGCTCCTACGGCTTTCAGCCAGAATCAGAAGCAGACCTGTGCGCACGCTCTGCTTACCCTCTTGAACCCCCTCATGTCGAGAACCTCCGTGGCCCATCCTGTGCAACGCCGCTGGTACCCCCTGGTTTTCGCCATCGCTGCACTGGTCGTGCTGCCGCTGAGCGTTCTGCTGCTGTCGTGGGAGACGGTTGACCAGCAGATATGGTCGCACCTGCTCGAAACCCAGATGGCGCGTCTGCTGGGCAATACGCTGATCCTGGTGCTGGGTGTCGGCGTGGGCGTGACCCTGCTGGGGGTGAGCCTGGCGTGGCTGACCAGCCTGTGTGAATTCCCCGGCCGCCGCTGGCTGGACTGGGCGCTGATGCTGCCGTTCGCGATCCCCGCCTACGTGCTGGCGTTCGTGTTCGTCGGGCTGCTGGATTTTTCCGGCCCGGTGCAGACCCTGATGCGCGAATGGTTCGGCTCCGGTCTGCGCCTGCCTCGGGTGCGCTCCACTGGTGGGGTGATCATCGTCCTGGTGCTGGTTTTTTACCCCTACGTCTACCTGTTGGCGCGCACGGCGTTTCTGGCGCAGGGCAAGGGCCTGATGGAAGCGGCGCGAGTGCTGGGCAATACGCCCCTGCAGGCGTTCTGGCGTGTGGCGCTGCCAATGGCGCGTCCGGCCATCGGCGCGGGGGTGGCGCTGGCGCTGATGGAGACCCTGGCCGATTTTGGTGCCGTGTCGGTGTTCAACTTCGACACGTTCACCACTGCCATCTACAAGACCTGGTACGGCTTCTTCAGCCTGTCCAGCGCCGCGCAACTGGCCAGCCTGTTGCTGTTGGCCGTGTTGGTGCTGCTGTACGGTGAACGCCGCGCCCGGGGGGCAAGTCGACCGGCCAACGAGCGTCCGCGTGGCGCTGCGCTTTACCGGTTACGCGGCATCAAGGCATGGGCCGCGAGCTTCTGGTGTGGGCTGGTGTTTCTCTGTGCCTTCGTGGTGCCGATGCTGCAATTGATCGTCTGGGTCTGGCAGCGTGGTCGCTTCGATCTGGATGAGCGCTACACCGGTCTGATTCTGCACACACTCTATCTGGGTGGCATGGCGGCGTTGATCACTGTCAGCGTGGCGCTGATTCTGGCGTTTGCCCGACGTATGGCGCCCACGCCCGCGATCCGCTCCGGCGTCAGTCTCGCCAACCTCGGCTACGCATTGCCAGGCTCGGTACTGGCCGTTTCAATCATGCTGGCGTTCAGTTACCTGGACCGCGAACTGGTCATTCCACTGTCCGGCTGGCTGGGCGGCGCAGGCAAGCCTTTGCTGCTCGGCAGTCTCTCGGCCTTGCTACTGGCGTATCTGGTGCGCTTCATCGCCGTCGCCTTCGGTCCGCTGGAGCACAGCCTGTCGCGCATCCGCCCGTCATTGCCTGAAGCGGCGCGCAGTCTGGGGGTCAGCGGGCCAAAGTTGTTTCTCAACGTGTATCTGCCGTTGCTGGTGCCAGGGGCGCTGAGCGCGGCGCTGCTGGTGTTCGTCGATGTGCTCAAGGAAATGCCGGCAACCCTGCTGATGCGCCCGTTTGGCTGGGATACGCTGGCGGTTCGCATCTTCGAAATGACCAGCGAGGGCGAGTGGGCGCGGGCTGCGTTGCCAGCTTTGTCGCTGGTGCTTGTAGGATTATTACCCGTCATTGGGCTGATTCGTCGCTCTGCCCGTCAGATTGGCTAGGTGCGGGGGCCTCACCTTGCGGCTACAATGCGCCGCAATTGGTGCGGTCTGTCAGATAATTCGGTCAGCTGTTACGTGCTGCAAACTCCGGTTCATGGGGGGCTTGCCGATCTCGTCTGCCCGCACCTTCGCCACGCCCGGAAGGAGAAACCCATGGGACAGCGTACCCCCCTGTTCGACCTGCACCTCGCCCTTGGCGCGAAAATGGTCGATTTTGGTGGCTGGGACATGCCGTTGCATTACGGATCGCAGGTCGAGGAACACCATCAGGTGCGTCGCGACTGTGGGGTCTTCGATGTCTCTCACATGAACGTGATCGATGTGCTCGGCCCTCAGGCCCGAGTCTGGCTGCGTCGTCTGCTGGCCAATGATGTAGACAAGCTCAAAACCCCCGGTCGTGCCTTGTACAGCGCCATGCTGGACGAGAGCGGCGGGGTGATCGATGACATGATCGTCTACCTCACGCCTGAAGGTTATCGGCTGGTCGTCAACGCGGCGACCGGCGTCAAGGATCTTGCCTGGATGCAGGCGCAACTGGGTGACTTCGACGTGCAACTGGTCGAGCGCAGTGAAATGGCCATGCTCGCCATTCAAGGCCCCAAGGCCAGAGCCCGTATTGCCGAGCTGGTTTCAAGCGCACGCGCCGAACTGATTCACCAGCTCAAGCCGTTCGAAGGGCTCGATGATGGCGACTGGTTTATCGCGCGTACCGGCTACACCGGTGAGGACGGCCTGGAGATCATGCTGCCTGCCGAAGAGGCCCAAAGCTTTTTCAATGAATTGGTTGGCGCGGGTATTTCCCCGATCGGCCTTGGCGCTCGCGACACGCTGCGCCTTGAGGCCGGTATGAACCTGTATGGCCAGGACATCGGCGAGCATGTCTCGCCCTTGGCCTCGAATATGGCCTGGAGCATCGCCTGGGAGCCTGCCGACCGTGATTTTATCGGTCGCAAGGCGCTGGAGAGCGAACGGGCTGAAGGAACTGCCTTCAAGCTCGTCGGATTGGTGCTCGAAGAGCGCGGTGTCTTGCGAGCGCATCAGGTGGTACGTGTCGCAGAAATTGGCGAAGGAGAGATCACCAGTGGTAGTTTCTCTCCTACGTTGAGCAAATCCATTGCACTGGCTCGCGTTCCGATGGCGACCGCTGACCGGGCCGAGGTGGAAATCCGCGGCAAATGGTACCCGGTGCGGGTGGTGCAGCCTGCGTTCGTGCGCCATGGCAAAACCTTGATCTAACCTATGGCGGGTTTTCCGCTGACCCGATGTTGAGGATGACTAAATGAGCAATATTCCCGCCGAGCTGCGTTTCGCCGAAAGTCATGAATGGGCACGTCTGGAGTCAGACGGTACCGTGACCGTCGGCATCTCGGACCATGCACAGGAAGCACTGGGCGATGTGGTCTTCGTCGAACTGCCGGAAATCGGCACAGCGTTCGCTGCCGGTGACACCGCCGGTGTTGTCGAGTCGGTCAAGGCCGCTTCGGATATCTACTCGCCGGTTGCGGGCGAGGTGATCGAAGTCAACACAGCGTTGGGCGATGCCCCCGAGTCGCTCAACAGTGATCCGTACGGTGCCTGGATCTTCAAGCTCAAGCCAAGCGACGCCAGCGGTGATCTGGCCAAGCTGCTGGATGCCAATGGATACGAGGGCGTCATCGGCGAATAATCAATGCACGAGAGTGCTGTTGATGGGGGGTAAGGTGGTTCACTTAAGTAGAACCACCTCACGGCCTTCTGGGATGGATTAACAGAATGTTAAAGCCTGGGAAAGGTTTTCGAGAGCATTCGAAGGCGTCAAAGACTCGGCCATCAAAGTAGATTGATGGCCGAGCAGCTTAGGCTTTACCCACGCCCCAGACATCTGTTCGTGCGTAATCAACGCCCTTTTTAATGGCGTTTAATACAAACTTATCACTCTCGGAACCGGTGGTTATATAGGCCCACCATATTGACGGTTCGCCTGAAAAGGGGATGTTTTTCGAGTAAACGCCGATATTTGTTTGCGTATCAGCTTGTTGTATGCGAAAGGGTGTTGAGGGAGCATATTGGTCAATGGTTATGGTTCTCCAGGTGCCATTTTCGTCTGGTTGATATAACCAAAAAAGGTGGGGGCGATCATAGTTTCTACTGGCGTATATATAGCCATTATTTGAGTCGGCAAGAAGCCCTCCTTTACAATTGCCGTCTCTCACCCAGATTCGGTAGGCACCCCGACCGCTGTCATAGCGAAAATAAAGCTCAACCGAGGTGGCCGCTTTAGCGTTAGCGCACAAATACTCCCCAGGTACAATCTCAGAGCCAGTGGAGATCCTCTCATAATGAAGGGGGGATACGTTACCTGCCTTCTGTGTTGAAGCAAGAGAACAAAAATCAATATTTATTAAAATACTGCTTCCGTCGTTCTTCTTGTCGTTGTAGGCCAACTTCGCGGTGAAGGATTTTTCGACATCCGTATTCATGTAATTCTCCTTGAAATTATTTGTCAGTCTTTTTATTTTGTCAGGCGGATGAGAGGTTATCTACTGATAGTATTGACATTTTTTATATGGTTTTGGAGCTTTAAGAGTAGTGCGTTATGGCCGAATTCTGAGTTTTAAATACGCTTGAAAGTTTGTCGTTTTATATGAGTTTTGGGCGCGTTCTCAATGAGATTTCAGTCGCCAAGGCCTGAGCACCTTTATTAATAACAGTCTTGTAGAGGATGTCGCTCGTGCGGTGTGTGTCTCCAGTCGGGCAACCGTTGGCCGACCTCGTATACCGCTGACGAGCTACATTGATTCCTGTGCTGCATGGCCTTGTTTAGTAATGATTTGCAAGGCACCCACACGGCTGAACATCTCTGATGAAGGTTTGGCATGTCGCCACTTTTAGACACGGACCGAACAGCCGATGTCGTCGACAGGACGATATTTTGCTCAATGCAGAGACGGGAGGGGTGTTAATGAATCACCGTCCAGGCCTTAAAGGCCAAGGACGGTGAATATTTCTATAATAAGCCGCGATGCTGCTTCGCTTGAGCGAGCGGTATCAGGCTCATCAAGCAGCATTTTTTATTTATGACGCTTACTGGTTTTCAGCGACCAGATTCTTATCCAGGATCGCGTTGGCCAGTTCCATGTCGGTGGCTTTCAGGCCTGGATTGTCTTTGCGCACCTGCTCGATGGCTGCTTCCAGGAATGGACCGCGGATGCCACCGTCGCTGGCGACGAAGCTGCCTGCGTCGTCCTGGGCGGCGACGATCAGTTTGTGATCCTTGAAGGTCAGGTAAGTCGAGCCGGTGGTTGCACCGGAAGACAGCACATTACGCCAGAAGGTGTCAGCCATCGCTGAACCCATTGGGATGGAAAGCAAGGCTACGGTGGCGACAGCGAACTTGAGACGCATGATGAATTACTCCAGCTGTGGTTGTTCTGAGGGGTTGGATAGCTAAAGGCATGAACTAGTTCAATCAAGGTGTACCGCGCAGTTCACTTTAGCTGGCTCGGCATGCCGCCAGGCCTTCTGGAACGACGCTCTCAACCCTGATCAGCGTTGTTCGCTCTGCGGTGTCACTCGCAGCACTTCCTCGAGTGTAGTCAGGCCTGCCGAGACTTTCTGCGCGCCGGACAGACGCAGGCTGCGCGTTCCTTCCTTGAATGCCTGACGACGCATGGCAGTCAGGTCCAGGTCCGCCGAGATCAATGCCTTGATGTTGTCGGACATGACCATGATCTCGTAAACACCCGCCCGGCCCCGGTAGCCGGTATCGCGACACTCCACGCAGCCGACCGCCTGATGCGCGCCAGGCGGCACCGGTGCCTGCCAGGGGCGGGTCAGGGTTTGCCAGTCGGTCTCGTTGAGGTTGATGGGCGCCTTGCAGTGTGGGCACAGGGTGCGCACCAGACGCTGTGCCATGACGCCGAGGATGGTCGCCTTGAGCAGGTAATGCGGTACACCCAGTTCGAGCATCCGGCTGATTGCGCTGGGCGCATCGTTGGTGTGTAGCGTCGACAGCACCAGGTGGCCGGTGAGTGCCGCCTGAATCGCCATTTCGGCGGTCTCCAGGTCACGAATCTCGCCGATCATGATGATATCCGGGTCCTGGCGCATCAGCGCGCGCACGCCGGCGGCAAAGCTCAGGTCGATGTTGTGTTGAACCTGCATCTGGTTGAAGGCCGGTTCGACCATCTCGATGGGATCTTCGATGGTGCACAGGTTGACCTCGGAGGTCGCCAGCTTCTTGAGGGTGGTGTACAGCGTGGTGGTCTTGCCTGAACCGGTCGGACCGGTAACCAGAATAATGCCGTTGGGCTGGCGGGTCATTTCCTGCCAGCGCCGCAGGTCGTCACTGGAAAAGCCCAGTTGGTCGAAGTCCTTGAGCAATACCTCGGGGTCGAAGATCCGCATGACCATTTTTTCGCCGAACGCGGTCGGCAGGGTCGACAGGCGCAACTCCACTTCGCGATTCTCAGGCGTGGTGGTCTTGACCCGCCCGTCCTGTGGTTTGCGTTTTTCGGCGACGTTCATCCGGCCCAGGCTTTTCAGTCGGCTGACAATCGCCATGATCACCTGCGCCGGAAACTGGTAAACGTTGTGCAGCACCCCGTCGATGCGAAAGCGCACGGTGCCCTGTTCGCGGCGCGGCTCGATGTGAATATCACTGGCGCGTTGCTGGAAGGCGTACTGGAACAGCCAGTCGACGATATTGACGATGTGCGCGTCGTTGGCGTCAGGCTCCTGATCGCTGGCACCGAGCTTGAGCAACTGTTCGAAGTTGCCCATGTTGCTCATTTTTTGCTCGGAGGCGCTGGCGCCGCTGACCGACTTGGCCAGCCTGAAAAACTCCATCGCCATGCGCTGGATGTCTGCCGGGTTGGCGACCACACGTTTGATCTGCAGTTTGAGCACATGCGCCAGGTCGGCTTCCCATGAGCGCACATACGGCTGCGCGCTGGCGATGGTCACCGATTCGCGATCGACCGCCACGGCGAGAATCTTGTGGCGCTGGGCAAAGGCGTAGGACATCAGTGGCGTGACCGCCGCGACGTTGATCTTCAGCGGGTCGATACGCATGTAAGGCTGGCCACAGGCTTTGGCCAGCCAGGCGGTCAGGGTTTCCACGTCCAGCTTCTTGCCCGGCCGCTTGAGATCGTCAAACTGCAGCGAAGCGAGAAACTCGAGGGGGTGCAGCTGAATGTTCACCGCACTGCGACGTTGGGTGAGTGCCGTTTCCGCGTCGTCCTGGCCGAGATAGCCTTCGGCAACCAGATCACGCAACACATCATTCAGATCGAGCCAGCGATCCTGTGAAGAGGGGGCCAGGGCTGCCATGTGCGCTCCTTGAGGCAATTCGTCATTGGACGATGAACAAGAGTAGACGCCAAGCGTGACAGCGTTATGGGTTCTATGCGACCGGGAATTGCCGGAGCAGGCGAATTGATTCAGCCCGTCGCCAGGGCGGCACGGGATTGCGCGGTGTTCCGGGCGTCGACCTGCTCGACTTCCACTGAGCAGACGTCGATCAGGTTGCGCATTTTTTCGCCAATCACCTGTGCTCGATGCCAGCTCAATCTGGAAACCTGAAGGTCGATGAGCAGCAGGCTCTCTTGTTGCACAGCACTCAATTGGTCGGGAATCAGGTACTGCATGGCAAACAGGTTCAACACCTGACAGAGCAAGGCAGGCTCGGCTTCGGCGCAGACACGGTAGCGTGCGCAGCACTGCGCATTGCTGGACGACCAGCTATCTGGACGCTGCGAAGGGAGGGTGACGGCTTCGAGATTGGGCATGCTGATACTCCACAAGGATGCTGGAAATCTTTGCATGCGTGAAAAGAAATTTCTGGTCCATCATTGGGTGGATTAGTCTTTATAAGACTTGTTAATGCGCTGCAGGCTATTTCGGAAAATTAATTATGCAAATCGAGCTGGACAGTTACGATCGCAGGATTCTGGCGCTGCTGCAGGAAGATGCTTCGCTTTCCAGTGCGCAGATTGCCGAGCAGGTCGGTCTGTCGCAATCACCCTGCTGGCGCCGCATACAGCGGCTCAAGGATGAAGGGGTGATTCGCCGTCAGGTGGCGTTGCTGGACCGCAAGAAAATCGGTCTGAACACGCAGATATTCGCCGAGGTGAAACTCAACGCCCACGGGCGCTCCAACTTCACCGAGTTCACCGACGCGATTCGTGGCTTCCCGGAGGTGCTGGAGTGCTATGTGCTGATGGGATCGGTGGATTTTCTGCTGCGCATCGTGACCCCGGATATCGAGGCGTACGAGCGGTTCTTTTTCGAAAAACTGTCGCTGGTACCCGGTATTCAGGAAGTGAACTCGACAGTGGCCCTCTCCGAGATCAAATCCACGACCAGCCTGCCGCTGTTGCGCTGACGGGGCTGGTGCCCGGAGTTGCGCCCGCCTCGGTTGTGCCTCGTGCACCGAGGTGGCTGGTTTTGCTGCCGGTTTCCGGCAGTTCGCGGACAAGTCCGCTCCTACAAAAAACGGGAGATCATGTACAAGCGCAGCGTCGCCCGGTCTGCTCCCACGCCCTTCGGGCAGAATCAAAAGCGGACTTGCGTATGACGCTGAATGATCTGGCCTGCAGCAGTGCTTCTGCCCGGAGGGCGTAGGAGCGGACTTGTCCGCGATGGGCTGCGAAGCGGCCCTAAAACGTTTCAGGCTTCTACGGCCTTCTGATCCAGCCTTACAAGCGCAGCAGGGTTTTCCAGGCACGGCTCTGGAAGACGGTGATTGCCTGTTGCACGCGGGCATCGAGGACTTCGTCGCTGATGTCCAGGTGCGCCAGTTCTTCCAGCTTGCGCAGTTCGCCGTACAGACGGTCCAGCTCCGGCAGGTCCAGCGCGCCGCGTGCCCGGTGCAGCCAGGACTGGATGCGCTCGATGCGCGGCAGTTGCTCGGCCAGGTCTTCCGGCTGCTGCTGATAACGGCTCAGTTGCAGGGACGTGGCTTCTTCGCCCAGCAGGCGTGGCAGCCAGCTGCTCAACAGCGCGGCGCCCTGACGATTGCCGCGGGTGTTGCGTTCGGTGGTCCAGTTGCGGGCCAGCAACCAGCGTGAGGTATTCAGCGAGAACTCGCCCCAGCGCGTGTCCTGCAATTCTTCGAGGAATTGCTCGTGGGCGGCACCGCGTACATCGGCATCGTCCTGCCCGGCCTGAACCAGCGGTCGCCAGTCTTCCAGCAAGGCGTCGAGCGCAGTACGCAGTTGTGCGGTCGAAGTGCGTGGCGCGGCCTGACCGAGGCTGCTGGTCAGAGCACGCAGTTCGGCGAGCATCTCGACCCAGTCCTGCAGCAGGCGCCAGTGGCCGTTGAAACGGTATTGCTCGGCCAGACGCTGGCTGCTGCCCAACAGATGCCAGGCCAGCGCGGAATAAGCGTCGTCCAGCGGCGTTTCAGCATTCAGGGCGGGCGCGTGCAGGCTCAGCGAGTAGCTGCTGGCATCGAGCAGACGGTAGCCGCGCTCGGCCTTGCTGATATCGCACGGCATCAGCGGCAGCGTTGCAGCCAGCTCGGCGGCGAGTTCCAGCAGCGCGGCAGGCTCGCCTTCACGCAGCTCGAGTTCCAGCTCGCAGATTTCTTCCTTCTGCTTGCCCGCAACCACCTGGCCCAGGTCCAGTGCGGCTTCGATCACCACTTTGGCCTTGCCACGGCCCCAGGCAATCTCGGCTTTCTCACGCACGAAATCGGTGGTGAACAGCGGTTTGATGGTTTTCTTGTCCAGATCGGCCAGTTGCTCAGGCCAGCAATCGCCTTCGAGCTTCTTCAGGTCCAGCTTGGCCTTGCTCAGGTCCCAGTTGTACTCATTGCGCTCGGACAGGCCGGCCACGCTTTGCCCGCGAGTTTTCATGGTCTGGATGATCTGATCGCCGTCGCGGCGGATGCGCAGGGCGACTTTGGCCTGCGCCAGCTCACCTTCGGGGGTATCGAAATACTGGTTCGACAGTTCCAGGCGCTCCCAGCCACTCTTGTTGCGCTTCTTGAGCAACGGGTGTTCACGCAGTGCAGCGAGGGTCTCGCGGCTGACGCGGAGTTTGATTTCTGTTTCTTTTTGCATGGCCGGGGGAATCCAAACGCTGATACGGATAAACGGGAGCGCAGCCCATGATTGAACGGCTGCCGAGGCCGTCAGTGTACAGGACATGGCCCGAAACGGTTTATTCCTGGGTTGTTATGGCCCTATGATGGGCCGTGTTCCGTCTCGATTACAGGAAGCGTCCATGCCGTTGCCGTCCATGAAAGACCAGTTCGCCGCGCTGATCGCCGTACCCTCGGTGAGCTGCACTCAGCCTTCCCTGGACCAGAGCAACCGCCCCGTCATCGATCTGCTGGCCGGATGGCTCGGCGATCTGGGGTTTGCCTGCGACATCCAGCAAGTTTCCCCCGGCAAGTTCAATCTGCTGGCGACCTACGGTACAGGCCCGGGCGGCCTGGTACTGGCGGGGCACAGCGATACCGTGCCGTTCGACGAGGCACTGTGGAAAACCGACCCCTTGAAGCTGACCGAGGTGGATGGCCGCTGGGTCGGGCTGGGCAGTTGTGACATGAAGGGCTTCTTTGCGCTGGTCATCGAAGCGGTGCGTGGCCTTCTTGACCAGCCGTTCAAGCAGCCGCTGCTGATCCTCGCCACCTGCGACGAGGAAAGCTCGATGGCCGGTGCCCGCGCGCTGGCCGACGCCGGACGCCCGCTGGGTCGTGCGGCAGTGATTGGCGAGCCGACCGGGCTCAAGCCGATCCGCCTGCATAAGGGCGTGATGATGGAGCGCATCGATATTCTCGGGCGCAGCGGTCATTCCTCCGACCCGAGCCTCGGGCACAGCGCACTCGAAGCCATGCACGACGCCATCAGCGAACTCAAGGGCCTGCGCACGCAGTGGCAGGCGAAGTACCGCAACCCGCAATTCACTGTGCCGCAGCCGACGCTGAACCTGGGCTGTATTCATGGCGGCGACAACCCGAACCGGATTTGTGGCCAGTGCTCGCTGGAGTTCGACCTGCGTCCGCTGCCGGGCATGGACCCGGAGATGCTGCGCTCGGCGATTCGGCAGAAGCTGCAGCCGCTGGCCGAGCTGCACCAGGTACAGATCGACTACGCACCGCTGTTCCCCGAATGTGCGCCGTTCGAGCAGATCGCTGACGCTGAACTTGTGCGTGTCGCTGAACGTCTGACCGGTCATACCGCTGCCGCAGTAGCATTCGGCACCGAAGCGCCTTATCTTCAGCGCCTCGGCTGCGAGACACTGGTGCTCGGCCCGGGCGACATCGCCTGTGCGCATCAGCCGGGGGAATACCTCGAAATGTCACGTCTTGACCCTACAGTGCGTCTGTTACGTCAACTGATCGAACATTACTGCCTGACGCCCCAGTGAGTCAGGCATACCCCGTGTTTGTTAATCAAAGCATCTTGAGTAAAAGGAGACTGCGCGTGCTGCCAAGCCTGTTCCGACGATAACCACCACACCGTTGTGCGTGCTTCTTTTCTTCGTCCATTTTTTCTACAGGCTCTTGTTGTCATGCCCGAATACGTCAACTGGCTTCGCCACGCGTCTCCGTACATCAATGCTCACCGCGATTGCACCTTCGTCGTCATGCTGCCCGGCGACGGCGTTGCGCACCCCAATTTCGGCAATATCGTCCACGACCTGGTGCTGCTGCACAGCCTGGGTGTGCGTCTGGTGCTGGTGCACGGCTCGCGTCCGCAGATCGAGAGCCGTCTGGCCCAGCGCGGGATTACGCCGCGTTACCACCGCGACCTGCGGATCACCGATACCGAAACGCTGGAGTGCGTGATCGATGCCGTGGGTCAGTTGCGTATTTCGATCGAGGCGCGTCTGTCGATGGACATGGCCGCCTCGCCCATGCAGGGCTCGCGCTTGCGAGTGACCAGCGGCAATGTCGTCACCGCACGGCCTATCGGCGTGCTTGAGGGGGTCGATTATCAGCACACCGGCGAAGTGCGCCGCGTCGACCGCAAGGGCATCAATCGCCTGCTGGACGAGCGCCATATCGTGCTGCTGTCGCCACTGGGTTATTCGCCGACCGGCGAGATTTTCAACCTGGCCTGTGAAGACGTCGCCACCCGCGCGGCCATCGATCTGGCTGCTGACAAACTGCTGCTGTTCGGCGCCGAAACCGGCTTGCTGGACGAGCAGGGCCGGTTGGTGCGCGAACTGCGTCCGCAACAGGTGCCCGCGCACCTGCAGCGTCTGGGTGCCAACTATCAGGCGGAATTGCTGGACGCTGCGGCCGAGGCCTGCCGTGGCGGTGTGGCGCGCAGCCATATCGTCAGTTATGCCGAGAACGGCGCGCTGCTCACCGAGCTGTTTACCCGTGACGGCGGCGGCACGCTGGTCGCGCAGGAACAGTTCGAACTGGTGCGCGAAGCGGCTATCGAGGATGTCGGCGGTTTGATGGACCTGATCACGCCGCTGGAAGAGCAGGGCATTCTGGTGCGTCGTTCCCGCGAGGTGCTGGAACGCGAGATCACCCAGTTCAGCGTGGTCGAGCGCGAAGGGCTGATCATCGCCTGTGCTGCGCTGTATCCGATTGCCGATTCGGAGTCGGGCGAGCTGGCGTGTCTGGCGGTCAACCCGGAATACCGGCACGGTGGCCGTGGCGATGAACTGCTGGAGCGCATTGAAAACCGCGCCCGGGCTTTGGGTATCAAGACCCTGTTCGTCCTCACCACCCGCACCGCACACTGGTTCCGCGAGCGCGGTTTCGAACCCAGCAGCGTCGACCGCCTGCCAAGCGCCCGCGCCTCGCTGTACAACTACCAGCGTAATTCGAAGATCTTCGAAAAGGCGATATAAGCCTGGGGGCGGACTATATTTTGTGGGAGTGAGCTTGCTCACGAAGAGGCTGGAACAAGCCCCCAGAAAGGGGCGTTTGAACCGTCCCTTTCGTGAGCAAGCTCACCCACGCCCTTCGGGCAGAAGCGCAGAGCATTGGGCACGATAGTTGAGATGATCGTTCCTCACGCTCCAGCGTGGGAACGCAGTTCTCGACGCTCTGCGTCGTCAAGAGGACGCGGAGCGTCCAGAAAGGCATGCGACGCAGAGCGCCGCACGATAGTCGCGCCTGCACCGGCACCTTCGTGAGCAATCTCCCCACAGTAATTGCACGATCAGTTACTGATCGACAGAATGCTCGCCTGATACGAACCCACGAACGTGTCGAAATCCACCACTTCCTCGGTCGCTTCCAGCTCGGCCTGTTCCTCAATCGAGGTTTTGGCCTGGGCTTCGAAGTCTGCCTGTTCCTCAGCGCTCAGCGGGTGAGTGCGGAAGTATTCGGCGTGGACCTGACTCTGGCGCAGGGAGAACGCGGTAAAGCCCTCGTTATGCGCTTCCATGCTGGCCAGCACCTGAGCAGACGGTGTGAGCGCGGTATCGTCGATCTTGGCCTGTTGCACGGCAATCGACTTGAGGTGCTCATCGGTGCCCTGCGCCTGATCGAGCAAGCGGGCAATCGGTGTGATCTTCTCCATCAGCTCGGTTGCCCAGGTCTTGAGATCGACAGGGCGGTTGTCACGCATCAGGCTCAGGCCCGGGCGACGCCCTTCCTTGACCACTGACAGGAAGTTCGAGCTTGCGTTGGAGCACTCGTGGCGGGCCAGTTGCTGGCTTTCCTCGAGGGCGCAATACAGCACGAACGCATCGATGAAGCGCGACTGCTCCAGGCTGATGCCGGTCGGCAGGAACGGGTTGATGTCCAGGCAGCGCACTTCGACGTACTGCACACCACGGGCCACCAGCGCCTGAATGGGGCGTTCGCCGCTATAGGTCACGCGCTTGGGGCGAATGTTGGAGTAGTACTCGTTCTCGATCTGCAGCACGTTGGTGTTGAGCTGCACCCACTCGCCGTTCTGGTCATGAGTGCCGACCTCGACGTAAGGCTTGTACGGCGTGGCCACGGCCTTGCGCAGGCTGTCGGTGTAGCTGACCAGATCGTTGTAGCAAGGGGTCAGGTCGGCCTGGGCGTCACTCTGATAACCCAGGTCGCTCATGCGCAGACTGGTGGCGTACGGCAGATACAGGGTGTCGGCGTCGAAGTGTTGCTCCAGCTGATGCTTGCGGCCGCGCAGGAACCCCGCGTCGAGTGCCGGTGAAGCACCGAACAGGTACATCAACAGCCAGCTGTAGCGGCGGAAATTACGAATCAGCGCGATGTAGGAATGCGACTGGTAGTCGCGCGCATCGCCTGCAAAGTCTTCGGTCTGCTTGAGCAGCGCCCAGGCGTCTTCCGGCAACGAGAAGTTGTAGTGAATGCCGGCAATGCACTGCATGGTCTTGCCATAACGCAGCGCCAGACCCTTGCGATAGACATACTTGAGCTTGCCGATGTTCGACGTGCCGTAATACGCGATCGGGATGTGCTCTTCGTCGGGCAACGGGCAGGGCATCGACGGGCTCCACAGCAGCTCGTCGCCCAGCTTGCTGTAAACGAAGCGATGGATACGGTCCAGGTTGTCGATGGTCTCGGCCGGGTTCTTCAAGGCTGGTGTGATGAACTCCAGCAGCGATTCGGAATAATCGGTCGTGACCTGGCCATTGGTCAGTGCGGCACCCAGAGCTTGCGGATGAGGCGTGCAGGCCAGTTCTGCCGTTGCAGTAACGCGCAGACACTCACGCTCTATACCGTGCAGGCATTGCTCCAGCAAAGAGAGGTTGTTGCGCTCGCCGAGCAAGGCAAGACGGCGGTTCAAAAATTCGCTCAAGGTGTAATCCTTCACGCATCGGTCGCCCCGATATGGGGGTGGACTTGACGGTCTACAAGGGTGAAGAAAGGAACTGGCGTAGTCGCCTGGTTGGTCGGTAACGCCCGTTCACAATCACTGCTCTTTGTCGTACTACCCAAATGGACTCGGCACCACGCTAATGGTGCCGAAATTAACCCAAATGATGTCGATACGGCTAGGTTCAGTTTGCAGTGATTGTGTTCATCGCCTCTTTTCGGGTCTAGATGACCGCAAATGTGCCCTGGGCTTTGGCAACGAGCTTGTCGCCCTGAACGACTTCGGCCTCGACCACCAGCGTGCGGCGACCCGCGTGCAGGACCCTGGCGATGCACAGGACTTCGCCTTCGGAGACTCCACGCACGTAGTTGATCTTGCACTCGATGGTCACGCTGCGCTGGTCGAAACCGTGAACGCTGGAACAGGCCAGGCCCATGGCGATATCGACCAGGCTGAAGATTGCACCGCCGTGCATCACGTTGCCGCGATTGCGCAGGTGCGCCTCCAGCGGCAACGCAACTTCGGCAACGCCCTCGTCCAGACGCCGCAGCTCACAGCCGAGCATCTTGAAGTAGGCGCTGTGGGTCAGATCTTCAGGAATGTCCATCAGCGCTTCTTCAGTTGCTTGGCATTGGCGAACAGCGATGCCATGGCATTGTTGGCGGGCGCTGGTGCATTGGTTTCCTTGCGCGGGGCGTTGTTCTGGCGAGGCGAAGAACCCGGACGGGCACCGCGCGCGCCATCGATTTTCTCGCCGGGCGTGTCGCTCATGCGCATCGACAGGCCGACGCGTTTGCGCGGGATATCGACTTCCATGACCTTCACTTTCACCACATCACCGGCCTTGACTGCTTCACGCGGGTCCTTGATGAACTTCTCGGACAACGCCGAGATGTGCACCAGCCCGTCCTGATGCACGCCGATATCGACGAACGCACCGAAGTTGGTGACGTTGGTGACCACGCCCTCGAGGATCATCCCCAGTTGCAGGTCCTTGAGGTCTTCGACCCCGTCCTGGAACTCTGCGGTCTTGAACTCCGGACGCGGATCGCGGCCCGGCTTTTCGAGCTCCTGAAGGATGTCGGTCACGGTCGGCAGACCAAAGGTCTCGTCGGTGAATTTCTTCGGGTCCAGACGCTTGAGAAAGCTGGCGTCGCCGATCAGCGAGCGAATATCGCGGTCGGTTTCAGCCGCGATGCGCTGCACCAGCGGGTAGGCTTCCGGGTGAACGGCGGACGCGTCCAGCGGGTTGTCACCGGTCATGACGCGCAGGAAGCCGGCGGCCTGTTCAAAGGTCTTTTCGCCCAGGCGGCTGACTTTCTTCAGCGCCGCGCGGGTCTTGAACGCGCCGTTTTCATCACGATGCGCAACGATGTTCTGCGCCAGCGTGGTGTTGAGGCCGGAAATGCGTGCCAGCAGCGCCACGGAGGCGGTGTTCACGTCCACGCCCACGGCGTTCACGCAGTCTTCCACCACTGCATCCAGGCCGCGCGCCAGCTTGAGCTGCGAAACGTCGTGCTGATACTGGCCGACCCCGATGGATTTCGGATCAATCTTCACCAGTTCGGCGAGCGGGTCCTGCAAGCGACGGGCGATGGACACCGCGCCACGGATCGACACGTCGAGGTCTGGGAATTCCTTGGCGGCCAGTTCCGATGCCGAGTACACCGAAGCGCCTGCTTCGGAGACCATGACCTTGGTCATTTTCAGGTCTGGGTATTTTTTGATCAGGTCGGCAGCCAGCTTGTCGGTTTCGCGGCTGGCGGTGCCGTTGCCGATGGCAATCAGGTCGACCGAATGCTTGGCGCACAGTGCGGCCAGTACGGCGATGGTCTGGTCCCACTGGTTCTTCGGAACGTGCGGATAGACGGTGGCGTAGTCGAGCAGTTTGCCGGTGGCATCGACTACGGCGACCTTGCAGCCGGTACGCAGGCCAGGATCGAGCCCCAGCGTGGCGCGCTGGCCGGCCGGGGCGGCGAGCAGCAGGTCGTGCAGGTTGTGGGCGAAGACATTGATCGCTTCGGTTTCCGCGCCGTCACGCAGCTCGCCCAGCAGATCGGTTTCCAGGTGGCTGTACAGCTTGACCTTCCAGGTCCAGCGCACCACTTCGGCCAGCCATTTGTCTGCCGGGCGGTTCTGGTTCTGGATACCGAAGCGCTCACCGATCATCAGCTCGCACGGGTGCATGGCGCCCGGCAATTCTTCACCGACTTTCAGCGCCGAGCTCAGGAAGCCTTCGTTGCGACCGCGGAAAATCGCCAGCGCACGGTGCGACGGCATGCTCTTGAGCGGTTCGTCGTGTTCGAAGTAGTCGCGGAACTTGGCGCCTTCCTCTTCCTTGCCCGGCACCACGCGTGCGCTGATCACCGCTTCCTGCTTGAGGAAGCTGCGCAGCTTGTCCAGCAGCGAGGCATCTTCGGCAAAGCGCTCCATCAGAATGTACTTGGCGCCTTCCAGCGCAGCCTTTATATCAGCCACGCCTTTATCCGCGTCGACGAAGCGGGCTGCTTCTGCTTCAGGAGCCAGACTCGGGTCATTGAACAGGCCGTCGGCCAGTTCGCCCAACCCGGCTTCAAGAGCGATCTGGCCCTTGGTACGGCGTTTCTGCTTATAAGGCAGGTACAAGTCTTCGAGGCGGGTCTTGGTGTCGGCCAGCTTGATATCGCGCGCCAGCTCCGGGGTCAGCTTGCCTTGCTCTTCGATGCTGGCAAGAATGCTGACGCGCCGCTCGTCCAGTTCACGCAGATAACGCAGGCGCTCTTCCAGATGGCGCAGTTGCGTGTCATCAAGACTGCCGGTCACTTCCTTGCGGTAGCGGGAAATGAAGGGCACGGTCGAGCCTTCATCCAGTAGTGCTACGGCCGCTGCGACCTGTTGTGGGCGTACGCCGAGTTCTTCGGCGATGCGGCTGTTGATGCTGTCCATAAAACCACCTGGAGTTGTGAGCAAAAAACTGGGCTATGTACGAATTGCCTTGCCTGGGTATCGTGCGCCAGCATTTATTTTCAGGGCTGGCGAACCGCCATGAGTCCGGCGTTGCCTGACTTCGAGGGCGGCGCATTATACCCAGCGAAGCCGGATTAGGGGATCGGCCGACAAATGTGGTGTTTTTTCGGCGAAAAAGCAGGCACAAGTGTCGCCTCCAGTAAAATCTGCTAACAATGCACAAGGTGCGCATCACCGCAGCTACGCCATAATGCGCCCCGAGATCAGAGGAGCATCCGATGAGCAGCACCGCACAAAATGCCGAAGGCGAAAAAATCCTTATTGTCGATGACGATCCGGGGCTGAGCAGTCTCCTGGAACGTTTTTTCACCAGCAAGGGCTATCGTGCCCGCGCCGTGGCAAATGTGGAACAAATGGACCGGCTGCTGGCCCGTGAGGTTTTCAACCTCGTGGTGCTGGACCTGATGCTGCCCGGCGAAGACGGCCTTTCAGCCTGTCGTCGTCTGCGTGCCGCGAACAATCAGGTGCCGATTATCATGCTGACCGCCAAGGGCGATGAGCTGAGCCGCATCAAGGGGCTCGAACTGGGTGCTGATGATTATCTGGCCAAGCCGTTCAACCCGGACGAGCTGATGGCGCGGGTCAAGGCGGTGTTACGTCGTCAGGCGGCACCGGTGCCCGGCGCACCCGGCAGCGAAGACGAGTCGGTCAGTTTCGGTGACTACGTGCTGTCTCTGGCAACCCGCGAGCTCAAGCGCGGTGAAGAAGTGCACATGCTCACTACCGGGGAATTCGCGGTACTGAAAGCGCTGGTCATGCACGCTCGCGAGCCGCTGACCCGCGACAAACTGATGAACCTGGCGCGTGGCCGGGAGTGGGATGCGCTGGAACGATCCATCGACGTACAGATTTCCCGTCTGCGTCGCCTGATCGAACCGGACCCTTCCAAGCCCCGTTATATCCAGACGGTCTGGGGCGTGGGCTATGTATTCGTTCCGGACGGTGCCGGAAGTCGCTGATAACCCGGTTGTCGGCACAGACATCCGTCATTGCTGCCAGTTACGTCGATAATCTTTTACAGGTTTATCGACGTACTGGTTTTTTGCGTTCGTCCATCGGGTCCGGCCCGCGTTCGGCAAACCTGCGAGCCTCGCTCGCCCTGCAAAGTGTATGGCTGCAGTTATGAAGACTCCGCTCTGGTTCCCGCAAAGCTTTTTCTCCCGCACGCTCTGGCTGGTGCTCATCGTCGTGCTGTTTTCCAAGGCGCTGACGCTGGTTTATCTGCTGATGAACGAAGACGTGCTGGTCGACAGGCAATACAGCCACGGTGTTGCTCTGACCCTGCGCGCGTACTGGGCCGCCGGTGAAAACGATCGCGAGGCGATTGCCGAGGCGGCGGGCCTGATTCGGGTAGTGGGCGGTGGCGTGCCGGAAGGCGAGCAGCACTGGCCTTACAGTGAGATCTATCAGCGACAGATGCAGGCCGAGCTGGGTGCCGATACGGAAGTGCGTCTGCGCGTACACGCGCCGCCCGCGCTGTGGGTGCGAGCGCCGAGCCTGGGTGACGGCTGGCTGAAAGTGCCGCTGTATCCGCACCCGTTGCGCGGTCAGAAAATCTGGAACGTGCTGGGCTGGTTCCTGGCCATCGGATTGCTCTCCACGGCATCAGCCTGGATTTTCGTACGCCAGTTGAATCAGCCGCTCAAGCGTCTGGTGTTTGCGGCGCGCCAGTTGGGGCAGGGGCGCAGCGTACGGCTGCCGGTGAGTGACACGCCGAGCGAGATGACCGAAGTCTACCGGGCCTTCAATCAGATGGCCGAAGACGTCGAGCAGGCCGGGCAGGAACGCGAGTTGATGCTGGCCGGTGTTTCCCACGACTTGCGCACGCCGCTGACGCGCCTGCGCCTGTCTCTGGAGCTGATGAACGACAATGAGTTCTCCGAAGGCATGGTGCGCGATATCGAAGACATGGACGCCATTCTCGATCAGTTCCTGGCCTTCATCCGCGATGGGCGCGACGAAGAGATCGAAGAGGTCGATCTGGGGCACCTGGTGCGCGATGTGGTCGCCCCCTTCAATGACGACGAAGACAGCATCCGTCTGTGCCTGGAGCCCATTCCGCCCTTCCCGCTACGCCGCGTGTCGATGAAGCGCCTGCTGACCAACCTGATTGGCAATGCCAAGCACCATGCCGGTAACGGTATCGAAGTCGCCGCCTACGTATCCGGCGACCGAAACGCGCCCTACGTGGTGTTGAGCGTGCTGGACAGGGGGGCGGGCATCGATCCGTCCGAGCTGGACACCATCTTCAACCCGTTCATTCGCGGTGATCGCGCACGCAGTGGCAAGGGCACCGGCCTCGGCCTGGCCATCGTCAAGCGTATCGCTGCCATGCACGGCGGCAACGTCGAGTTGAGAAATCGTTCGGGAGGCGGACTGGAAGCACGCGTAAGGCTGCCGCTGGGGCTGATGCTGCCGAGAGATGCAATTTAAGGCGAGGGCGAAGCGAGAGGGTAAATATAAAGCGCCGTACAGGGTCGCGGGAGGCGTTCGAAAGGTCGACGCATTCTCGTGAACCTGCACGGCGGCTTGCCTGACCCGGCCCTTGGCGGAGGTACTCCCTGTACCCCTAGGTCACGCCGATCCACTTGATCAACGCGTCCCGGCCCCCTGGTCATGCGCGTACCTTCCTCAGGCCGCACAAAGCCGAAAGGTGTCGACTCCTGAAGCCGACACCTTTCTTCTGGATCAATACCAGTTCGGGTCTTTGCGCAGCTCTTCATTCAAGAGCTTTTGCATACCCTCGTCAGGCTTACCCAGGTAACGGTAAGTCGCGTGACGTGTTGGCGATTTGTCTGCAGGAAGACCGGCAGGCACCTCAACCAACATGGCGTAAGCATCTTCCTTGTCGAGGCTGAAAGCCACGATCAGGCGCTTGCTTTTGCACGTATCGGCCGTTTCGCAAAGCGGTCCAACCAGATAGTTGTCACCGTCTTCAGTGGCCGCTGTCATCTGCTGCCCGGAAGCACCGGACAGGTTGATCACCCAATCCGGCAAACGCTCTTCCTTCTTGACGACCTTCGCCCAGGTGGTGCGGTACTCGGGCGCGGAGCTCAGAAGCTCATTGACCCGAGACTGTCCATCATTGGCTGCCATGACCATGGCGCTACCGCCCATCAACAGGGCGGCGGCCAGTGTGCGAAATGACGTGTGCATTATCAGCCTCGACCGCGACGACCGAAGAAGAACGACACAACGAACATCACCAGGAAGACGACGAACAGGATCTTGGCGATACCGGTAGCCGTGCCCGCGATACCACCGAAGCCCAGTACTGCAGCGACGATAGCGATGATCAGAAACGTGATTGCCCAACTCAACATGGTGATACTCCTTTTGATGCCGTTTTAATAAGGGGTGCTGCTTTTAAGGTCGGGTCAGAAAACCCATTTTTGCTGTGGAGCGACTTCATCTACAGAAACCAGGCCGTCGACATTACGCAGGCTTGAGGACATGTCATTGACCGCTGGTGCACTAACACCGCGGTAGGAGATGCTGCTGGTCTGGATGAATTGCTGTTTCGGTTGAGCTGCCTCGTTGGCTTGATTCCAACGCTGGAACTGCTGAATGGCGATCAGAGTGACGAGCAAGGCAAGGAGCAGAAAAAGACCTTGCTGAATGTGCAGGGGAGAGATACGCAATTGTGCAATACGCTGGCTGTTCATCTGCAAAATCCCCTGGCCTGAGTGGGCATTCAATCTGATGGGTCGTTGTGTACCGACCTTTGTTGAATGGGTTATTGCAGACTGCATGCCAGTTTTTTAATCGATATAAATTCCTTTAAAATCAATGGCTTAATAAGTTTGGTAAGGGCATGTTACCAGCAAGCTGCACGATTACCCCTTTGTAATCGTGCGTTCTGCACGAAGCGTTAGACGCTTTGCTCTGAACCGTCAGCCTGCGCTGCGCGCCATGACCTTCAACGCGTCGCCGTTGACGCCTTTGACGCCACGAATATTTTTCGCGATTTCCACCGCCAGTTCTTTCTCGGCGAAGTTGGCAACCACGCCATTCAGGCTGACAACACCGGCCTTGGTATCCACTTTGATGTTCAGCCCATCCAGCGTCCGGCTGTAGATCAGGCTTGCCTTGACCTTGCTGGTGATCCAGGCGTCACTCATTTCCTCGGTCGGGGTCAGAGACTGTGGCTGGGTCTTGGCGGCAATCGAGTCGGCCGCGCTGAGGCTGATCAGGTTGTTGACGCTGACCACGCCATCGGTGTTGCTGGCCAGGCTACCGGCCAGCTCCTTCGCTTCGGGGCTTTGCGCTCGGCCCTTGAGGGTGATGACGCCGTCCTTGCTGTCGACTTCGATATTCAGCGCTTCGGTCACGCTGCTCCACAGCAGCTTGGATTTCACCGTCGCGACCAGCGTCGCATCTTCGAACCGCTGAGCCATGTTGGTCCGGGTGCCAGGCTCGCTGGCGACAGAAGGGTCCACCTCCAGCTGATTGTCGACCTTCTCGATGCCTTTGGTATCCAGCGCGATGCGCTCGGCCAGTTCGCGGTCCACCTTGTTTTCAACCTTGCCCTTGAGTGTCGCAGTGCCTTGTTCGACACCCACATCGATCTTGAACGGGCTCAGATGCTTGTTCAGCGCGAAAGCTGTCCAGATCGAACCTTCCTGACGCGCCTCGGTGAGCTGAGCAGGCAGGTCAGGCTGGGCGAGTACCGGGCCGCTGCCCAGCAGCGCAGCGGCGGCCGTGATCAGAGCAATCTTTTTCAGTGAAAACATAGAAGCGTTCCTTTTGCGGTGAGATTTCGTCTCCGAATAGACGGTTTTAACGGCATAAACGCGGATTAATCAGGCTGTTCGCCATTAGCTGATCAGAAAGCTACCATGCATGCCGAAGAATCAATCAGAATTGACCATGCAACTTGCCCGATGATTCCGAGACTAACTGAGACAATTCATTAAGGAGCGTAGGAAAAATGGAAGCAGCCACTGAGAATCAGGGCCGTATTCTGCTTGTGGACGACGAGTCCGCCATCCTCCGCACTTTCCGGTACTGTCTGGAAGACGAAGGCTACAGTGTCGCCACTGCCAACAGCGCAGCCCAGGCCGACACGCTCATGCAGCGTCAAGTATTCGATCTGTGCTTTCTCGATTTGCGTCTGGGCGAAGACAACGGCCTGGACGTGCTGGCGCAGATGCGGATTCAGGCGCCGTGGATGCGTGTGGTGATCGTGACTGCCCATTCGGCGGTGGACACGGCTGTGGATGCCATTCAGGCTGGCGCAGCCGATTATCTGGTCAAGCCGTGCAGTCCTGACCAGTTGCGTCTTGCGACGGCCAAGCAGCTTGAAGTCAGGCAACTGTCTGCACGTCTTGAAGCACTGGAAGGCGAGGTTCGCAAGCCCAAGGATGGTCTGGATTCCCACAGCCCTTCGATGATGGCCATTCTGGAAACGGCTCGTCAGGTTGCTGTAACCGATGCCAACATCCTGATTCTGGGTGAGTCGGGTACCGGTAAGGGCGAGCTGGCCAGGGCGATTCATGGCTGGAGCAAGCGGGCCAAGAAGTCCTGCGTCACGATCAACTGCCCGTCGCTGACCGCAGAACTGATGGAAAGCGAGCTGTTCGGCCACAGCCGCGGTGCCTTTACCGGTGCCAGTGAAAGCACGCTGGGTCGCGTCAATCAGGCCGATGGCGGCACCCTGTTCCTCGACGAAATCGGTGACTTCCCGCTGACGCTTCAGCCCAAGCTGCTGCGCTTCATTCAGGACAAGGAATACGAGCGTGTCGGTGATCCGGTGACCCGACGTGCCGACGTGCGCATCCTGGCCGCCACCAACCTCAATCTTGAAGACATGGTGCGCAGCGGACGTTTCCGTGAGGATCTGCTGTACCGCCTGAACGTGATCACCCTGAATCTGCCCGCCCTGCGTGAGCGCAGCGAAGACATTCTGACCCTGGCGGATCGCTTTCTGGCGCGCTTCGTCAAGGAGTACGCTCGTCCGGCTCGCGGCTTCAGCGAGGAGGCCCGCGCGGCGCTGCTCAATTACCGCTGGCCGGGCAACATTCGTGAGCTGCGCAACGTGATCGAGCGTGCCAGCATCATCTGTCCACAGGAACGCGTAGAGGTCAGTCATCTGGGCATGGCTGAGCAACCGACCAACAACGCACCGCGGGTGGGGGCAGCCTTGAGTCTGGACGAGCTTGAAAAGGCACACATCGGGGCCGTACTGGCAACCAGTGAAACCCTTGATCAGGCCGCCAAGACGCTGGGTATCGATGCTTCGACGCTTTACCGCAAACGAAAACAGTACAACCTATGAAATACCTCAAATGAAGCTGGCCATGAAGTTGCGCACCCGCCTCTTTCTGAGCATTTCGGCGCTTATCACGGTCGCTTTGCTTGGATTGCTGCTGGGGCTCGTCAGTGTCATGCAGATGGCTCGTACTCAGGAGTCGTTGATTCAGCATAACTTCGCCATCCTCGATCTGGGCTTGAAGCTGCGCCAGAACATGGGCGATCAGTTGGTGTTGATGACCGGTTCCAGTCGCAATGAGCCTGAGCTGCAAAGAATGCAGAAGCAGTTTGAAGAGCTGCTGGAGGAAGGATCGGCGCAGGACACCCAGCAAAATGTGCGCAACGGTTTTGAAAAGACCCGAGGCGATTATCAGCGATTCATCGCCACCTGGCAGCAATACGGCAATGATCCGCGAGGCATACGCGGCAACTCGCAATTGAGCGAAAGTTTCGACACGCTGCGTAACGGTCTGATGGATGTGCATCGCAAGGCGTTGGAGAACATCAGCAACGCCGAGATCAATTCCAGGGATCGAGCATTGTGGATCGCCGGCTTGCTGGGCCTGGTCGGGCTGGCGGTGCTGTGCATCGGCTTTGTCACCGCGCACGGCATCGCCCGCCGTTTCGGTGCGCCGATCGAGGCGCTGGCCAAGGCTGCCGATCGCATCGGTGAGGGTGATTACGAGGTCACGCTGCCCATTTCCTCGGCCGCCGAAATGAACCTGCTGACCCGGCGCTTCGGCATCATGGCCGAAGCCCTGCGTCAGCATCAGGCGACCAACGTTGATGAGCTTCTGGCAGGCCAGCAGCGTCTGCAAGCGGTCCTCGACAGTATCGACGATGGCCTGTTGATGATTGATCGCCAGGGCCACCTGGAGCACCTCAACCCTGTTGCGCAGCGCCAGCTCGGATGGGACGAGAGTCGCCTCGGGCACAGTCTCGGTGAGGCGTTGGGCCGTCCCGAGCTGGATGAGCAATTGCATCTGGTGCTGCGGGGCGGAACGCTGGAGCGCGCGCCGGAAGACCTGGCCATCGAGATCGACGGCGAGTCGCGACTGCTGACCTACAGCATGACACCGGTCAGCCACACCAAGGGCCACATCCTGGGTGCGGTGATGGTGCTGCACGACGTGACCGAGCAGCGTGCTTTCGAGCGGGTACGCAGCGAGTTCGTCCTGCGCGCGTCGCATGAGTTGCGCACCCCGGTCACGGGCATGCACATGGCGTTTGGCCTTCTTCAGGAGCGTTTGCATTTCGCTCCCGAGTCCCGCGAGGCCGACCTGCTCAATACGGTCACCGAAGAAATGCAGCGCCTGATGCAGCTCATCAATGACCTGCTGAATTTCTCGCGTTACCAGAACGGTCTGCAGAAGCTCAAACTCGCGCCGTGCTCCATCGAAACGTTGCTGCAGGAAGCCAAGGCGCGCTTCGAGGATCAGGCCCAGGAGCAGGATATTGTGCTGATGCTGGATATGCAGGAGCCGATGCCGCGCCTGCATGCCGATCAGTCTCAGCTGGAGCGGGTACTGGACAATCTGCTGGACAACGCGTTGCGGCACACGCCGCCGAACGGCCTGATTCGCTTGCAGGCCAGGCGCCACGGCGAGCGGGCGATCATCAGTGTCGAAGACAACGGCGAGGGCATTGCCTATGGGCAGCAGGGGCGGATCTTCGAGCCCTTCGTCCAGGTCGGCCGCAAGAAAGGCGGCGCCGGGCTCGGGCTGGCGCTGTGCAAGGAGATTGTCCAGCTGCACGGCGGACGCATGGGCGTTTATTCACGGCCGGGGCAGGGCACGCAGTTCTATATGGCGTTACCGCTCTGAGGGCTTGAGCACCAGGCCCTCATCGGTTGACTGAGTATCAGCCTTCATACGTTTCAATTCGAGTGATTGAGCACCTGCAGGATGGCCGCGCTCTGTGCGTCCGGCTCGCCGTCGAAGCGTGCCGGGCGATAGTGCATCTGGAAGGCGGCCAGTACCTGACGTGTCGCGACATCCAGCTCACCGGTCTGCGGGGTGCTGTAGCCCAGGCGCGCCAACTGCTGCTGGAACCAGGTGATGCTCGGCAGGTTATTTGCCAGCAGTGCCTGACGCTGGGCAACCTGGCGTTCATCCGGCCAGTTCCCCAGACCTTCGGCAGCGAGGCGTTTCCACGGGAACAATGGCCCCGGGTCCTGCTTGCGCAATGGGGCGATGTCGCTATGACCGATGATGTGTTTGGGGTCGATCCTGTTGCGTTTGACGATGTCCTTGAGCAGGACAATGATCGACTGGGTCTGCGCTTCGGTATACGGATACCACAGGCGCCCTGTCGGCGTTTCCTTGAAACCCGAATTGACGATCTCGATGCCGATCGAGCTGGAGTTGAGCCAGGTGCGGCCTTCCCACTCGCTTTCGCCGGCATGCCAGGCACGCGCGTTTTCATCGACCAGCTTGTAGATGGTGGCTTTGCTGTCGTCACCGATCAGGTAGTGGGCGCTGACCTCGCCATGCGTCAGTAATTGCAGCGAGTGTTCCAGCGACGTCGAGGTGTAATGCATCACCACGTACTGAGCACGGCCATCGAAATTTACCGAAGGATGGCTGGTGTCCAGCCTTGGGCCGCTGGCACAGGCAGTGAGGAGGAGCATGAGAAAGGCGGATAAATACAGCTTCATGAGGTCGGCAGCGTCGGCAGGAAATGAAACATCATAACAAAATGTATACAAATAGCATGGGGCACCAGCCATTTGTTCAGGTCAAAATGTTTCAGTCAGCCCTGTTCGATGCGGTTGCGACCGTTCTCCTTGGCCTTGTAAAGCGCCTGGTCGGCACGTTTGATGGCGGTGTCGCTCCGCTCTGACGGACGAAAGGCCGTCATGCCGATGGATACAGTGATGGTGACTCGTTCGCCCTTGAAGTGGAAAGGGCATGACTCGACGGCGGCGCGCAGTTCATCGAGCAGTTTCAGCCCGGTGGCAGGAGGTGTCGCAGGCAGCAGCATGACAAATTCTTCGCCGCCAAACCGTGCCACGAAGTCATCGGCGCGCAGGCGTTTGCTGAGGACATTGGCGACGATCTTCAATACCTTGTCGCCCGCAAGGTGCCCGTAACCATCGTTGATGCGTTTGAAATGGTCCAGGTCCAGAATGCACACCAGCAGGCTGTTTTTTTCTTCGTGCCAGCGGGCCATCTCCCGTTCGAGGCGCTCGCCCCAGGCGGCACGATTGGGCAGTCCGGTAAGCGGGTCGATCAGGGCCTTTTGACGCTGTTCCTCCAGGTGAGTCCTGAAACCCAGGGCCTCCTGCTCCATGCTCGCGACGCGGGCCGCCAGACCTTGCAGGCGCGAGGCCACTTCGCGCTCGCGGGCATCGCGCTTGAGCTGGTAGTGATCCATGGTGCCGAGCAGGGCCTCAAGCCGATTGTCGAGCACCCGCTTGAGGCTGGGCAGATCGGAGGCGTCCTGAACACTGCTTTGCAGGCCGCCCACCTGTTCGCGCAACTGGTCGTTCAGGTCGCGCGCGGTGGACTGGTCCTCGGCGTGATCTTCACTGGCGGCCTGCAGGTGGCTCTGAAATGATTCGAGCCGTTCATTGAGCTGCTTGAGGTAAGTGCCGAACTCCTGTTGGCCGCCGTTGTTGATCGCCAGCATCAGCACCGCCAGATCGTCGAGGATCGGCAGCAATTCGTACCAGTTAAGCCCATGTTTCAAGCGTAACTGCATGTCCTCGACCTGCGGGCGAAAGTGCTCGGAGAGCGTCAGGTCGTCCAGCAGGCCCAGCAGGGTCTGTTCAATGTGTGCCGCCACCGAGCTATAGCTGGGCTCTGGTGAGGAGGGTAGCGCGTAACCTTCTTCGCCTTCTGCCGACTCGCGCTGCTGCTCGGCCTCTGCGTCGGGTTCGTCAACTGGCACGTCGATTGGCGCGGGCCGCTGTTGGTAGGGCACTGATGGGACAGGCGCCAGGAGATCCGCGAAATCGATGGGTTCGACAGTGATCGGTGCAGGTTCGGCGACGGCCTCTGTTGGTGCTGGAGCAATGTCCGCAGCGGTGGTCGATGGCGCAGGTTCTTCAGGCGTCGCAACGGCGGGTATCACTGCGGCAGGCGCATCGGTTTCCGGGGCCGGCGTTGGCGGCGTGCTGTCTGCGGCAACGGCGGCTGCGGCAGTGGAATCAACGGCCTCGGCTTCGACAGGAGACGCGTCTGGCGGGGCGTAAGTATTCGCTGCTTGCGGCGCGACGTCGGGTTCATGCGATTCCGGCGCCGAGGAGGCGGCGTCTTCGGGATGAGCCGCCTCAGGATGAGGCTCGTGGCCGTGACCCTCGCGCGAACCGAACAGGCGTTGCAGCAGCCCCTGACGGGGACCTTCTTCAGGTTTTTCAATCTGGGTCAGGGCCTGGCCCTGCAAATTGCTCAACTCGCCAAGCAGCAGGGGCAGCTCACGGGCCTGGGAGGCGCGCTCTTCAAGCTCCTTGGCAAAGCGCTTGAGCGGCTTGCGTACGTCGCGTGGCAGCGGCAGTGACTGCAGCTGTGCAACCAGTGCGGTCAGCGCCGAGCTGATTTGCGCGGCCCTGACTTCACGGCGTTGTTCAGAGTCCAGTACGGCTTTTTCGAGGCGCGGGATCAGGGCTGCCAGGCCCGCGTCCATATCGTCCTTGCGGACGATTTCGCGCATTTCCTTCATGCATTCATCGACGGCGCGGTCAGAGCCTTCTGCCGCCAGACTGCTGCGCACCAGACCGCGTCGCAACAAATCGAGCCGCGCATCCCAGCGCTTTTCGAGCGTGTCCTGTTGCTCGATCCCTTTGAGGTATTTCTCTTTCCAACGCTCCGCGTCGTCGCTCATGCAAGGCTTCCACCAGAGGGCACAGGCAGTGAGTCCCCACGCAATGAGTCTGGCAGGCGAATCTCGACAGCGACAGGCAGGTGATCGGAAATGGGTTGCGCCAGTACCTGCACGCGCTCGAGCGTCAGGGTCGGGCTGAGCAAAATGTGATCGAGGCAGCGTTGTGGCCGCCAGCTCGGAAAGGTCGCTTCTATCTGCGGCGCCAAAAGGCCCAGATCCCTTAGCGGCGAGTGTTCCAGCAGGTCATTGGCGTGGGTGTTCATGTCGCCCATCAGCACCTGATGGCGATAACCGCCGATCAGTTCGCGAATGTACGCCAGCTGCCGGGTTCGGGTTCGGGTCCCCAGCGCCAGGTGCATCATGACCACGACCAGGGCATCCTCGCCTTCACCGAAACGCACGAGAATCGCCCCGCGCCCGGCCGGGCCTGGCAGCGGGTGATCCTCGATCTTGGTCGGGCGCAGACGGCTCAATACACCGTTGCTGTGCTGCGCCAGGCGCCCGAGATTGCGATTGAGTTGTTGATACCAGTACGGAAAGCCACCCAACTGGGCGAGATGCTCGACCTGATTGACGAAGCCGGAGCGCATGCTGCCACCGTCGACTTCCTGAAGTGCCACCAGATCGAAATCGTTGATCAGGTCGCCGATCTTCTGCAGGTTGCCAGCCCTGCCGCCATGCGGCAGCAAGTGCTGCCAGCTGCGCGTCAGGTAATGATGGTAGCGCTGGGTACTGATACCCACCTGGATATTGAAACTGAGCAAACGCAGCCTGCCGTCTTGCGGCAGGCCGTTTTGCAGCAGATGATGTTCGTTGACCTGCGGATCATGCAGGCCAACGATACGGGTACTGCCTTTGCCCCAGCGGCGCATGATGTGCGCTTACTTGGCGGCTGCGGCAGCCGCTCGCTCTTTGGCAATCAACTGGTCGGCAACTTCCAGGGTCTTTTCCGGACCACCGGCAGAACCCAGGTCAAAGCGGTACTTGCCATTGACGATCATGGTCGGAACGCCGGTCACTTCGTACTTCTTGGCCAGTTCCTTGTACTGGGCGATCTTGCCCTTGACTGCGAAAGAGTCGAACGTCTTCAGGAAGTCTTCCTTGTTCACGCCCTGTGTGGCGACGAAATCAGCCATGTCATTCTTGTCGGTCAGACGCTTGCCGCCTTTCTGGATGGCTTCGAATACGGCTGCGTGAACCTTGTGTTCGACGCCCATGGTGTCCAGGGTGATGAACAGCTGGCCGTGAGCGTCCCAAGGGCCGCCGAACATGGCAGGGATGCGTACGAACTTCACGTCGGACGGCAGTTTTTCAACCCACGGATTGATGGTTGGCTCGAATGCGTAGCAATGCGGGCAGCCATACCAGAACAGCTCGACGACTTCGATCTTGCCTGGCTCGGCAACAGGCACAGCGCTTGCCAGCTCGAC
Source organism: Pseudomonas sp. MEJ108 (assembly GCF_030208985.1). Classification (NCBI taxonomy): domain Bacteria; kingdom Pseudomonadati; phylum Pseudomonadota; class Gammaproteobacteria; order Pseudomonadales; family Pseudomonadaceae; genus Pseudomonas; species Pseudomonas sp. MEJ108. The sequence continues at coordinate 158,663 of NZ_JARVSW010000006.1, forward strand.
GTATTGCTTGCCGGCCTCGATGGGCGTGGCGGCCTGGGCGGACATACCGAACAGACTGGCGGCAACCAGAGCGGCGCTGATGATCAGATTACGCATGCTTTACTCCTGAGCAGATTGAATCGCCTTCAAGCGACGGTGTTTCGACCGGACGCGAAAGCCTGAGTTCGTTAGTGTAACGCTGAGGTTGTAAAAATGGGCGACCGAGGACGGCCTTTTTGCATAAGCAGTGAAGCAGGTCATGTCTGAATGTTCCAGCACGTCCGTCAGGGCGGGCTGATACGGTGTGAGTGTGGGCCGGGGGACAGGTGTGTCATTATATGCGCACGCATCCAAACGAAACCGACACCTCCTGCCGCACCCCTTGCAGGCAGGTCTTCACCGGAAATCACATGCAACTCAAAAACCCCATCCTCGGTCTGTGCCAACAGGCCACGTTCATGCTCAGCGCCGCCAAGGTCGACCAATGCCCCGACGACGAAGGTTTTGAGGTCGCATTTGCCGGTCGCTCCAACGCGGGCAAATCGAGCGCGCTGAACACCCTGACCCACGCCAGCCTGGCGCGTACATCGAAGACCCCGGGGCGTACCCAGTTGCTGAACTTTTTCGGTCTGGACGAAGATCGGCGTCTGGTCGACCTGCCCGGTTATGGCTACGCCAAGGTGCCCATCCCGCTCAAACTGCACTGGCAGCGTCACCTGGAAGCCTATCTGGGCAGCCGCGAAAGCCTGAAGGGGCTGATCCTGATGATGGATATCCGTCATCCAATGACCGACTTCGACGTGTTGATGCTGGACTGGGCCATCGCCAGCAACATGCCGATGCACATTCTGTTGACCAAGGCCGACAAGCTGACCTACGGCGCGGCCAAGAACACGCTGCTCAAGGTTCAGGCCGAGATTCGCAAAGGCTGGGGCGATGCAGTGAGCATCCAGTTGTTCTCGGCCCCCAAGCGCATGGGGCTGGAAGAGGCCTACACCGTGCTGGCCGACTGGATGGAACTGGAAGACAAGGCACCTGCGGAGTAAATCGCAGGCAAAAAAGACCCCGGACTTCGCATGGGGAGGGGGAAGTTCCGGGGCTTAAGGTCCAGACCTTAGGGTGGGATCTGGATAACTGCCAACACTTAACACAACTAGGAGCACGATCGATTTTTCAACCAATCGACACGTCTGACTCCTGTCCAAACGGTTAAGTTCCAGCAGTGAAGAAAAGTTCACATTTCCTACAATATTTGACGAACCTGCGTACAGGTTCGCCATTTCAGGCTCAGTGAGCCTCGTCCCAATTGTTGCCAACCCCCACTTCTACCAGCAACGGCACGGCCAATTCTGCTGCGCCGCTCATGTGCGGACGGATCTGTTCACTGATCTGATCGACCAGGTCCTCGCGCACTTCAAGCACCAGTTCATCGTGTACCTGCAGGATTACCCGTGCATCCAGGCCGGACTCGTCCAGCCAGCCGTTCACCGCCACCATGGCTTTCTTGATGATATCCGCAGCGGTGCCCTGCATCGGCGCGTTGATCGCCATGCGTTCCGCGCCTTTGCGCAGTGACTGGTTCTTGGCGTTGATGTCCGGCAGGTACAGGCGACGACCGAAGATGGTCTCGACGAAACCTTGCTCGGCAGCCTGGGCGCGGGTGCGTTCCATGTAGTTCAGCACGCCGGGGTAGCGGGCGAAGTAGCGGTCGACGTACGCCTGTGACTGCTTGCGGTCCACGCCAATCTGCTTGGCCAGGCCGAACGCGCTCATGCCGTAGATCAGGCCGAAGTTGATCGCCTTGGCGCTGCGACGCATGTCAGTGGTGACGTTTTCCAGCTCGACGCCGAAGACTTCCGCCGCCGTGGCGCGGTGAACGTCCAGGTCATTGCGGAATGCATGCAGCAAGCCTTCGTCCTGGGCCAGATGCGCCATGATGCGCAGTTCGATCTGCGAATAGTCGGCGGCCAGCAGCTTGTAGCCCTTCGGCGCCACGAATGCCTGACGGATGCGCCGCCCTTCAGCGGTACGAATCGGGATGTTCTGCAGGTTCGGATCGCTGGAGGACAAGCGCCCGGTAACGGCCACCGCCTGATGATAGGAGGTGTGAATACGTCCGGTGCGCGGGTTGATCTGCTCCGGCAGGCGGTCGGTGTAGGTGCTCTTGAGCTTGCTCATCGAGCGGTATTGCATCAGCACCTTGGGCAGCGGGAAATCCTGCTCCGCGAGTTCGGCAAGCACCGCTTCGGCAGTCGATGCCTGGCCGGTGGCGGTCTTGCTGAGAATCGGCATGCCGAGTTTTTCGTAGAGAATCACGCCCAGCTGCTTGGGCGAACCGAGGTTGAACTCTTCGCCGGCAATGGCGAAGGCTTCGCGCTCCAGCGCGGTCATCTTGTCGCCCAGTTCGACGCTCTGGATGCCCAGCAGGTTGGCATCGACCAGCGCGCCCTGGCGCTCGATACGCGCCAGCACAGGCACCAGCGGCATCTCGATATCGTTCAATACCGGCTGCAGGGTCGGAATCGCGGCCAGCCGTGCGTCGAAGACTTCATGCAGGCGCAGGGTCAGGTCCGCTTCTTCGGCGGCGTAATTACCCGCCTGTTCCAGGGCAATCTGGTCAAAGCTCAGCTGTTTGGCGCCTTTGCCGGCAATCTCCTGGAAATTGATCGGCGTGTGCGTCAGGTACTTGGCCACCAGGCTGTCGCGGTCGTGGCGGGTGGCGGTGGAGTCCAGTACGTAGGATTCCAGAATGGTGTCGAAGCGGACGCCCTGCAGGTCGATGCCTTGAGCCTGATCGCCGTCGATCGCGCAATTGGCAAGCAGGTTGATGGCGAACTTGGCGTGCTGGCCGACCTTGATTTTGTCCGGGTCTTCCAGCAGCGGCTTGAGCGCTTTGAGCACCGTGTCGCGGTCCAGTTGCTGCGGCACGCCCATGTAGGAGTGGGTCAGCGGAATGTAAGCGGCTTCGTGGGTCTGAATGGCGAAGGACAGGCCGACCAGTTGCGCACGCTGGGCATCAGTGCCGTTGCTCTGGGTGACGAAGGCAAACAGCGGCGCGGCCTGCAGCTTCTTCAGCCAGGCATCGAACTGGCCCTGTTCAAGAATGACTTCATAGGCGGCTTCCCTGGCTTCGGCGGTCGGCTCTTCGATGGTCAGCTCCTGGCCGGCGCGCTTGGCGTCGCGTTGCAGGTCTTCGATCCAGCTCTTGAATTCCAGCTCGGCGTACAGCTCCATCAATGTGTCACGGTCAGGCTCGCCGCAATGCAATTGATCCAGCTCGATGTCCAGCGGGACGTCGATCTTGATGGTCGCCAGTTCGTAAGACAAAAAGGCCATCTCACGATGTTCTTCGAGTTTGGCGGCCAGGGTCTTGGCGCCACGGATCGGCAGGGAAGCGACCTTGTCGAGGTTCTCGTAAAGCTCCTTGATGCCACCGCCGATGCCGACCAGCAGACCGACCGCGGTTTTCTCGCCAACGCCGGGCACGCCGGGAATGTTGTCGACCTTGTCGCCCATCAGCGCCAGGTAATCGATGATGTGCTCCGGACCGACGCCGAATTTCTCTTTCACGCCCGCCACATCCAGCACGCTGCCAGTCATGGTGTTGACCAGAGTAATGTGGCCGTCGACCAGTTGCGCCATGTCCTTGTCGCCGGTGGAGATCACCACTGGACGATCGGCCGCCGCGCTGCTGCGTGCCAGCGTGCCGATCACATCATCGGCTTCGACGCCTTCGACGCACAGAAACGGGTAGCCCATGCCTTTGACGCAGGCATGCAGCAGGTCGACCTGCACGCGCAGATCGTCCGGCATGCTCGGCCGGTTGGCTTTGTAATCGTTGTACAGCGCATCACGGAACGTCCCGCCCTTGGCGTCGAACACCACGGCGAGCGGGCTGTCCGGGTACTGGCGCCGCAGGCTTTTGAGCATGTTGAGCACGCCCTTGACGGCACCGGTCGGCAATCCTTTGGAGGTGGCCAGTGGTGGCAGTGCGTGGAAGGCGCGGTAGAGGTAGGAGGAACCGTCTACCAGGACGAGTGGCGCTTGGGTCATGAGCAGAATCAACCTTTTCGGCGGGGTCGGCGCTAGAATGCGCGGACCATTGACGACAAAGGGACAAGGTTATCATGTGCAAGGTAAATCGACTGATATTGACCGGCCTGTTGGCATTTTGCCCTTTGCTCGCTGTTGCAGCAGAAGATCCACCTTCAGCGGCGCCGGACGTTACTATTCGCACTGACGGTGACAGAACCATTCAGGAATACCGCCAGAATGGCTTTTTGTATGCGGTTAAAATCACCCCGAAACACGGCAAACCCTATTTTCTGGTGCGCGCCGATGGTACAAGCCCCAATTTCATTCGTTCGGACCAACCGGACATGCTGATCCCGCAGTGGGAAATATTCAGCTGGTAGCACCCTACATTCACTTCAATCGTTGGCAGTCCTGATATGTCCGTTTTTACCCCACTGGCTCGGCCCGAGCTGGAAACATTTCTCGCCCCTTACGGGCTCGGCCGTCTGCTTGACTATCAGGGCATCGCTGCCGGTAGTGAAAACACCAATTACTTCATCAGTCTGGAGCAGGGCGAGTTCGTGCTGACTTTGGTCGAGCGCGGCCCGGTTCAGGAGATGCCGTTCTTCATCGAGCTGCTCGACGTGCTGCATGAAGCCGATCTGCCGGTGCCTTATGCGCTGCGCACCACCGACGGTCAGGCGCTGCGCGAGCTGGCAGACAAGCCGGCGCTTTTGCAGCCGCGTCTGCCGGGCAAGCACATCAGTGAGCCGAACACCCAGCACTGCGTGCAGATTGGCGAGTTGCTGGCCAACCTGCATCTGGCGACCCGCGGGCAGATCGTCGAGCGCAAGACTGATCGCGGTCTGGACTGGATGCTGAGCGAGGGGCGCAATTTTCTGTCGCACCTGGGCGAGACGCAGCGAGCGCTGCTTGAAAAGAGCCTTCAGGAGATCGAGGCGTGCAAACCGCAGATCATGGCGCTGCCGCGCGCTAATCTGCATGCCGATCTGTTCCGCGACAACGTACTGTTCGAAGGGACGCACCTGACCGGGTTGATCGATTTCTACAATGCCTGCTCGGGTCCGATGTTGTACGACCTGGCGATTACCCTCAACGACTGGTGTTCCCGCGAAAACGGTCAGCTCGATGCTGTCCGCGCGCGCGCCTTGCTGGGGGCCTATGCGGGCTTGCGACCGTTCACGGCTGCGGAGTCGAAGCTCTGGGCGACCATGTTGCGTATCGCTTGTGTGCGTTTCTGGCTGTCACGTTTGATCGCCGCCGAAACCTTCGCCGGGCAGGATGTGCTGATTCATGATCCTGCGGAGTTCGAGCGCCGCCTGGCCGAGCGCCAGGAAGCGCATATTGCGTTGCCGTTTGCGCTCTGAGACCAGACCTGTCTTCGCGAGTCTGAACTAGTCGGCCGGTTGACTCTCTTTCCCATGCTCCGCGTGGGAATGCAGTTCGTGACGCTCCGCGTCGCAAGAGGACGCGGAGCGTCCAGACCGGCATGCCCACGCGGAGCATGGGCACGATAGTGTTATCCCTGACGACTATCGTTCCTCACGCTCCAGCGTGGGAATGCAGTTCGTGACGCTCCGCGTCACACAGCAGTGCTGCTATGTGGGCGGTGGCAGTCAGAGACTGCTCAGGCAACCTGCCAAATCATCAGCCAGCTTTTGCAGTACTTGCTCGTAACCCTGCGCGGTGGCCGGGGTGTAGCCGCCCAGTGCATCCAGTTCGGCCAGTTTGACCGGCAGGCCGGCGCTCAGGGTTTCGGCCAGGCGCGGGCGCAGGGGTGGTTCGCTGAATACGCAGGTCTTGCCTGCAGCTTTCAGGCGTTCGCGCATGGCGGCGACGTGCTGGGCGCCGGGCTGGATCTCGGCGGCGATGGCGAATACCCCGGCGTGCTTGAGCCCATAGGCCTCTTCGAAATAATCGAAGGCTTCGTGGAATACGAAGTAAGGCTTGCCTGCCACTGTGCTGACACGCTGCTTGATACGGGCGTCCAGTGCATCGAGGCGTTTGCTGAACGCCTCGGCGTTGCTGGCGTAGCGGGCTGCGTTGGCGGGGTCGGCAGCGCTCAGGTCAGTGGCCATTTTTGCGGCGATCACCCGCGCGTTGACGGTCGACAGCCACAGGTGCGAATCGAGACTGCCGGGGCGGTGGTCGTGGTCATGTTCGTCTGCGTCGTTGTCGTGATCATGCTCGTGGTCATCATGCGAGGCGTTGTCTTCGCCAAAGTGCCGCAAGTGCATGCCCGGCAGTGTCTGTACGGCAACCGCAGGCAGTTTGCGGCCCTGAATGACGCGCGGCAGGAAGGTTTCCATGTCCGGGCCGATCCAGTAGAGCAACTCGACTTCCTGTACACGCCGTACGTCGGACGGGCGCAGCGCGTAGTTATGCGGTGAGGCGCCCGGTGGCAGAAGCACTTCCGGTGTACCGACGCCATCCTGTACAGCCGCCGCAATCAGCTGCAGAGGCTTGATGCTGGTCAGCACTCGGACCTCGGCCTGAGCAGGGGAGATGATCAGCAGGCTGACCCAGAAAACAGCAGCAAGATTTAAAAGACGGCGCACTCGAATCACTCATATCAGCCAGGAACGGGTAACATAATAACGTCTCTAGCCAATATCGTCGCTGCTCATGCCCAATACTCCCCTGGCCAGTCGCCCCCATGACCACTCTCACTGCGTGCATTCGGCCCTCGCCGAAGCCGATGCGCTGTGCGCCAAACAGGGTCTGCGCCTGACCACCTTGCGCCGTCGTGTGCTGGAACTGGTCTGGCAAAGCCACAAGCCGCTGGGTGCCTACGACATCCTTGCGGTGCTGAGTGATGAAGACGGTCGCCGTGCGGCCCCGCCAACGGTTTACCGTGCGCTGGATTTCCTCCTGGAAAACGGTCTGGTGCACCGGATTGCCTCGCTCAACGCCTTCACGGGCTGCAACCACCCCACTCATGCGCATCAGGGCCAGTTCCTGATCTGCCGCCTGTGTCATGCGGCGATCGAGCTGCAGCACCCGGCCATCAGCAATGCCGTGGTCGATGCCGCCGCAGGCGTCGGCTTCGCGGTCGAAGGCCAGACGGTCGAGATCGTCGGCGTATGCGCTGGTTGCAAGGCCGCCTGATGTCGGATGCATTGATACGTCTGGACAAGGTTGCCGTTACGCTTTCCGGACAAAACGTCCTGGATGATATCCAGTTGAGCGTCAAACCCGGCGAGATCGTCACCCTGATCGGCCCCAACGGTGCCGGCAAGACCACGCTGGTGCGTGCGGTGCTGGGGCTGCTCAAGCCTGACTCCGGGACCGTCTGGCGCAAGCCGAAACTGCGTGTCGGCTACATGCCGCAAAAGCTGCATGTGGACCAGACGCTGCCGCTGTCGGTGCTGCGTTTCCTGCGTCTGGTTCCCGGTGTGGATCGCACGGCCGCAGCGTCGGCGCTGGAAGAAGTCGGCGCCGGGAAAGTCATCGACAGCCCGATTCAGGGCATTTCCGGTGGCGAGATGCAGCGTGTTCTGCTGGCGCGTGCGTTGTTGCGCAAGCCTGAGTTGCTGGTCCTCGACGAACCGGTGCAGGGGGTCGATGTAGCGGGACAGGCCGAGCTGTACAGCCTGATTACCCGGCTGCGCGACCGCCACCGGTGCGGCGTGCTGATGGTTTCCCACGATCTGCATCTGGTCATGAGCACCACCGATCAGGTGGTGTGCCTGAACCGCCATGTCTGCTGTTCCGGGCATCCCGAGCAGGTCAGCCATGACCCGGCGTTCGTCGAACTGTTCGGCAAGAACGCACAGAGCCTGGCGATTTATCACCACCATCACGATCACGCCCACGATCTGCATGGCGCGGTGGTGAATGACGCTGCGACCTCTCACACTCACGTTCACGGAGACAGCTGCAAGCATGGCTGATTTTCTACTGTATGCCTTGCTCGCAGGCGTTGCTCTGGCCGTGGTCGCTGGCCCGCTGGGATCATTCGTGGTCTGGCGGCGTATGGCGTATTTCGGCGACACACTTTCCCACGCCGCGCTGCTCGGCGTCGCGCTGGGCTTCCTGCTGGATATCAGCCCGACCATCGCGGTGACAGTCGGCTGCCTGCTGCTGGCGGTGTTGCTGGTCACGTTGCAACAGCGCCAACCGCTGGCGTCGGACACGCTGCTGGGGATTCTCGCGCCAAGCACTTTGTCGCTGGGGCTGGTGGTGCTCAGTTTCATGCACGAAGTGCGCATCGACCTGATGGCCTACCTGTTCGGCGATCTGCTGGCCATCAGCCCGGCTGATCTGGGCTGGATTCTGGGCGGCAGCACGTTGGTGCTGGTGCTGATCGTCGCGCTGTGGCGCCCACTGCTGGCAATGACCGTGCATGAAGAGCTGGCGCGGGTCGAAGGCCTGCCTGTTGCTACACTGCGCATGACCTTGATGCTGCTGATCGCCGTGGTGATCGCGGTTGCGATGAAAATCGTCGGTGTTTTGCTGATTACGTCGCTGTTGATCATCCCGGCAGCTGCGGCACAGCGTCACGCCCGTTCGCCGGAGCAAATGGCGCTGGGCGCGAGCCTGTTGGGCGTGATAGCCGTGTGTGCCGGGCTATCATTGTCCTGGTTCAAGGACACCCCTGCCGGACCGTCTATAGTGGTATCGGCTGCGGCGTTGTTCTTGCTCAGCTTTGTTCTACCCAGGCGAGCGGTGTAGACTTGCTCGTTTTTTGCGCAAACTAGAGAATCGCAGGAATGAAGCCGTTCGCCCCACGCTATCTGCTGCTTGTCGCATTTTCCATCCTGCTGGGTGCCTGCCAGAGTGCGCCCACTGTCGAGACGCCTGCCTCCGAGGCCCAGCCTGATGCATTCGCTCAGCTTGAGCAGAACATCGCCGGCAATGAGTTGGCAACGGCCGAGGACCAATTGGCGGCGTTGCAGGCTGCCAATCCTGCCGACATCCGTCTGGAGCCTTTTCAGCGTCGTCTGGCCGAAGCCTATCTGAGCCGCAGTCAGATAAGCCTGCAGAAGGGCGACATGAACGCGGCGGCCTCTGCGCTGAGCCGTGCACGCGCCCTGATGCCCAAGGCACCGGCGCTGACCAGTGGCGTCAACGGCGCCATCGCCCATGCGCGCAAGGCCGAGCTGGAAAAAGCCGAAGCGGATTTGAAGGCGGCCGAGGCCAGAAGGGTTGCCAAGCTGATTGATCCATCAGCAGAAAGCACGACGGTTGAGCTCAAGATCGGCGATATGCCTGCATTGCGTCGTCAACTCGACGATATCGCAGCCGATACCGTAGCGTTCAGCTGTGAAGTGCTGATGGTGGTGCCGCGTACCGAAGACTATCCGTGGCTGGCTACGTTGCTGACCAAGCGGGTGGTCAAGGCCAATCCGGATTTCGAACTGCAATTGCGTCGACAGATCGAGCGCAATGAAAAAGCTCAAATCATCCTCACGCCAGCGAAGTCCTGAGTCGATCCTTGAAGGCGGACGCAGAGCGTCCAGAACTGCATTCCCACGCGGAGCGTGAGGAACGACAAGTGTTCGGGAGTATAAGCGGGCGGAGAGAGCGTCCGGAAAGGCGCTCCCACGCCGGAGCGTGGGAGCGATGTAGCAGCGTCAGATCAAGCCGGAACAGCCTTGGCTTTCGCTTCACGATCCCACACACGGTGCTGAGCAATCGCGTGGAAGAACGGCTTGAACGATGTGCTATCGGATACCTCCAGCAGGCCCGCATCTTCTTCCAGGCGTAGCAGACTCAGCAGCTCTTTGGCTTCTCCGGCAAAGGAGATGGCCTTGAGGTGCTTGTAGGCTTCGAGGATGAAGTGCAATGCCACGCCGTCGCCTTTCAGCGCTTCGATCGAAGCCTTGCCACCCGGCACGAAGACTGCGTCGAACGCGACCGAAGGCAGGCCTTCAGCCGATGCGTCCACTGGCAGGCTCTTGCCGTCAGCCGTCTTGACCGGTGCGGAGGTCGGGCCCAATACCTTGGCGTGTGCGCCCTCGGCAGTCAGCGCGGCTTTCATGGCTTCGACCGCTTTGCCGTCAACGCCGTCAGCCACGAGAATGGCAACCTTGCGCGAAACGATATCGCCAGACAGCAGGTTGACCTGGCTCAGCGCCGGCGACTCTTTTACCGAAGTCTGACGCGCAGGTACGGTACCGGCAGCCGGTGCTGGCAAGCCGAGGTTGGCGGCTACACGCTTGGCCAGATCCATATCGATGTTAGCCAGAATCTCGTTGACCTGACGGGCACGAATGTATTCGCGCTCGACCTTGCCCAACTCGAAGCTGTAGGCCGCGATGATGTGCTCTTTCTCGTGGTGGCTCATGCTCTGGAAGAACAGGGTGGCCTGCGAGAAATGATCGCCGAACGACTCGCTGCGCTCACGCACCTTGTGCGCTTCAACACGCTCAGGGTAGGTCTCGAAGCCGCCATCTACCGGGCCGGCAGGGGTTTCCTTCGGCCAGCCGCCATCGATCGAGTTCGGCTCGTAGGACGCGCGGCCCTTGTCGATAGTGGTGCGATGCTGTGCGTCACGCTGACCGTTGTGGTTCGGCGCAATCGGACGGTTGATCGGGATTTCGTGGAAGTTCGGCCCACCCAGACGGCTGATCTGCGTGTCGGTGTAGGAGAACAGGCGACCTTGCAGCAGCGGATCGTTGGAGAAATCGATACCCGGCACGATGTGGCCCGGGCAGAAGGCAACCTGCTCGGTCTCGGCAAAATAGTTGTCCGGGTTACGGTTCAGGACCATCTTGCCCAGTGGGGTAACCGGTACCAGTTCTTCCGGGATGATCTTGGTCGGATCGAGCAGGTCGAAGTCGAACTTGTGCTCGTCTTCCTCGGCAACGATCTGTACACCCAGTTCCCATTCCGGGTAGTCGCCCATCTCGATGGACTCCCACAGGTCGCGGCGGTGGAAATCGGTGTCCTTGCCGGCCAGCTTCTGCGCTTCGTCCCAGACCAGCGAGCACACGCCGAACTTGGGCTTCCAGTGGAACTTCACGAAGCTCGACTTACCTTCGGTGTTGATAAAGCGGAAGGTGTGGATGCCAAAGCCCTGCATGGTGCGCAGGCTTTTCGGGATCGCACGGTCGGACATGGTCCACAGCACCATGTGCGCGGATTCCGGCACCAGCGACACGAAGTCCCAGAAGGTGTCGTGAGCCGAGCCGCCAGTCGGGATTTCGTTGTGCGGCTCGGGTTTCACCGCGTGCACGAAGTCAGGAAACTTGATCGCGTCCTGAATGAAGAACACCGGCATGTTGTTGCCCACCAGGTCGAAGTTGCCTTCGTCGGTGTAGAGCTTGACGGCAAAGCCACGCACGTCACGCACGGTGTCGCCCGAGCCACGTGGGCCCTGAACGGTGGAGAAACGCACGAACACCGGGGTCTTCTTGCCCGGATCACGCAGGAAGCCCGCTTTACTCAGGGCGCCATGGTCTTCGTAAGTCTGGAAATAACCATGTGCTGCAGTACCGCGGGCGTGGACGATACGCTCCGGAATACGCTCATGGTCAAAGTGCGTGATCTTTTCACGCATGATGAAGTCTTCGAGCAGCGATGGGCCGCGGCTGCCGACTTTCAGGGTGTTCTGGTTATCGGAAATCTTGACGCCGTGGTTGGTGCGCAGGGCCTGCTGGGTCGCGTCCGAGCGAAACTGCTCGAGACTTTCCAGCTTTTCGTTGGTGTTGCCACGGTCCAGGGTGTCGGTACCTGCCATTTCGCTCTTGGGCGTTTCGGTTACAGGTGGTGCGTTCTTGCTAGCCATCAGAGACTCCTTATCTCGCCCCAATCATTGAGTTGGGTTCGCTGAATACGACTTCCCTGGCGTAAGCGGGAAATCACGGTATCCATGAAGTGACCGGAGCAAAAAACAGCCGTTCCTTTTATTTTCAGCATACGATCACCAACGGTCGTGTTATGCCCGTTGCGCAGGACAGCTGGTAAATAAATGCTAAGCACAGCGGGCCGGACAGGCTAAAATGCGCGCCCGGCTTTATCCGGCCGAGGTAACGAAGCAGGTGGTGCTCTAGCCACTGCGCTGATTTTTTAACGCGCCCCACAAGGTTCGCTCCGTGATCGAGTTTCATAACGTCCACAAAACCTATCGGGTGGCAGGCAAGGAAATACCGGCCCTGCACCCCACCAGCCTGCGCGTCGACAGCGGCCAGGTGTTCGGCATCATCGGCCACTCCGGCGCGGGCAAAAGTACCCTGCTGCGCCTGATCAACCGCCTGGAAACCCCCAGTGGCGGACAGATCGTGGTCGATGGCGAAGACGTCACTGCGCTCGATGCCAACGGCCTGCGCCGCTTCCGCCAACAGGTCGGGATGATCTTCCAGCACTTCAATCTGCTGGCGTCCAGAACCGTGGCCGACAACGTCGCCATGCCGCTGACCCTGGCAGGCGATATGCCGCGCAAGCAGATCGACCAGCGCGTGGCCGAATTGCTGGAACGGGTCGGGTTGTCCGATCACGCCAAGAAGTACCCGGCACAACTGTCGGGCGGCCAGAAGCAGCGCGTCGGCATCGCCCGCGCACTGGCTACCAAGCCCAAAATCCTGCTCTGCGATGAAGCCACCAGCGCGCTGGACCCGCAGACCACTGCGTCGGTTCTGCAACTGCTGGCCGAGATCAATCGCGAGCTGAAGCTGACCATCGTGCTCATTACCCATGAAATGGACGTGATTCGTCGCGTCTGCGATCAGGTGGCCGTCATGGACGCCGGGGTGATTGTCGAGCATGGCAAGGTCGCTGATGTGTTTCTGCATCCGCAGCACGCCACGACCAGGCGCTTTGTGCAGGAAGACGAGCAGATCGACGAAAACGAGCAGCGTGACGACTTCGCTCACGTTCAAGGCCGTATCGTGCGTCTGACGTTTCAGGGCGAGGCCACCTACGCGCCGTTGCTCGGCACGGTAGCGCGGGAAACCGGCGTCGATTACAGCATCCTTGCCGGTCGTATCGACCGCATCAAGGACACCCCTTACGGGCAGTTGACGCTGGCCGTCACCGGCGGCGACATGGACGCTGCCTTCGCGCGCTTCACCGCCGCTGATGTTCATATGGAGGTGCTGCGCTGATGGACGCTTTTCTGAACCTGTTTTCCAATGTCGACTGGTACGAGATCTGGGTGGCCACTGGCGACACGCTGATCATGCTCGGTGTATCGCTCGGTTTCACCATCCTGCTCGGCCTGCCGCTGGGCGTGCTGATGTTTCTCACCTCGCCGCGTCAGTTGCTGGAGCACAAGCAGCTGTATGCGACGGTCGGGGTGATCGTCAACATGCTGCGCGCGCTGCCGTTCATCATCCTGCTGATCGTGATGATGCCGTTGACCGAGATCATTACCGGTACGTCACTGGGTATCCTCGGCACCTTGCCGCCGCTGATCGCCGGCGCCACGCCGTTCTTTGCGCGTCTGGTAGAGACCGCACTGCGCGAAGTGGATCGCGGCATCATCGAAGCCACGCAGGCCATGGGCGCGACGACTCGGCAGATCATCGTCAAGGCGCTGTTGCCCGAGGCGCGCCCCGGCATTCTGGCGGCGATCACGGTGACCGCCATTGCGCTGGTGTCGTTCACGGCCATGGCCGGTGCCGTGGGCGCTGGCGGGCTGGGCGACCTGGCGATCCGTTATGGTTATCAACGATTCCAGAACGATGTGATGTTCGTGACGGTCGTATTGTTGCTGGTGCTGGTGCAGATTCTGCAGACCATCGGCGACAGACTGGTCGCGCATTTCACACATCGTTGATCGAATCCGTTGGTATTGGCCCGCCTGTGCGGGCCCAAAGGAGTTGTTGCATGAAAAAACTATTGGCCATATTCGCCGCTGTCACCGCCTTGTCCGCGCAGGCCAACGAAACCCTGACCGTCGCGGCCTCTGCCGTGCCGCACGCCGAGATCCTCGAGTTCGTCAAACCGACCCTGGCCAAAGAAGGCGTGGACCTGAACATCAAGGTGTTCAATGACTACATCCAGCCTAACGTGCAGGTGTCGCAGAACCGTATGGACGCGAACTTCTTCCAGCACCAGCCGTACCTGGATGAGTTCAACAAGGGCAAAGGCACTGATCTGGTGGCTGTGGCCAAGGTTCACATCGAGCCTTTCGGCGCTTACTCGGAGAAGTTCAAGACGCTGGCAGAGCTGCCCAATGATGCCAATGTCGCCCTGCCCAACGATGCCACCAACGAAGGCCGCGCCTTGCTGCTGCTGGCCAAGGCAGGCCTGATCACTCTGAAGGAACCGGGCAACATCCTGTCCAAGCCTTCGGATGTGGTGAATAACCCGAAAAACCTGAAATTCCGTGAACTGGAAGCGGCCACGCTGCCCCGCGTGCTGACTCAGGTCGATCTGGCGCTGATCAACACCAACTACGCCCTGAGCGCCAAGCTTGACCCGACCAAGGACGCGCTGATCCTCGAAGGTGCCGATTCGCCCTACGCGAACATTCTCGTCGCCCGCCCGGACAACAAGGATTCTGACGCGATGAAGAAGCTGGTAGCCGCCTTGCAGAGCCCGGAAGTGAAAACCTTCCTGGCCGAGAAGTACAAAGGCGCGGTGTTGCCGGCGTTCTGATCTGATCGCACCTTGCGGTTCTCGCGCCAGTGCTCTGCGTCCCTTGCGACGCAGAGCGTCGGGTGCATTCTGGAGCGCTCTATCGCTCCTACGCTCTGCGTGGTAGCGCCCTTCGGGACGCTCCGCGTCACATTGCAGCCATTACGCCTGCCTCGGGCCGCACGAGCAGGCGGAGTTGCATGCCGTGACCTCGCAAGATGGAAGACAGGCAAATCCGAAGCAGGTCTTATAGTCGCTTCGCAGCCCGTTGCAGCTGTCGTTATCTCCTGAATCTCCCACGCCCCCAGGCATAAGCCGTTTTTCGTGCCTTTTCTGATCCAAGTATGACAATGAGCACGTAAGGCGGGGACGGTGATTAAGGTGCCCTTCATCCCTGCACCGCACGCCTTGCGTAGGCCCGGGCACAGGTAGGCCTTTGATTAACCCAAGCTAATGTAAGAATTTTCCGAGTTTTGCGGATTTCACGTGGCCCTCGGATTTTTTTGCACTTCTTCTGTTAGGTTGCTTGCGCATTAGCTGTATCAAGAGTTGTCAGGGAGACGCTGAATGTTCTTTTTCCGTATGCTGCCTTCGTGGAGTGAATTGCGACAGAGGCTGGACCACGACATGGGGTATCAGCCCGGCGGCCATTTTCGGAATCATCTTAACGAACCTGCACCTTCGCGATCACTGATCATTCGTCGTTTTGACTGCGTCAGAAGGGCGTTTGTCCTTGCCGAGTGGGAGGCTGGTCGCGTATTGGTAAGGCGTTTCTCTGACCTCGACATCTCCATCATTATCAAGGACTTGATCGACGTCGTTGCGCAAATGGCCATGATTGTAGTGGGCAGTGCGTTTACGGGAGGCTTGATCGGCGCAGGCGTTGGCTCGGCTTTCTTCGGGATAGGTGCTTATCCCGGTGGTGCTCTTGGTACTGCGCTGGGATTACAGGCCAGTACGTTCATTTTGGGAGTGCTGGGTCTTAAGTCCATCGCCGAATACGTCGTCGATGGCTTCCCGCGCATCATCGGCTATTACTTGAGCGGCATTAAAACAGCATGGCGAGGACCTCGCGAGCGAGGACATAACCCGTTCATGAGTGACGATCCGTACGCCCAGAACAGCGCAACTCAAGACATTGCAAAAGGCCACGTGGAAGTAGTGATGCTGTTGCTGGGGGCGGTGGTTGAATACCTGACACGTGGCCGAGGCAACGCAGGTCTCCTCGCACAGGAAATGCGAGCCAGCCCCAAAGGAGAACGACTGGCCCAGTGGATGCTGGAGCACGAGGACGCGCTCAAGAAACGTCATGATTTGCAAAAGCCGGAGCCGCGCCGAGGCCCGTTTGATATACCGGAATCCTCTCTGCAGCAGGTAGCTGATCGCCCTGGAGCAAATGCCAATGCGATGAATCAAGCTGAACCGGAAGTCCTTGCAAAAGTTAATAGCGGCCGCAGTCCGTATTCTGAATTGAACGGTGCAATCGGAGAGGCACGTGGTTGGGCTCAAGTGATTGAGTCAGGACAAATACCTATATCAGCACCAGGCAAAGCATCGTTACCAGGCGCAGATTACATTACCTACGATCCAGCATCACGTTCAGTGATTGTTTGGGATGCAAAATACCGTGCTCCAGGCGGAAGCTATCCAGCTTCTTTACCACCTTCAAAGTTACAGGCGTGGCAGGCAGAAATCATAAGTTCTGTCAGAAACATGCCCGAGGGCCAAGCTAAAGTAGCTGCAGAAAAAGCGCTTAAGGCTGGCAGGGTTGAAGGTCGTCTATTAAAATGGCCGCAATAAGTGTGAGGCATAAGAGAATGCAAAATTGGGTATCGTTGTGCAGGATGAAAGCCGGAGAAATTATCGACGTGCGGGAGGCATCCGTTCTACCGATGGAGGACGATGCATATAAAGTTTCAGAGGAGCAATATTTATTGGTTGATGCCTCAAGTGATGATACAGATGGCAAACTTTGTTTGCTGTCTTTTTACTGGGCTGCCAGTGAGCGTGCATTTCGAAGAGCTTATTATAAAGATGTTGAAGGTGATGATAACGCTGAAGGTATGCCTCCGCCTGAATTGCTTCCGGTTGGTGCGGGCAGTACTTACAGCCAGATAAGAGAAGCTTTAGACTTCAAAGGCTCTCAGAAATTTATGGAATACGCATCTTATCGTGTAATGTCTGATGGTGCCTTTGTTCATAAGAGTTTGGAAAGCTCATCGGCTGTTTATTATTTTCGGTCGCCTACGAGTATCGATAATGAGCTGCCTTATGCCATTCTCTGGAAGCCTCACGGCGGTTGAGCTGGTCTAATCCCTTCCCAGCAACCCCGGCAATTGCTTCACCAGCTTCCTGTTGTTCAGCGGTGCGCGGATAAAGCCGCGCTGCGTGCCGTCCGGGCCGATCAGGGCCAGGTTACCGCTGTGGTCGACGAAGTAGTTCGGTTTACCGGTATCGGCCGGAATGAACGGGATGCTCACGGCATTGGCCAGTGTCTGGATATCAGCGACAGGTGCCGTCAGGCCGATGTACTGCGGGTCGAAGTAGCCCAGGTATTGCTTGAGCTGCTGCGGTGTGTCGCGGTTCGGGTCGACGCTGACCAGCACTACCCGCATGCGCTTGACTGTCTCTTCGGGCAGCTCGGACCTGATCTGCTTGATCTGCGCCAGGGTCGTGGGGCAGATGTCCGGGCAGAAGGTGTAGCCGAAGAACATCAGCGTCCATTGGTCTTTCAAGCCATCAAGGGGCACGGCCGCGCCGTTCTGGTCGGTCATGCTCAAGGCCGGCAATTGGCGGCTTTTGGGGAGCAGGACAATACCGGCGTCGTTGAGCGCCGCCTGATCCTGTGAGCTGCGGCCAGGCAGCACCTGACTGAGAATCACACCCAGAATCAGGGCGACGATGGCGGCAGCAATGAAAACGCTTTTCTGAGTACGGGTCATGGTGTCAGTGCGAGTAGTGATCGGCGTGCGGCCGGGGATGATGGCCTATATTGCGCGCCGAGCCTAGGTCTAGGGCGTGGTGACATCGAACAGCGTATAGGCCAGCGTCAGGTGTTTTACATCGTCGGGCATGTCCCGGTCGATGATGAAGCGCACCGGCATCTCGATGCGCTCGCCCGGCTGCAATGTCTGTTGCGTGAAGCAGAAACATTCGGTCTTGTGAAACCACGCTGCCGCTTTTCCGGGCGAAATACCCGGGACGGCCTGGGCTTTCATCGGTCTGTCGGTCGGGTTCTGCGCGATGAAGATCATCTCGTTGACCGTGCCGGGATGGACCTGCATCTGGCTGGCTTGTGGATAAAAGGCCCAGGTCATTCCGGCAACGTTGCTGGCGGTGAACTGCACCTTGACCTGGCGCGAAGCGTCCTCACCCGGTAGGGCATTGTCATGTCCGGTCAGCACGCCATAGAGCGACGGCAATGCCAATCCACCTATCAGCATGATCACTATTAAGCACGTCAAACGCAGGACGAGCCGTTTGGACAAAAGAGGCTGGCTCATGCGTGGCTCACTTTTTTATGTCGGACAGCGTGTCGAAAGAGCTGCGGGCGACTTCAGAGTAGCCTGCTTATTCAAAACGCGAGCTGCAGCGCGCCCTCATGGCCGGGCACGGCAGCCGTATATAGCCAATGTATCTAAATGTGAGTCACATATAGCAAAACCGTCTTAGGCATTTAGTTAAGCAAGCTAACGTATGACTTTCCATCAACCAACCACGGGGCCTGACGCCTCCAGGAGTCCCAGCAGCCATGAATACCGCCGCATTGCGCGAGCAGATACAACTAGCCCATCAACATGAGGCCCGGACCGGCCACTTGCTGCAACAGTTGGCACAAAAGCTCCCACATCTCCATCCTGCCATCCACCTGCCGGAAGTCGATGCGAAAGATGTTCTGGCGCGCTTCGTCACGGCCTACATCGATCTGGTACCCGATCTGCTGGACGCAGCTCATGAGGTCGCGCTGGAAGCCGGGATCGAAGGTCAGATAAAGCCGGTGCTGAAAATCGCCGAGCATTTTTTCGCGGCCCCACCTTCCATCATGGATGGGCATGAAGGCCTGGAAAGCCTGCTGGACGAGGCTTATCTGGCCCACCGGTTGGTCGAGGAAGTGAATGACCTGTACATCAAGCATTTCGGTCAGCCGCTGATACCGTCAAATACCACGGTTGCCAGCGTGATTGCCCACCAGTTGATCGGCGAGCAATTTGCCAACCAGCTGGACGAAGCGGTTCACCATGCCGTCGACGAGTTGCTTGATGAAGAGAGTTTCGCGCTGGACTCGGTCGAGGCCTACCGCGAGAAGCTGATCAGCCCTGAAACAGGAGCGGCCTGGCAGCGCTGGCCAAGCCTGTCACGGCAATTGGGCGTCGGCCTGGAGCTGGAGCGCTCCGCGGTCTGATTCAGAGGCCCGAATCACTGTCTTCGCCGGCAATGGAAGGAGCCGGATATCGCTCCGCTGCTACGCGAAGACCCATCCGGCTCCCATGTTTCCAGAGCTGTGATAACAGGGTGGCGACTATCAGGCTGCGCCCGAGCCGATCCCCGTTGTGGTGTAGATCCGCCCTTCAAGACGACGCTTCAAGCCCCGCGGTTCGATAAGCAACCGGGTGCCATGAGCGGCATTGGAACGACCCCATTCTTCCAGCAGTTCCAGACACGAGTGGTCGATGTAGGACAGATTGCCCAACGGCACATGCACCGTGCTGCCCTGTGGGATAGTGCCCAGTGCCTGAGTCAGCGCCGGTACCTTGAGGAAGGTTGCGGCACCGACCAGACGCAGCTCGAATTCCTTCTCGCCCGCCAGTTCGACCACATTGATCTTCAGACGCGAAGCCTTGAACGCCAGCTTCACCAGGGTCAGGCCGAAACCGACCAGTACACCGGTCAGCAGGTCGGTGAAGATGATCGCCACGGCAGTCGCCGCATACGTGAACATCGGCATCCGGCCATAGCGGCCCAGACCACGAAATGCCTTCAGATCGACCAGCTTCAGACCGGTGTAGACCAGCACGCCAGCCAGACTCGCGACCGGAATGCTTTGCAGCACGCTCGACAGCAGCAATACGAACGCCAGCAGCCACAGGCCGTGGAAGATCGTCGAGAAGCGCGTGGTAGCACCGGCCTGGACGTTGGCCGAACTGCGCACGATAACGCCGGTCATCGGCAATGCACCGAGCACGCCGCAGAGCATATTGCCCACACCTTGAGCGCTGAGCTCCTTGTCGAAGTCCGAACGCTGGCCACTGTGCATGCGGTCGACTGCCGACGCAGAAAGCAGCGTCTCGGCACTGGCGATGAACGCTACGACGATAGCGGCAACCAGAATGGCCGGATCGGCCAGGTTCATCAGGTCAGCCGGGCGAAGCCAGTCGATGGCGTCGGCCAGGTTGTCAGGCACTTCGACACGCTTGACCTGCAAGGCCATGAACAGACTGATACCGGTTGCGATACCCACGCCCAGCAGTGCGCCGGGTACGAAGCGCAAAGACTGCGGACGGAGTTTTTCCCAGCCCCACATGATCAGCATGGTGCCCAGACCGAGCATACCGGCCTGCATGCCGGTGCCTGGCCCGAAGGCCTGGATCAGTGTGGACGGGAAGGCGATCAGATTGTCCAGCCCGGAGGGTTTGGGACCGCTGTCGAACATCACGTGTGCCTGTGACAGTACGATCAACACGCCGATACCGGCGAGCATGCCATAGACCACCGCAGGTGCCGTGACCCGGAACCAGCAACCAAGCTTGAATCGACCTGCCAGCAGCTGAAGCAATCCGGCGAGTACCAGGATAGGACCCAGCATGGCCATGCCGTGCTCGCGTACCACTTCAAAAACCAGTACTGCCAGACCGGCTGCGGGACCGCTGACCTGCAACGGCGAACCGGCTATCCAGCCGACTATCAGCCCGCCCACGATGCCGGTGATCAGACCCTTGGCCGGAGGCATGCCGGATGCAATGGCGATCCCCATGCACAGCGGCAGGGCGACCAGGAACACGACCACGGAAGCGAGCAGCTCCCGTGGTAAAGCGGTTTTCAATGCTGTAATACCCATGACGCTTCTCCGGGATTCTTCAGACGAGGCAAGACGGGCGACGCGCATCCTGCGCAGCCGCCATCAGCTGATAAAGAAGGGCTTGCCGTCAGTCGGACTGGTGATCAGTCGGCTGAAAAGCGTGCTTTCGGTGAAGCCATCGGCGTCGGTCCCGTACCGTCGAGCGGTATGAAACGATCGAGCTCGGCGTCATAAGCCAGGATCTCGCTGGTTTCGATGCTGTAGACCCAGCCGTGAATGAACAATTGGCCGCTGGCCATTTTCGCTGCGACCGAAGGGTGGGTGCGCAGGTGTTGCAACTGGGAAATCACGTTTTCCTGAGTCAGGACCTGCATGGTTTCCAGTTCGCCGCTGCAGCTGCAGTTCTGCTCGACCACCGTGCGGGCAACCTCGGCATGGCGCAACCAGGCTTTTACCGTAGGCATCTTGTCCAGGCTGTCAGGGTTGAGCACTGCGCGCATGGCGCCGCAGTCAGAGTGTCCGCAAACGATGATGTGCTGCACGCCCAGTGCAACCACTGCGTATTCCAGAGCGGTGGACACGCCGCCGTTCATCTGGCCATACGGCGGTACGACGTTGCCGACGTTACGCGTCACGAACAGGTCGCCCGGGGAGCTTTGGGTAATCAATTCGGGCACGATGCGCGAGTCGGCGCAGGTGATGAACATGGCCCGTGGCGACTGAGCGGTCGCCAGCTTCTTGAACAGCTCTTCCTGCTGGGGGAAGACCTCTTTACGGAAATGCACAAAGCCATCGACGATATGTTTCAACGCTACGTCGGCGCTGTCTGAATGGCTTGATGTGCTGGACGACGTAGCCGAATGCTGTTTACCGATGTCTGTCATGTCTTCATCCTCTCTGACGAATTGATGTGGATTCTTCATGCCTGTTTGACCAGAGCCGGATGTGATCCCTCTCTGAAGGGCATCACGAACAAATCCCTTGAGCGCTATCGCTGATGACACTCCGAGTAACAGACTAATCGCCGAAGCTTAAACGAAACTGAATGCGATGGCTCTGGGACGCGGGTTTGCACGATAGTACCAAGTTCGTCACAGCAGCGACATTTGCCCTCCCGGCGGACAAAACGCATCGCAATCGAGTGCAAATCCACCCCGTTTGTTCAATCCGAGCCGTTTGATCGCCAGGGCATAGCGTTGAGCCAGCAGGTCGGCAAACGGTCCTTCGCCACGCATTCGAGAACCAAACGTGCTGTCGTACACGGCTCCGCCGCGACTTTGACGAATCAGACTCATGACATGCTCGGCGCGTTGCGGGTAATGCGTCTTCAGCCACTCGTCGAACAGTGGCGCGACTTCCAGCGGCAGGCGCAGCATCACGTAGCTGGCGCTAAGGGCGCCTGCAGCCTTCGCTTCGCTCAGCAGTGCCTCCAGCTCGCTGTCATTAATCATCGGGATCATCGGCGCACACAGCACACCGACCGGGACACCCGCCTGGCGCAATACCCGAATGGCCCGCAGGCGGGCCTTGGGCGCCGCAGCCCTGGGTTCGAGGATGCATTTGAGTTCGTCATCCAGTGTGGTCAGGCTGATGAACACCGACACCAGCCGTAGCCTGGCCATCTCTGCCAGCAGATCCAGATCGCGCAGGATCAGCGAGCCTTTGGTAATGATGCTGACCGGATGCCGATAGCGCAGTAACACCTCAAGCGTCGCCCGGGTGATGCGGTACTCACGCTCGATTGGCTGGTAGGGGTCGGTGTTGGCCCCGAGGGTAATGGGCGCGCAGCGGTAGCCGGGCTTGGACAGCTGCTGCTCGAGCAGCGCCGCCGCGTTGGTCTTGGCGATCAGCCTGGTCTCGAAGTCCAGGCCGGGCGACATGTCCCAGTAGGCGTGGCTGGGTCTGGCGAAACAATAGATGCAGCCGTGCTCGCAGCCCCGGTAAGGGTTGATCGACCTGTCAAAGGGGATATCCGGCGAGCTGTTGCGGGTAATGATGCTTTTGGCTGTTTCGCTGGTGACCTGGGTGCCTTGCGTAAGCGGCACTTCCTGATACCAGCCATCATCTTCGGCCACCGACTGACTGGGTGCGAAGCGGTTATGCGGATTGCTGGCAGTACCTCGGCCACGAACCGGATAGGGGCTGGACATCGGGCATTACTCTTATACTGTTCATGCATACAGTACAGTATAAAGCCTGGATGAATCACCATGGCCGGCCTGCAAAACACCGCCCGCCTGACGGGCGGTGCCTTGGGCAGGCAGGAAGACGATCAGGCATCGCCCTCGTGGGTCAGTTCCAGCACGCGGTCAACCAGCTTGTTGATGCCCGAGGCCGCCTCGCTGATGCTCTTGGCGACCATGTAGGCAGGTGTGCTGACCAGTTTTCGGGCTTCGTCCTCGACGATATCATCGACGGCGCATTCCGCATGGCTGCCGCCCATTTTGGTGATGGCCGCAGCGGTTTCAGGGTCGTTGCCGATGGTGCAGGTAACGCCGGGGCCATAGATCTTGGCCGCGAGTGCCGGGGTGATGCAGATCAGCCCGACCGGTTTGCCGGCTTCGGCAAACGCCTCGGCGAGCTCCAGCAGTCCGGCTTCGACCTGGCAGGCCGGGCCTTGCAGGGCAAGGTCGGAAAGATTCTTTGCCGAGCCAAAACCGCCCGGGATGATCAGGGCGTCAAAGTCTTCGGCATTTGCTTCGCGGATGTCCTTCACTTCGCCGCGTGCAATGCGCGCAGACTCGACCAGCACATTGCGCGACTCGGGCATTTCCTCACCGGTCAGGTGATTGACCACATGATGCTGAGTGATGTCGGGCGCAAAGCACTGAACCTGCGCACCGCGCTGATCCAGACGCAGCAGGGTGAGGACGCTTTCGTGAATCTCGGCACCGTCGTAGACGCCACAGCCGGAGAGGATTACAGCCACTTTTTTCTGCATCGATTTCGGCTCCTTTTGCTCGATCAACCTGAGGCTTGTTTTAATTTGTCTGTTCAGTTGATCGCTTAACGGGCCGAGTGTTCAGTTCAGGCATTGCTGGTTGTGCAAAGGTGCATGGGGAGGGCGGTGGTCGCGCTGTCGCCGAGCGAGGCCTGTCAGCCTGCGCTCGGGAGGGGGACTGAGCGTTTATTCGTCGGATTTTTTCGTCAGGTCGACGGGCACGGTGATCGGCTCCTCCAGGTCGGAGGCCGCTGCCGATGCGCAGAAGCGGCTCCTTTCTTCACGCTCTTCACGGGCGATACGGGCGTTCTTGATGCGTCGGCGTATCCACAGGGCCAGCCCCAGCAGTATCAGTGCGCCCAGCACCCAGAGTTCATATTTCTTGACGTTGCCCAGCAAGCCTTCGAGCACCGCGCCGAAATGGTAGGCAGCTGAACCCAGCGCTGCGGCCCAGACAGCCGCGCCGATACCGTTCAGCAGGAGATAACGCCCGGGGGGATAGCCCGACAGGCCGATGGCCACAGGCATGACCGTTCGCAGGCCGTACACGAAGCGGAAGCCCAACACCCAGATGTCCGGGTGCTTGCGGACCAGCCGCAGCGCCTTGTCGCCCATGAGTTGCCAGCGAGGTTTGCGCGCCAGGAGCTTGCGGCCATGCTTGCGCCCCATGAAATACCACAACTGGTCACCCGCATAACTGCCAAAAAAGGCTACGAGGATGACGATGTTGAGGTCCATGTATCCGCGAAACGCCAGAAATCCGGCAAGAACCAGAATGGTCTCGCCTTCAAAAAAGGTGCCGAGGAACAGGGCGAAGTAGCCGAATTCGTTCAAGAAATTCTGGAGCATTGTCTGGATGCTGGCGAAATGAACGCGCAGCCTAACGCGCCCAAGGCAATCATGAAAGTGTCCATATGTGTCTCGACGTTAAAGATTCTTGCAACCACAATGGTCCTATCCCTTCAAAGGCCGTGACCGCGACGTGCAGTCGCAGGTCGAACCATGACTGTCACACATTGGTCATAATGGCGGCTTATAACTGTCGCGCTTGCCCGCGTAAGCGGGCTCAGGAGTCTCGCCGTGAGCTTTACCCCCGCTAACCGCCTGTTTCCTCTCACTCGTCTGCGCCGTAATCGCCGCGACGACTTTTCCCGTCGGCTGGTGCGTGAAAACGTTGTCACTGTCGACGATCTGATTCTTCCGGTATTTGTACTCGATGGTGAAAACCGTCGTGAGTCCATCGCCTCGATGCCTGGCGTCGAGCGCTTGAGCGTGGATCTGTTGCTCAAGGAAGCCGAGCACTGGGTCGCGCTGGGTATCCCTGCGCTGGCGCTGTTCCCGGTGACACCGCCGGAAAAGAAATCCCTCGACGGCGCCGAAGCCTGGAACCCGGACGGCATCGCCCAGCGCGCGACCCGCGCCCTGCGTGACCGTTTCCCGGAGCTGGGCGTCATCACTGATGTGGCGCTGGACCCGTTCACCACGCATGGTCAGGACGGCATCCTCGACGAAGAGGGCTATGTTCAGAACGACATCACTGTCGACGCGCTGGTGAAGCAGGCGCTGTCGCACGCCGATGCCGGTGCTCAGGTGATCGCTCCGTCGGACATGATGGACGGTCGTATTCAGGCCATCCGCGAGTCTCTGGAGCTGGCCGGGCATGTCAATGTCAGGATCATGGCCTATTCGGCCAAGTACGCCAGTGCCTACTACGGCCCGTTCCGTGATGCGGTGGGTTCCTCCCTGAATCTGGGCAAGGCCAACAAGGCCTCCTATCAGATGGACCCGGCCAACAGCAACGAGGCCCTGCACGAAGTGGCGGCCGACCTTGCCGAAGGCGCCGACATGGTCATGGTCAAGCCAGGCATGCCTTATCTGGACATTCTGTACAGGGTCAAGGATGAGTTCAAAGTGCCGACCTTTGTTTATCAGGTCAGCGGTGAATACGCGATGCACATGGCCGCAATCCAGAACGGTTGGCTGAGTGAAGGGGTGATTCTCGAATCCCTCACTGCCTTCAAACGCGCCGGCGCCGACGGCATCCTTACCTACTTTGCTGTTCGCGCCGCTCAACTGTTGAAGGGGCAATAGCCTCACAGGAACATTCATGAATACCGAAGCACTCATCGAAGCCGCTGTTCAAGTCGATGTCCCGGAGGCAACGCCCGTGGTCGAACCTGACATCGAAGTAATCCCGGCCATCGAGGCACCCGCCGCTCTGGTGCCCGCTATCGTCGCGCCCAACCTGGACGACAGCAGCCTGTATATCCACCGTGAACTGTCGCAACTGCAGTTCAATATCCGGGTTCTGGAACAGGCGCTCGATGAGTCCTACCCGTTGCTGGAGCGGCTGAAGTTTCTGCTGATCTTCTCCAGCAACCTCGATGAGTTCTTCGAGATTCGTGTTGCAGGCCTGAAGAAGCAGATCACCTTTGCCCGTGAACAGGCGGGCGCCGACGGTCTGCAGCCGCATCAGGCGCTGGCCAGGATCAGCGAGCTGGTCCACGGTCATGTGGATCGTCAGTACGCGATCCTCAACGACATTCTGCTGCCGGAGCTGGAGAAACATCAGGTCCGCTTCATTCGTCGCCGTCACTGGACGGCCAAGCTCAAGGCCTGGGTACGACGCTACTTCCGCGACGAGATCGCGCCGATCATCACCCCGATCGGTCTCGACCCGACGCACCCGTTCCCGTTGCTGGTCAACAAGAGCCTGAACTTCATCGTCGAGCTTGAAGGTATCGATGCCTTCGGGCGCGACTCCGGTCTTGCGATCATTCCCGCGCCGCGTCTGCTGCCGCGTGTGATCAAGGTGCCGGAAGAGGTCTGCGGGCCTGGCGATAACTTCGTGTTCCTGTCGTCGATGATCCACGCCCACGCTGACGATCTGTTTCAGGGCATGAAGGTCAAGGGCTGCTACCAGTTCCGCCTGACCCGCAACGCCGACCTGGCGCTGGACTCCGAAGATGTGGAAGACCTGGCGCGCGCACTGCGTGGCGAGCTGTTCTCGCGTCGCTATGGTGATGCGGTACGTCTGGAAGTGGCGGACACCTGCCCGAAACACCTGTCGGACTACCTGCTCAAGCAGTTCAACCTGCACGAGTCCGAGCTGTATCAGGTGAATGGCCCGGTCAACCTGACGCGTCTGTTCAGCATCACCGGCCTGGACAGCCACCCCGAATTGCAATACCCGCCGTTCACGCCAGCCATCCCCAAGCTGCTGCAGAACAGCGAAAACGTTTTCAGCGTGGTCAGCAAGCAGGACATCCTGTTGCTGCACCCTTTCGAGTCGTTCACGCCGGTGGTCGACCTGCTGCGCCAGGCGGCAAAAGATCCGCACGTGCTGGCGGTACGCCAGACGCTGTATCGCAGCGGCGCGAACTCGGAAATCGTCGATGCACTGGTCGATGCCGCGCGTAACGGCAAGGAAGTCACTGCGGTGATCGAGTTGCGTGCGCGTTTCGACGAAGAGTCCAACCTGCAACTGGCCAGCCGCCTGCAGGCCGCCGGTGCGGTGGTGATCTACGGCGTGGTCGGCTTCAAGACCCACGCCAAGATGATGCTGATCCTGCGTCGCGAAGCCGGCGAGATCGTACGTTATGCGCATCTCGGGACCGGCAACTACCACGCCGGTAACGCACGTCTGTATACCGACTACAGCTTGCTGACCTCCGATGACGCCTTGTGCGAAGACGTCGGCAAACTGTTCAGCCAGTTGATCGGCATGGGTAAGACGCTGCGCATGAAGAAGCTGCTGCACGCGCCGTTCACGCTCAAGAAAGGCATGCTCGACATGATCGCCCGCGAGACGCAATTTGCGCTCGATGGCAAACCTGCGCACATCATCGCCAAGTTCAACTCGCTGACCGATCCGAAGATCATCCGGGCGTTGTACAAGGCCAGCCAGTCCGGTGTGCGCATCGATCTGGTGGTGCGCGGCATGTGCTGCCTGCGTCCGGGCATCGCCGGGGTTTCGCACAATATCCATGTGCGCTCGATCATCGGCCGCTTCCTGGAGCACACGCGGGTGTTCTACTTCCTCAATGGCGGCGACGAGCAGATGTTCCTGTCGAGTGCCGACTGGATGGAGCGCAACCTCGACAAGCGCGTCGAGACCTGCTTCCCGGTGGAAGGCAAGAAGTTGATTCTGCGTGTGAAGAAGGAGCTGGAAAGCTACCTGACCGACAACACCCACAGCTGGCTGTTGCAGTCGGACGGGCGTTACGTGCGCAGCACGCCGACCGGTAATCAGAACCCGCGAAGCGCCCAGGCGACCCTTCTGGAGCGCCTGAGCAACCCGGTCCTCAGCGTACGCTGAAGACGATGCCGACTCGGGTCAGCCACTCCGCTTCCAGGGCGAAGTCGGCCTGAGTCAGCTGATTGTTTTCCAGCCAGCCTTTCGGGAATTCGGCGTCCAGATTCGGGCCGTCGGCACGCAACGTCACACGCGGCATCTCCTGGGTGCCGCGAATGTGGTGAAACAGAATCGCAAAGCGCAACAGCACGCACAGGCGAATCAGCTTGATGCCTTCAGCGCCGAAATCGGCGAACTTGTCCTTGGGAATATTACGGCGATGACCGCGCACCAGCAGTGCGAGCATTTGCTGGTCTTCGCGTGAGAAGCCGGCAAGGTCCGAGTGCTCGATCAGGTACGCGCCGTGCTTGTGGTAGTGATAGTGGGCGATGTCCAGGCCGATCTCGTGCACCTTGGCCGCCCAGCTCAGCAGTTCGGCATAACTCTCGTGCTGCAATTCCCAGCTCTCGGCAACCTGCTCCAGCGCATGCAGCGCCTTGGCTTCGACGCGTGCAGCCTGTTCCAGATCGACGTGATAACGCTCCATCAACGAGCTGAGTGTGCGTTCACGTACGTCTTCATGATGATGGCGGCCCATCAGGTCGTACAGCACGCCTTCACGCAGGGCACCTTCGCAGTGATCCATGCGCTTGAGTTCGAGGGCGTCGAAGATGGCTTCCAGAATCGCCAGGCCTGCGGGAAAAATGGCGCGACGGTCGGGCTTGATGCCATCGAAGTCGATCTTGTCCACGTCACCCAGCTTGAACAGCTTGCGCTTGAGCCAGGCCAGCCCTTCGGCGTTGACCTCGCCAGCGCCGTAACCATTGGCCTTGAGCGCCAGACCGATAGCACGAATGGTGCCTGACGAGCCGATCGCTTCATCCCACTTGAGGCGATGCAGCGCGTGTTCAATGCTCATGATTTCCAGGCGCGCAGCGGTGTACGCCTGAGCGTAACGGGCCGGTGTCACCTTGCCGTCGCGGAAGTAGCGCTGGGTAAAACTCACGCAGCCCATCTGCAGGCTTTCACGCAGCAGCGGCTCGAAGCGCTGGCCGATGATGAATTCGGTACTGCCGCCGCCGATGTCGGCGACCAGACGTTTGCCCGGGGTGTCGGCCAGCGTGTGGGAGACGCCCAGGTAAATGAGGCGCGCTTCCTCGCGACCGGAAATCACTTCCACCGGGTGGCCGAGAATTTCTTCGGCGCGGTGAATGAAGTCGTTGCGGTTACGCGCCTCGCGCAGGGCATTGGTGCCCACGATGCGCACCGCACCGGGCGGCAGCCCGTTGATCAACTGGGCGAAACGTTTCAGGCAGTCGAGACCGCGCTGCATGGATTCTTCGGTCAGCTGGCGCTCTTCGTCGATGCCAGCGGCCAACTGCACCTTCTCGCCCAGGCGCTCAAGAATGCGAATCTCGCCCTGATTGGCTTTTGCCACAACCATATGAAAGCTGTTGGAGCCCAGGTCGATAGCGGCGATCAGTGAAAAATTCTTGGGTGTTGAGTGCGGCATGGTCAGGAAATCCGGTTCGATAACCGGACCATCGTGCCACGATCCATGCCTGCCGCCAACGCGAAGCTGTTCAGGCACCGGAAATACCCGGTATTACTCGCGCGCGTGGCGTATGGCTATCAATGCCATGTGACGCAGAGCGTTACCAAAATGCATTGCCACGCTAAAGCGTGCGGAACGAGAGGTATCCCTAAGAACGCCATCTTGTCTATGCGCCGCGCTCAGCGTAATACACAGTCTTCGTGGGAGCGAGCTTGCTCGCGAAGAGGCCGGTGCAGCCCCCGGAGATATGGTGTTTGGAGCAACGCCTTCGTGAGCAAGCTCACTCCCACCAGGATTTCTGTCCAGCCCGATACAGCATGTAGCTGTGACGCGGAGCGTCACGAAATGCATTTCCACGCGGAGCGTGAGGAACGATAAGTGCCCGCAACATGCTCCGCGCTCAGCGTAATACACAGTCTTCGTGGGAGCGAGCTTGCTCGCGAAGAGGCCGGTGCAGCCCCCGGAAATATGGCGTTTGGACCAAAGTCTTCGTGAGCAAGCTCACTCCCACCAGGATTTCTGTCCAGCCCGATACAGCATGTAGCTGTGACGCGGAGCGTCACGAAATGCATTTCCACGCGGAGCGTGAGGAACGATAAGTGCCCGCAACATGCTCCGCGCTCAGCGTAATACACAGTCTTCGTGGGAGCGAGCTTGCTCGCGAAGAGGCCGGTGCAGCCCCCAGAGATATGGTGTTTGGACCAACGCCTTCGTGAGCAAGCTCACTCCCACAAAGATTTCTGTCCAGCCAGACACTGCCGCTTCAGCCCTTTTCCAGGCTCTTCGGGGTTTGTGTATAACGCTGATCGCTTCGCGTGGACATGCTGTTCCGGACGCTCTGCGTTCAGCGTCAGGCGTGCTCCACTGTGCCGATGAAGTTCGCCAGTTCCGGGGTTTTCGGGTTGGCAAAGAGTTCTTTCGGGTCGCCCACTTCGTGCACCTTGCCCTGGTGCATGAACACCAGCTTGTCGCCCACTTCACGCGCGAAACGCATTTCGTGGGTGACCATGATCAGGGTCATGCCATCGGCTGCCAGCTGGCGGACCACGCTGAGCACTTCGTTGACCAGTTCCGGGTCCAGCGCCGAGGTGATTTCGTCGCACAGCAGTACCTTGGGCGACATCGCCAGCGCGCGGGCAATCGCCACGCGTTGCTGCTGACCACCGGACAGGCGATCCGGGAAGGCGTCGAACTTCTCGCCCAGGCCGACGCGTTCGAGCATCTTCCTCGCCAGTTTGGCGGCCTCGGCCTTCGGTACTTTCTGCACGACCTGCGGCGCCAGCATGACGTTCTCGCCCACGCTCAGGTGCGGGAACAGGTTGAACTGCTGGAACACCATGCCGACCTTCTGGCGCAGCGTGCGCAGGTCGGCGCGTGCGGCGTCCAGGTATTCGCCATCGACCTCGATCACGCCGTCATTGATCGACTCCAGACCGTTGAGCGTGCGCAACAGGGTGCTTTTGCCCGAGCCGCTGCGACCGATGATCGCCACGACCTGGCCTTCTTCGACCGATAGATCGATGCCTTTGAGCACGTGATGATCGCCATAGTATTTATGCAGGGCGGAAATTCTAAGCAGAGGCATGCAGTCTCCTTTCCAGATGGCGCGCGCACAGCGACAAGGGGTAACACAGGATGAAGTAGCCCAGAGCAACGAAGCCATAGACCATGAAAGGTTCGAACGTAGCGTTGGCCAGCATGCTGCCGGTCTTGGTCAGTTCGGTGAAGCCGATGATCGACGTCACCGCTGTGCCTTTGACCACTTGCACGGAAAAGCCGACCGTCGGCGCGACCGCGATGCGCAGCGCCTGCGGCAGAATCACATAGCGCATCTGCTCGAACGGGGTCAGCGCCAGGCTCGCGGATGCTTCCCACTGGCCCTTGGAGATTGATTCGACGCAGCCACGCCAGATCTCCGCAAGGTAAGCGCTGGTAAACAGCGTCAAGGCCAGTGCCGCCGCCGCCCAGGGCGAAATGTTCAGGCCCATCAGGGCGACACCGAAGAACACCAGAAACAGCTGCATCAACAGCGGCGTGCCCTGAAACAGTTCTATATAGAGTTTCGCGGTCACGCGCGGGCCGGATTTTTCCGAGGTGCGCATGCCCATGATCAGCAAGCCGATCAGCCCGCCGCCGATGAAGGCCACCAGCGACAAGGCCACGGTCCATTGCAGGCCGATCAGCAGATTGCGCACGATGTCCCAGAGGGTGAAATCCATCAGCGGTTCCTCGAGATGTAGCGACGTCCGATCCAGGCCAGCAGTTGCCGGATCAACAGCGCCATGGCCAGGTAGATCAGCGTGGTCACGATGTAGGTTTCGAACGAGCGGAAGTTGCGTGACTGAATGAAGTTGGCAAAGAAGCTCAACTCTTCAGTGGCAATCTGCGAGCAGACTGCCGAGCCGAGCATGACGATGATGATCTGGCTGCTCAGTGCCGGCCAGACCTTGCCCAGCGCCGGAACCAGCACCACGTGGCGAAAGGCTTCGTAGCGACTCATCGCCAGCGCAGCCGATGCTTCAAGCTGGCCCTTGGGAATTGCCTGGATACCCGCCCGCACGATTTCGGTCGAGTAGGCACCCAGGTTGATAACCATCGCCAGCACCGCTGCCTGCCATTCCGTGATCTGCACGCCCAGCGACGGCAGACCGAAGAAAATGAAGAACAGCTGGACCAGAAACGGTGTATTGCGGATCAGCTCGACATAGATGGCGAAGATCGTCGCAAAGGGCTGGATCTTCCAGGCCCTCACGACGGCACCGACAATGCCAAGGCTGACACCGAGCAAGGTGCCTATAGCGGTCAGTTCCAGCGTGAACAGAGCCCCACGCAACAGCACGTCGAGGTTCTGCAGGACCGGTGTGAAGTCGAAGTGATAAGCCATGGGTGAATCCTGTGACCGAAAAAAGCAGTGATCAGAGATCGGCGGGTAGCGGGTCCTTCAGCCATTTCTGTGACGCTTTTTCCAGCGTACCGTCAGCCTTGGCAGCGTTCAGAATCTCGTTGACCTTGCCCAGCAGTTCCGGCTGACCTTTGTTCACGCCAACGTACACCGGCGAGTCCTTGAGTTTCACTTTCATCGCCGGAATGCGCTTGGGATTGCGCTCACTGATGGCGACCATCACCACGTTGCCGCTGGCGATCAGGTCAGTCTGGCCAGCGAGATAGGCCGCGATGGTCGAGTTGTTGTCTTCAAAGCGCTTGATGGTCGCGCCCTCGGGAGCAACGTTCGACAGCTCGATATCCTCGATCGCGCCACGGGTCACGCTGATAGTCTTGCCTTTCAGGTCAGCGATGTCCTTGACCGGCGAATCAGGTGGGCCGAATACCGCCAGATAGAAAGGTGCGTAGGCGCGCGAGAAGTCGATGACTTTCTCGCGATCCGGGTTCTTGCCCAGGCTGGAGATCACCAGGTCGACCTTGCCGGTGGTCAGGAACGGAATGCGGTTGGTGCTGTTGACCGGGGTCAGCTCCAGCTTGACCTTCAGCTTGTCAGCCAGCAGCTGTGCAGTATCGATGTCCAGGCCGCGCGGCTTCATGTCCGGGCCGACCGAGCCGAATGGCGGGAAGTCCTGCGGAACGGCTACCTTGAGGGTGCCGCGCGCTACAACGTCGTCCAGGCCGTTGGCGTGGGCGGGTGTCTGGCTCAGCATCAGACTGGCAAACAATGCAGTAAGCAGGGCGCTGTAACGCTTGGTCATATGAAGTCTCCGGGCGAAACGAAAGGTGTTGGCCTGTCTCCAGTGCACAGCGCATGCCATTCGCTCTTGAGCTGCCATGAATAAGGGTTTGCAGCGTGTTTATGGTCTTACTGGTCTGACCAGTTGAGCGGCGCCGCGCCCTGCTTTGGCGCGCTTTAAAGCCTTGCCGCCCCAGGGCTGGGCGTCGCTTGCCGAATGTTCGAGATGGGGATAAAAGGGATTTTTACTGGACTGACTGGCCTGAACAGTGATGCCGCACACTTCACTCGCAGTACCCGAATCAGCCCTCCGGGCCATTCGCAAATTGATCGCCGAGCAAGGGTACAAGCCCGGCGAAAGCCTGCCGTCGCAACGCGATCTGGCGGTATTGCTGGGGGTCAGTCGTGCGTCCTTGCGTGAAGCCTTGTCGTCGCTCAGCGCACTCGGAGTGGTCAGTGTCCAGCCCGGCAAAGGCGTCTTCGTGCAGTCGATTTCTGAACCAGAACAGCGCACGGGTGGTTTTTCCTGGCCTTATGAAGCTCAGGTTTCCCCGGCCGACACTTTTCAGTTGCGCTATGCACTGGAAGGTTTCGCTGCAGGCATGGCCGCCGTGACCCTGACCGCCGACGAGCGCGATGTACTGGAGGACAACGTCGAAGCCATGCGCCTGGAATTGCGGGCCGGTGACTTCGAGGCTGCGGCGCGGCTGGACTTCGAGTTTCATCGGCACATTCTGGCCGCCAGCGGCAATCAGGCGATGCTCGGGATCGTGACTGCCGGGGCCGACATCTTCCTGGAAAGCCAGAAGATGCCGTTCATCCGGGCGGCCAGGGTCATGGAGACCTGGCAGGAGCACCGCAAGATCCTTCGCGCGCTGGCCCGACATGCGTCAGGGCCTGCGCAAAAGGCCATGCAGGACCATATTCGTGGCGCGGCACTGCGCACCGGCATCGTCTTCGTTTCGCCCGCGAACTGAGCTACTGCCATAACCTCAGTCATGTTCTACGATAGCAAGACTCAATGAAGCTTCGCTTCCTGAATAGCATAAGGACCGCTATGATGAGCGTCGTTTTTAGCCTATGACCTCGGAGACTTCCATGAGTAGCGACCTTATCAAACACGTCACCGACGGCACCTTTGACGCCGAAGTACTCGAGGCTCAGGGTCCTGTGCTTGTTGACTATTGGGCTGAATGGTGTGGCCCTTGCAAAATGATTGCCCCGGTTCTGGACGAAATCGCCAGCACCTACAAAGGCAGGCTGACGGTTGCGAAGTTGAACATCGATCAAAACCCGGACACTCCTGCCAAGCATGGTGTTCGTGGTATTCCTACGCTGATGCTGTTCAAGGGCGGCAATGTGGAAGCGACCAAAGTTGGTGCGCTGTCGAAGTCGCAGCTGACTGCGTTTCTCGAAGGAAACGGTATCGACCTTCCTAAACCTGTTTGAGACGTTTCAAAGCCCCGCAAAATGCGGGGTTTTTTTCGGGTGTCGTACTAGACGCCTGGAAAATCAGGTGGTACATTCGGCCCCGCAACGGCTTCTCCGTTGCCCCCTGCTAGCCGTCGCCGACGCTCTCCTTTCGATTTAGTACGCGATCCTGTCGCCTTTTCTGCGGCGCGGCCTCATTAAGCCAAAAGCTTAATTTCCCCCTCCATACATGATTACGTCATTCCCCATATGAACCTGACTGAACTCAAGCAAAAGCCGATTACCGAATTGCTCGAAATGGCCGAACAGGCTGGCATCGAGAATATGGCCCGTTCGCGCAAGCAGGACGTCATTTTCTCCCTGCTCAAACGGCACGCCAAAAGTGGCGAGGAAATATCCGGTGATGGCGTGCTGGAGATTCTCCAGGACGGCTTCGGTTTCCTGCGCTCTGCAGATGCTTCCTACCTGGCCGGCCCGGATGACATCTATGTCTCCCCCAGCCAGATCCGCCGCTTCAACCTGCGTACCGGCGATACCATCGTTGGCAAGATCCGTCCACCCAAGGAAGGCGAGCGTTATTTCGCTCTGCTCAAGGTCGACACGATCAACTACGACCGTCCGGAAAACGCCAAGAACAAGATTCTGTTCGAAAACCTGACGCCGTTGTTCCCGACGATTCGCATGAAGATGGAAGCCGGTAACGGTTCCACCGAAGACCTGACCGGTCGTGTGATCGATCTGTGCGCACCGATCGGTAAGGGCCAGCGTGGTCTGATCGTTGCTCCGCCGAAGGCGGGCAAGACCATCATGCTGCAGAACATCGCGTCGAACATCACGCGTAACAACCCGGAAGTGCATCTGATCGTTCTGCTGATCGACGAGCGCCCGGAAGAAGTGACCGAGATGCAGCGCACCGTTCGCGGCGAAGTGGTCGCCTCGACGTTCGACGAGCCGCCAACCCGTCACGTACAGGTTGCCGAAATGGTGATCGAGAAGGCCAAGCGCCTGGTCGAGCACAAGAAAGACGTCGTTATCCTGCTCGACTCCATCACCCGTCTGGCCCGTGCCTACAACACCGTCATCCCGAGCTCCGGCAAGGTATTGACCGGTGGTGTCGACGCTCACGCACTCGAGAAGCCAAAGCGTTTCTTCGGTGCTGCGCGTAACATCGAAGAAGGCGGCTCGTTGACCATCATCGCCACCGCACTGGTTGAAACCGGTTCGAAGATGGATGAAGTGATCTACGAAGAGTTCAAGGGTACCGGCAACATGGAACTGCCTCTGGATCGCAAGATCGCAGAGAAGCGCGTGTTCCCGGCCATCAACATCAACCGCTCCGGCACACGCCGTGAAGAGCTGTTGACCGCTGATGACGAGCTGCAGCGCATGTGGATCCTGCGCAAGCTGCTGCACCCGATGGACGAAGTCGCGGCTATCGAGTTCCTCATCGACAAGCTTAAGCAGACCAAGACCAACGACGAGTTCTTCCTGTCCATGAAACGCAAGTAACTGGCAGGCTGAAACAAAAAATGGTGTCCTTCGGGGCACCATTTTTTTTGCCTGCATGCCGCCGATTAGCTGCCTTGACGGGCTGGAGCAGGTACGATGTGCGTCTATTGGATAAATGGCCGGGTTAATGAAATTCAAAGATCTTAGGGATTTCGTGCAGCAGCTTGAGCAGCGCGGAGAGTTGAAACGCATTCAGATGCCGATCTCGCCTGTGCTGGAAATGACTGAAATCTGTGACCGTACCTTGCGTGCCAAGGGCCCGGCGCTGTTATTCGAAAAACCGGTCGGCTTTGATATCCCGGTGCTGGGCAACCTGTTCGGCACGCCAGAGCGCGTCGCCATGGGCATGGGTGCCGAAGCGGTCAGTGAGCTACGTGAAATCGGCAAGCTGCTGGCGTTCCTCAAAGAGCCTGAGCCACCCAAGGGCTTGAAGGACGCGTGGTCCAAGCTGCCGATCTTCCGCAAGGTCATCGCCATGGCGCCGAAGGTCGTCAAGGATGCGCCATGCCAGGAGGTCGTCATCGAAGGCGATGACGTCGACCTCGGCATGCTGCCTGTACAGACCTGCTGGCCGGGCGATGTCGCGCCGCTGATCACCTGGGGCCTGACGGTCACCAAAGGCCCGAACAAGGAGCGTCAGAACCTCGGCATCTATCGCCAGCAGGTCATTGGTCGCAACAAGATCATCATGCGCTGGCTCAGCCATCGCGGTGGCGCGCTGGACTTCCGCGACTGGTGCGTCAAGCATCCCGGCGAGCCTTATCCGGTGGCCGTCGCACTGGGCGCGGACCCGGCGACCATCCTCGGTGCCGTGACGCCGGTACCGGACAGTCTGTCCGAATATGCCTTTGCCGGGCTGCTGCGTGGCTCGCGCACCGAACTGATCAAATGCCGTGGCAGCAATCTGCAAGTTCCGGCCAGCGCCGAGATCGTGCTTGAGGGTGTGATTCATCCGGGCGAGATGGCCGACGAGGGGCCTTACGGGGACCACACCGGCTATTACAACGAAGTCGACAGCTTTCCGGTGCTGACCGTCGAGCGTATCACCCACCGTATCAAGCCGATCTACCACAGCACCTACACCGGTCGTCCACCTGATGAGCCGGCGATTCTGGGCGTCGCGCTGAACGAAGTGTTCGTGCCGATTCTGCAAAAGCAGTTTCCGGAGATCGTCGATTTCTACCTGCCGCCCGAGGGTTGCTCGTACCGCATGGCGGTGGTGACCATCAAGAAACAGTATCCCGGCCATGCCAAGCGCGTGATGCTGGGTGTCTGGTCGTTCTTGCGCCAGTTCATGTACACCAAGTTCGTGATCGTCACCGACGACGATATCAATGCGCGGGACTGGAACGACGTGATCTGGGCCATCACCACGCGCATGGACCCCAAGCGCGACACGGTCATGATCGACAACACGCCCATCGATTACCTCGATTTCGCCTCGCCGGTGTCCGGCCTGGGTTCGAAAATGGGGTTGGATGCCACGAACAAATGGCCAGGTGAGACCAGCCGCGAGTGGGGCAGGGCGATCGTCAAGGACGAAGCCACCACACGCCGGGTGGACGAAATCTGGACTCAGTTGGGAATAGACTGATGCGCGTAACCTTGCAGCCATCAGGTGCGGTGCTGGAAACCCTGCCGGGCGAGCGGATACTCGATGCGGCACAGCGTCTGGGCTACGAGTGCCCGCAGAGCTGTCGTAATGGCAACTGCCATGTCTGCTCAGCCCTGCTGGTCGAAGGCCGGGTAATGCAGTCAGGGCAGACGCTTGATCACGGCGAAATTCATACCTGTGTGGCCGAGCCGCTGACAGAGTGCTTGGTGCTGTGGGATGGCGTGTTGGCCAAGGGTGAACTGCCGGTGCGCAGTTTTGCCTGCCAATTGAGCGAATGCGTCGAGGTGGGTGGCGATGTCTGGCGGGTCGGCCTGCGCGCCCCGGCCGGCAAGCCGCCGCGTTATCATGCCGGGCAGTACCTGATGATCGAGCGCGAGAACGGCGAGAAGTCGGCGTTTTCCATCGCATCGGCGCCGCACAGCGGTCGCGACCTGGAGCTGCACGTGCTGGCTCGTGAAGACAGTGCGCGCAGCCTGATCGAGCAGATGCAACGCAATCGCATGGCACGGGTCGAGCTGCCCTTTGGCGACACCCACCTTGCCGAGCTGCCAGACGGGCCGCTGGTGCTGATCGCGGCCGGTACGGGCATGGCGCAAATGAACAGTTTGTTGGAACACTGTCGCTCCACAGGCTTCAGTCATCCTGTGCACCTGTATTGGGGCGTGCGGCGTCCCGAGGATTTCTACCAGGTCAGCCATTGGGATGAGTGGGCGAAACTGCCGAACCTGTTCCTGCACAAGGTCGTCAGCGACCTGTGCGGTTGGGAGGGGCGTTGCGGTCTGCTGCACGAGGCGGTTTGCGAGGATATCAAGGACCTGTCGGCCGTTCACGTCTACGCCAGCGGCTCGCCTGCGATGATCTACGGAACCCTGGACGCCCTGGTTGACGCCGGAATGGATGCACATCAGATGCGCGCAGACGTATTCGCCTACGCACCGCGTCCGTAATGCCGGACTGACGGCTGCAGGAGTGGAGTGTAAATTGCTTTAACTGATTACAACCGATGGCGATGCCTGTTCGTCGCCAGGCAACTTTTAGTAGAGGCAGGCCCTTGGCCTGTGGCAACAACCGAACCACGACACCCTGATGCCGCTCAACCACGAGCGAGTCGGCGGGGCTCGGTAAAAACTGGCAGTCAGACTGTCAGGGAGGCAAATGGAGAATCCAATCAACGAGTTGGCCGCTGCAGTGCACGACGGTCTTGGCCTGACGTATCCGCCCGTTATCGATATGGGCCCACAGCTTACCCGCGAGCAACTGCTCGCATCCATGAACGCCACCATGCGTCGTCACAAGGGCGGCCCGGTCTGGTTGTTCGCCTATGGTTCACTGATCTGGCGTCCCGAGTGCACCGCCGTGGAGAGCCAGCGCGCCCGAGTGCACGGTTATCACCGCGGACTTTACCTCTGGTCGCACGAACACCGTGGCACGCCGGAAGTGCCGGGGCTGGTATTCGGTCTGGACCGTGGCGGTTCATGCACCGGCTTCGCGTATCGTCTGCCGGATGAATGCCTGGAAAAATCACTGCTGGCCTTGTGGGAGCGCGAGATGCCGTACCCCTCGTATCGCCCGCACTGGCTCAATTGCCGCCTTGAAGATGGCCGGAAGGTACAGGCCCTGGGCTTTGTGCTGGAGCGGCATCTGCCCAGCTACGCAGGCAACTTGCCGGACAGCGTGCTGAGCCAGGTGCTCGCCAGCGCCAGAGGGCGCTATGGAACCACCCGCGAGTACGTCGAGCAGACCGCCAAGGCCCTGCGTAGCCACGCCATGCCAGACCTGAATCTGGAGGCGCGGCTCAAGCGCTGCAAGTCAGAGACTGCCTGATCAGCCTTTGGTGTCGCGAGATGTGCTGGCGACCTGTTTGTGCCGCAGCGTCGGCGCAAGGAACACCATCGCCAGAATGCACGCGCCGATCAACAGCACGAAGCCGCCATCCCAGCCGAAGTGGTCAACCGTGTAGCCCATCGCTGCGCTGGCCGCGACCGACCCGCCCAGATAGCCGAACAGCCCGGTAAAGCCGGCGGCCGTGCCTGCTGCCTTCTTCGGTGCCAGTTCCAGAGCCTGCAGGCCGATCAGCATCACCGGTCCGTAGATCAGGAAACCGATGGACACCAGCGCGATCATGTCGACGGTCGGATTGCCTTCAGGGTTCAGCCAGTACACCAGCGTGGCGATGGTCACCAGAAACATGAACACCATGCCGGTCAGGCCGCGATTGCCCTTGAAGATCTTGTCCGACATCCAGCCGCACAGCAGCGTGCCCGGAATGCCCGCCCACTCGTAGAGGAAATACGCCCAGGAAGTCTTGTCGACCGTGAAGTGTTTGGCTTCTTTCAGATAGGTCGGTGCCCAGTCCAGCACGCCGTAGCGCAGCAGGTAAACGAACACGTTGGCCATGGCGATGTACCACAGGAACTTGTTGCGCAGCACGTACTTGACGAAGATCTCCCGGGCGCTGAATTCTTCCTCGTGGCTGGCATCGTAGCCTTCCGGGTAATCGTTCTTGTAGTGCTCGATAGGCGGCAGGCCGACCGATTGCGGGGTGTCACGCATGGTCGCGAAGGCGAACACCGCGACCAGCAACGCAACCGCCGCCGGCACGTAGAACGCCGCATGCCAGTCGTTGGTCCAGCCCATGCCGAGCAGGAACAGCGGGCCGATCAGGCCGCCGCCGACGTTGTGCGCCACGTTCCACACCGACACCACACCGCCGCGCTCTTTCTGCGACCACCAGTGAACCATTGTCCGCCCGCTCGGCGGCCAGCCCATGCCCTGTGCCCAGCCATTGATGAACAGCAGCACGAACATGATCGTGACACTGGACGTCGCCCACGGCGCGAAGCCGAAGATGAACATGATCCCGGCAGAGACCAGCAGGCCGAACGGCAGGAAGTAACGCGGGTTGGAGCGATCCGAAACGATGCCCATGAGGAATTTCGACAAGCCGTAGGCAATGGCAATGGCAGACATCGCCACGCCCAGCTGGCCACGCGTATAGCCTTCGTCGATCAGATACGGCATCGCCAGCGAGAAATTCTTGCGCAGCAGGTAGTAACCCGCATAGCCGATAAAGATGCCTGCGAAGATCTGCCAGCGCAGACGGCGATAGGTGCTGTCGACCTTTTCTTCGGGAAGGGGTGCCTGATGCCTGGCAGGGCGGAAAAACCCAAACATGGAAAAGCTCCTGATTATTGTTGTTTTTGCGAATGCGAATATTACATTTTCATTACAGAAAAAAGCAGTGCCTTCGGGCTGATTCTTTGTAGGAATTGCAGGCAATCAGCTGTTGTTTTACGAACATTGCGTAAATGTTTACAGGTGTTTCAAGTATTTGGGATGGGTCCTACAGGTGTATCGGAAGTCGTGTGCTGACTGATGTGTCGGCAGGTTCATACCATCGTCATCACTGCGCCCTGGAGGTGCACCACGACGATGAGCCCCTACAACAATGAGAATGACCGCGTTCATGATTACCGCAGCACTGGCCCCTCACGTCGGCGCTGCAGAGCCATTTCTGGTGCCGATATACACGCCGACACCGGTTTTTCCACCTGAGCTGGTCAAGACCCGCTATGCGGGCAAAGTCCGCGCCCAGTTGTGGATCAAGTCCGATGGGCAGGTTCGTGAAGTCCGGGCCGTCGAGAGCGGGCATCCGCAGCTCGCCGCAGCAGTGGAGGTAGCACTCCGCCAATGGCGCTATAAACCCTGGGTCGGAACAGTCGGCGCGCCGCCCATGACCACGATCACCGTGCCCGTCATTTTTGGTTCCTACGGCTATCGGCGCTTCAACACCGAAGTGACCGTGGGCCTGGGAAACATCCGCTGCGGCTACCTGAACCACGAAGTGAAATCCGCCCGCCAGGACTATCCCAAGGAACCACTGAGTAAGGTCGACGTGTTCTGGTACACCGGGCAGGCGCTGTTCGGCAGCCATGTAGCCCACCTGCGCAGCGAGCCCCAACGCCAGGTCCTGCTTGAGCAACTGGGCGCCGCGATACCGATGATGGTCAGCAATTGCCGAAGCAATCCCGATCGTCTGTACGGCGATTATCTGCCAGCGCCGATCAAGGCGTTGATCGTCGGGCTGGCCGAGCAAGCGGAGGGCAGCGAATGAGCTGCGTGCTGGGTTGTATGATGCTTACGGGGTTGCTTTCGGCGGGGGGAGCACAGGCGTTGCCGTCTTATCCTGTGCCCTTGCACATGCCTGAGCCGGGCTATCCGACATCGATGCTTGGTTCCTCCGTAAAACGCAGTGTCAGTATCAGGGTTTTCATTCAGGCCGATGGAGGCGTGCGCTTCCTCGAAGTGCTGGGCGCGCCCGATCCTAGGCTCATCAGCCTGACCCGAAGTGCTGTCGAACAGTGGGTCTTCGAACCCTGGCAGCCGTCTGCTTCTCATCCCGAGGGCGAAGCAGTTACGGTCACGTTCAATTTCACGGGGCGGCCACATACCAACCCGCCGCTGGCAGCCAATGTCGAGCTGAAGCAGGTGTTGTGCTGGCAGCTGAATACGGAAATGTTCGAGGGACGCAAATGGCGCAAGGACGTCAAGCCGGATGCGCTGATGCGGACAGAACTGTACCTGTCGA
The DNA here is from genome assembly GCF_030208985.1 of Pseudomonas sp. MEJ108. NCBI lineage: Bacteria > Pseudomonadati > Pseudomonadota > Gammaproteobacteria > Pseudomonadales > Pseudomonadaceae > Pseudomonas > Pseudomonas sp. MEJ108. The sequence continues at coordinate 200,829 of NZ_JARVSW010000006.1, forward strand.
GCAGTCCGGTCATAGAGCAGTTTCTCACACCGGACGAGCGTCAGGCCCTGGTTCTTGAGCTGCTGGAAGCGACGCCGGGCATCGTCGCTCAATGCCAAAAAAATCCGATGCGCAGGTATGTTGATTATTTGCCGGAGAATGTGAGGAAGGCGTTGTAAGGGTTGAGCGGTATTGATTACGGACATCGTGAGCGCCGCGTACTTGTGGGAGTGAGCTTGCTCACGAAGGGGCCGGTACAGCCGACGGATATCTCTCGTTTCGCACGCGTCAGCGGGAGCGCCTTTCTTAAGGCTCCGCGTCACCATTCGCTCCATGAGCCACATTCAAGATTGGACGTAAAGTCTCCAGAAAAGCATGAGCGGGCATGGCAACGAAAATGTTTGTTGCCTTGTGAATACGCCTTCGCGAGCAAGCTCGCTCCCACAGTTCAGGTAATCCTCCTGCTTTTGAGTGAGTTTCAGTCTGGAGGTCTGAACCGGATATCGTCGTCAGTTACCAAATGATCCGACCTTCAGGCAGGTGGATTATTTGCCGGAGAATGTCAGATCTATCGTGTGGTGCCGGTGTCAAAGCAGTGCTGACTTGACCCGGCACCTCCAGCGAAATGATCAGTGAACAGCGCTCATATTTTGAATCGCTTCAAGCTGACTCATGTCAAGCGCTCCGTGAGCGCTGATCGTATTCGAGAAGTCGGTGATCGCGATTTCGATAGTGCCTATCAGCACCTTGATCGCATTATCGATTTCTCGCGACGCCTCAGGCCCGAACGTCATCTCTATCGCTCGGTTGGATTCGGCCTCTTTAGCGCGAGCTTCCTCGGCGTTGCGTAGGGCCAATGCGTGCTCGGCTTCTTCGACCTGACGCTGTGCAAGCTGGAACGCTGCCTCTATGGCTCGCTGCTGCGCAGCCTGTTCTTCCGCGAGTCGGCTCTTACGCGCGCTGCTTCTTCGGCTTGGCGTTGTGCGGCTTCCTGGGCAAGGCGCTCTGCGTGTTGGCGACCAAGTTTTACTAGCCTAGTGTGCTGTTTTCGAAATAATTTGCTTTTTACCTGCGGTTTCAAGTGCTTCACGCGCCCGTTGAATTTTGTTCAAAATCTCCTCTCCCTTTGCGTTCCAAACGTATCGGGTCGGCTGAGCATTACGTAACGCCATGAACGCTGTAATGGAGCTCTCCAGCTCGCGAACCGAGGCAAAACTGCCTTCGCGAAGATACACCGTGGTGTCTCGAAAGAAGCGTTCAACCATGTTCATCCAAGAGCTGGAGGTTGGCGTGAAATGAATATGAAAGCGAGGATGTTTCGCCAGCCACGCTTTCACAGCAGCATGCTTGTGGGTCGCATAGTTATCGACGATCAGGTGAAGCTGGAGGTGTTTGGGCGTTTCTTTATTGATCTTCTTGAGAAAATCCAACCACTCTTGATGCCGGTGCTGACGCTCGATGCTGCTGATCAATTTTCCTTGGAGGTAATCCAGTGCGGCGAATAACGTGACCGTGCCATGGCGGGTGTAATCGTGCGATCTAGTCTGGATATGACCGATGCCCAAAGGTAAACCCGGCTGTGTTCGCTCCAATGCCTGAACCTGACTTTTCTCATTGCAGCACAACACCAAAGCCTTGTCCGGTGGGGCCAGATAAAGCCCGATCACATCCCAGAATTTCTCCTCAAACTGCGGATCGTTGGACAACTTGAATGTGCGCGTCAGGTGGGGCTTTAAATCATTGGCAGCCCACAGTTTATGGACGGTAGTCGAGGAAATACCCGCCGCCTTTGCCATGCTCCGACAGCTCCAGCGTGGTTCTCCGATGCGAGGACGGGTGATCTGTTCCAGGACACGGCGAACTGTCTCGGCAGGCAAAGGCGACTTGCGTCCGCGTCCCGGTTTGTCGATCAGTCCATCAAGCTGATGTGCTTGGAAACGCTGGCACCAGTCGGTGATCGTCGGGCAGGAAAAACCGGTCAATCGCGCAATGCTGTCTCGGGTTTCGCCTTCGGCAGCCAGTAGAATAATCCGTGCTCGCCGGCCTTCTCGCTGAGGAATGGTGGCAGAGCGCACCCGTCGTTTCAGCTCGGTCTTTTCTTCAGGGCTAAGTGTGATGTCCAGAGCGCTCATGGCAAGCTCTCCAAGGCAGGGATAACGTTTGAAGTGTAGACGAAATGCACAGAAAATTATTTCGCGAACAGCACACTAGCGGCGGCGATGACGCGGGCGAAGATGAACTAATATGTTCATCATCACTCGCTGCATTGGTTTATAAAATTTACTTTAGAAGGTCGGCAAGTTCGCCGATGGTTTTAGTGTTTTTTATTTCGGGGCGGCCGTTTGCGCCAGGTGCTCTGTATCAGGTTGTTTTAAAGTGCGCTTCCGTGGGGTGATGAAAGACATGGCTCAGTTGACCGCGCTGTTCGCGTTGTCGAATCTGTGGACGGCACGGAAACACTGATGGGCATTGGTGAATTGCGCGCGTTTGATAGGGAAGATGATGCGAAAAAAAATAAATTCCCCATGGGTTTTTCAAAAAATTAGCTCATTTCGGGAAAAGTCCGGCTATCCGTCAATGCGCGGTAAGTTGGTCGGTAAAGCTTAGGTATTTCTGATTGAAGTTTCAGTAGAAGCTATTAAGGGTTTAATGTCTATATAAAGGTCCTGATATTTTTGAGGTTAGTAAATATAAGTGAGTAAGATGGCTTTAGATGTATCTTACCCACTGCGTTGATTTTTCCATGTTACTCTAGAAATTTGGCAAGCTCACCAATGGTGCTGGTTTTTTCGATTTCGTCTTCTAGTGTGCTATTAAGTTTGATGTGGTTTAAGGAGGCGTAAGTATAGTCGTTGTCGTTCCATTCTTTAGTATAGTTCTCTTTAAGTTTTTCAGGGATTTTAATGTCGTCCTGCCTCATGATTTCAAATGATGCGTAGGCTAGGCCTATTTTACTTATGTTCTTGTACTTTCGGGTTAGATCAGAGAATTTAGTTTCACTGCTTATTTCAGTTCTTATTTCGGTCATAATTCTGGAGGCGGTTTTAGGATCTAGACCAGGTGTGTTTGCAATTGGAGCATAGATAGCTGTTTTAATTATATCTATATATAAGCTCTGGGACATTTCACACCTCTCTTAGCACCGAAAATGGTGCGCTTGCATAATCTCTCCAATAGAGGCAGTTGCCTACTCTCATATCTACTAGGGTCTGTTCCCGTTCCCCTGCTGACGAGTAGGATCAGGCACTCTTCGCAACCAACACCACCACCTTCCCCACAGCCCTGCGTCCCCCCAACAAATCAATCGCCTCCCCAGCCCTTTCCAGCGGATAAACCGTCGACACCAGCGGCGTCAATTTCCCTTCTTCAAACCACGCAAACAACTGCTTGAAGTTCGCCGCGTTGTCTTGCGGTTGTCGCTGCGCAAACGAGCCCCAGAACACGCCGACCACCGAAGCGCCCTTGAGCAGGGTCAGGTTGACGGGCAGGTCGGGGATGCGGCCGCTGGCGAAGCCGACGACCAGCAGGCGGCCGTTCCAGGCGATGCTGCGGATGGCCAGGTCGAAGAGGTCGCCGCCGACCGGGTCGTAGATCACGTCGGCGCCGTTGCCATGGGTGAGGCGTTTGACTTCGTCCTTGAGGCTGGTTTCGCTGTAGTTGATCAGTTCGTCGGCGCCTGCGTTTCTGGCGACTTCGAGTTTTTCTGCGCTGCTGGCGGCGGCGATGACGCGGGCGCCGAGGGCTTTGCCGATTTCCACGGCGGCCAGGCCGACGCCGCCGGATGCACCGAGTACCAGCAGGGTTTCGCCGGGTTGCAGGCGGGCGCGTTGTGTGAGGGCGTGCATGGAGGTGCCGTAGGTCATGCTGAATGCGGCCGCCGTGGTGAAGTCCATGCCCAGTGGAATCGGCAGCACGTTGTAGTGGGGAACGGCGACCTGCTCGGCAAAGCTGCCCCAGCCGGTGAGCGCCATGACGCGGTCGCCAGGTTTCAGGTGGCTGACGTTTTCCCCGACGGCGGCTATCACGCCTGCGGCCTCGCCACCCGGTGAGAACGGGAAGGGTGGTTTGAACTGGTATTTACCCTCGATGATCAAGGTGTCGGGAAAGTTGACCCCGGCGGCGTGAACGTCGAGCAGAATTTCGTTCTTTTTGATCGCGGGGCCGGGCACGTCTTCGAGTACCAGTGTGCTGGCAGGACCGAAGGCTTTGCATAACAGGGCTTTCATCGGGCTATTCCTTTTCCGGTAATGGCCGATAAAGTCAGTTAAGCGGGTTCCCGGGTCAACAAGCATGGCCCTGCCTGATAAGCACACATAAGCTGTAAGCTACGTGGCAAACCGTATTAAGGAGTGGACTGTGAAAGCGTGGATTCTGATGTTGCTGGCCTTGTCATTGCCTGTCATGGCGCAAGAGGAAGCCAAGGAAGAAGGCGGCCCGCCAAAAGCGGCGTATGTCTCGCTGACGCCTCCGTTCGTGGGTAACTACGCACTCGATGGCGGCCCCAAGCTGCGTGTCTACAAGGCTGACATTGCCTTGCGTGTAACCGGTGCCGACGCCGAGGCCGCCGTGAAGCGCAATGACGCACTGATCCGCAATCAACTGGTGTCGCTGTTCACTCAGCAGACCGTCGATTCCATGAGCAGCGCCGAAGCGAAGGAAAACATTCGTCAGGAAGCCCTCAAGCAGGTTCAGCGCGTCATGAACGATGAAGAAGGCAAGCCGATTGTCGAAGACTTGCTGTTCAATAACTTCATCGTTCAATAACGGCCGTCAGCGCAATGCCAGGATCGCCGCCCATTGTTCGGCGGTCACCGGCATGACCGAGAGCCGGCTGCCTTTTTGTACCAGAGGCAGTTGCTCCAGCTGGCTTTGTTGCTTGAGATAACCCAGCCCCAGCACGTGTTTGAAGATATCCACGAACTCGACGTCGATGGCACTCCACGGATTCTTTTCCTCCGTGGCCTTGGCGTCGTGATAGTGGCTCTGGGGGTCCAGCGCGGTGGGGTCCGGATAAGCTGACCTGGCGACTTTGCCGATACCGGCGATGCCCGGTTCGGGGCAACTGGAGTGATAGAAAAAGAACTTGTCGCCCTCTGCCATGGTTCTCAGAAAATTGCGCGCCTGATAGTTGCGCACTCCGTCCCAGCGCGCTTTGCCCAGTCGTTGCAGGTCGCTGATCGAGAATTCATCAGGCTCGGACTTCATCAGCCAATAGGCCATTGTGCTCACTCCACAGACAAAAGGTTTACGGTGTTTCGAACAGTTTGATGACAAACCGACAATCGGTTCGCGCCACTATTTGCGTACTGGTTCACGTTACCGCAAAATGCCGCCCTTCAAAGTTCCACGCTGTTGCACGGCCTACACAAAACCGATGCTGACATCGTATTGATTTGCCTAAGGAGGGCAGTCAATGAAACGCAAGCCTGATTTACTCTGGATTCTGGTTATTCTGTTTGGCTTGGGTGTCGTGACAACCGGTTATGCACAGAGCTTGTGGTCCACCAAGGACGACGCTCCCGTCGAGATCACACAGCAGCAGCAAAAAGTCCCCGGCAGGCATTGAGCCCTGCCTGTACTCTGATCGTTGATGGCCTTGTTGGCTGAACGATCAGAGAGTCTGCGTCACATACCAGCCTTTATCCGATAGCGTGCCGTGCAGCGGTACATCCCAACTGGCCTGCGCCAGTCGATCCACTTTCTGACATTCATGAGCCAGCCCGAGTAACAGCGGTTTGCGCCAGGTCTTTCTGCGCGCCAGGTACGCCAGGCTGCGGTCGTAGAAACCTCCGCCCATGCCCAGGCGACCGCCTTCGTCATCGAAACCTACCAACGGCATCAGGATCAGATCGAGCGCCCAGACAGGGCGTTGCCTTGCCCGGTCGATGTGCGGCTCGGGGATGCGGAAACGGTTGGGGATGAATGTCTCGCCGGGACGCACACGCTGAAAAACCATGCGGGTGCGCGGCCAGGCATTGAGCACCGGCAGATAGGTTGCCTTGCCGCGGCGCTGTGCTTCGCGCAGCAACAGCCGCGGGTCGATCTCGCCATCCATCGGCAGGTACAGCGAAACATGTCGGGCACGCCGAAACAGCGGGTGCTGCGCCAGTTGACGGTAAATATCCCGTGCGGCTGCGCGTTGCTGGCTTTGACTCAAGGCTTTGCGTGCCTTGCGTAGCTGGCGGCGCAATTGTGGACGTGTGAGTGATTGGGCGCTGATCATGAGCAGGAGGTCATGCAGGCTGATCCGGAAAGGAGGTTGAAGCCGGAGCGGGGTCGTCGTTGCCAGACAACAGGGCTGGCAACGAACTGAATATGGACTCCCCGACGAACCGCTGTCGGTTTAGCCCTTGAACCCGAAAGTTCAAGGTGGAGATTGCAGGAGGTTTTAAGGCTTTCCGTCGAGCGGACATGCACACCAACCCCAACGTGCAACCCCCGTGGTTGTGCGTATCGGCTCAGGGACATGACCGACTGGCAAGCACTCCAGGGAGCAGCGCGAGTATACAGAAATGCCCCGCAATAATCAGCCCCGAGTTGAATCCGGTGCGCCGGGCGTGTCTGTCGCCAGCACCAGATCGACCTTGTCGAGCAGATCGCGGACCTGTTCGCGGGTCGAACCGCTGGTCTGTACGTCAGGCAGATGTTCCTTGTGCAGCAGGTCGTGAGTGATGTTCAGGGCAGCCATCACGGCGATGCGATCCGCACCGATGACTTTGCCGCTGCTGCGGATCTCACGCATCTTGCCATCCAGATAGCGGGCGGCGCTGACCAGGTTGGTGCGCTCTTCCTGAGGGCAGATGATCGAATATTCCTTGTCCAGGATCTGAACGGTAACGCTGTTGCCATTGCTCATGAGTCTTGCTCCAGGGCTTTAAGGCGCGAAATCATTGACTCGACCTTCTGCCGGGCGATTTCGTTTTTTTCAATCAGTTGGGCACGTTCCTCGCGCCAGGTCTTTTCCTGAGCTAATAAGAGTGCGTTTTGGCCTTTAAGTTGCTCGGCATACTTCAGGAGCAGCTCCACACGTTTCATCAGCGCTTGCAGGTCGGTGTCTTCCATTGTTTTCCACTGAATACTTTCTGATGAATGGCAGGGGGAGCGATGCTTGTGCTCAAGCTCGAACCGCCGTCCGGGTGATCTTGTCGCGCGGATAGTCTAGGATACAAGGCCTTCATTCTAGACATTGCGCCGTTTGGCGACTAGCTACCCATGCCCATTCAGAATTCTCCGTACAAAGCGTTCGCCACTCTGCTCAACAGTGGCGGTCACCAGGTATCTCCTGCCGAGCTGCATGGCCTGTTGCTGGGGCGCAGTTGCGCAGCTGCCGGTTTCGACAACGAAGGCTGGTTCGCCGACGCGTCGCAACTGCTGGAAACCGAGCCGCAAGACAATATCCGTCAGGCCCTCATCGGCCTGCAAGAGATGGTCAAGGGCGAGCTCACCGGCGACGACATGACCGTCGTGCTGTTGCTGCCGGGCGACGATGAACCGCTGACCGAGCGTGCTGCTGCGCTGGGCCAATGGTGTCAGGGATTTTTGATGGGCTTCGGTCTGAACATTGGTGACAAGCCGCTGGGCACCGAGGCCAAGGCTGTTCTGGAGGATCTGGCGGCGATTGCCCAGGTTCAGGACGCGCTGGAAGAGTCCGAAGACGGCGAAACCGACTACATGGAAGTCATGGAGTACATGCGTGTAGCGCCGCTGCTGCTGTTCACTGAATTCAACGAGCCGTCCGCGCCGCAACCCAAGCCTTCCCTGCACTGATAGCCGATCACTGCGACACCGGCCAGCGCTTGCCACAGCGCGAGCCGGTGGACTCCATCAGGACGCCCGCTGCCCATGATTCAGATCCCGAAGTCCGAGTACGCCCGCCGCCGCAAGGCTCTGATGGCTCAGATGGAGCCGGACAGCATTGCCATCCTGCCCGCCGCTGCGGTTGCCATTCGCAATCGTGATGTCGAGCACGTCTATCGGCAGGACAGCGACTTTCAGTACCTGAGCGGCTTTCCCGAGCCCGAAGCGGTGGTGGTGCTGATCCCCGGTCGTGAATACGGTGAGTACGTATTGTTCTGCCGCGAGCGCAACCCCGAGCGCGAGCTGTGGGAAGGCCTTCGCGCGGGGCAGGAAGGCGCGATCCGCGAGTACGGTGCGGACGACGCGTTCCCCATCAATGACATCGATGAAATCCTGCCCGGCCTGATCGAAGGCCGGGATCGGGTGTATTCGGCGATGGGCAGCAATCCTGAATTCGACCGACACCTGATGGACTGGATCAACGTGATTCGCTCCAAGGCGCACCTCGGTGCCCAGCCGCCCAAGGAGTTCGTGGCGCTGGACCATCTGTTGCACGACATGCGCCTGTACAAGTCCGCCGCGGAAATCAAAGTCATGCGTTGCGCGGCGGATATTTCCGCGCGGGCCCATGTGCGGGCGATGCAGGCCTGCCGCGCGGGGTTGCATGAGTTCAGTCTGGAAGCCGAACTGGACTACGAGTTCCGCAAGGGCGGTTCGAAGATGCCTGCCTATGGCTCGATCGTCGCCTCGGGTCGCAACGGTTGCATCCTGCATTACCAGCAGAACGACGCGGTGCTCAGGGACGGTGATCTGGTGTTGATCGACGCGGGCTGCGAAATCGACTGCTATGCCAGCGACATCACCCGTACCTTCCCGGTGAACGGCAGGTTTTCCCCCGAACAGAAAGCCATCTACGAGCTGGTGCTCAAGTCCCAGCAGGCGGCCTTCGCGGCCATCGGGCCTGACAAACACTGGAACCAGGCACACGAGGCGACGGTCAAGGTGATTACCGCCGGGCTGGTCGAGCTGGGCCTGCTACGCGGCGATGTCCGCGAGCTGATCGAAAGCGAGGCCTACAAGATGTTTTACATGCACCGTGCCGGGCACTGGCTGGGCATGGATGTGCATGACGTCGGCGAATACAAGGTCGGCGGCGAGTGGCGCGTACTGGAGGCTGGCATGACGCTGACCGTTGAACCCGGGATTTACATATCCCCCGACAACCTGGACGTCGCGAAGAAATGGCGAGGTATTGGTGTGCGAATCGAGGATGACGTGGTTGTGACCAGGCAGGGGTGTGAAATTCTGTCCGGCGGCGTGCCCAAGACCGTCGCCGAGATCGAGGCGCTGATGGCGGCTGCACAGGAACAGGTGGTATGAGCCGCTTCAATATCGCCATCGTCGGCGGCGGATTGGTCGGTGCAAGCCTTGCACTGTCGCTGCAGGCCGGTGCCAAGGCGCGCGGCTGGAAAATCGTGCTCATCGAGCCCTTCGCGCCGGGTGAGGCCTGGCAGCCCAGCTACGATGCGCGTTCTTCGGCACTGTCGTTCGGCTCGCGACGCATCTATGAACGGCTTGGCCTCTGGCAGCAGATTTCCCGACGCGCCGAGCCGATCCTGCAAATCCAGGTGTCGGACCGGGGTCGCTTCGGCGCCACTCGCCTGTCTGCGATCGAAGAGGGCGTTCCGGCGCTTGGCTATGTAGTCGAAAACGCCTGGCTCGGTCAGGCTCTGTGGGCCGGGCTGGACCGTGATGTGGTCAGTTGGCGTGTGCCGGCCGAGGTCAAACACATGCAGCCATTGGCCGATGGTTATCGCCTGAGCCTCAGTGACGACAGCGAACTGGACTGCGACCTGGCCGTGCTGGCCGACGGTGGCCGTTCCAGTCTGCGCGAACAGTTGGGTATCGGGGTGCGGCAACGGCCTTACGACCAGCATGCGCTGATTGCCAATATCACGCCGAGCGAAGCTCACTGCGGGCAGGCGTTTGAACGTTTTACCGAAGACGGGCCGATGGCGCTGCTGCCATTGCCGGATAACCGCTGTGCGTTGGTCTGGACACGTCCGGGCAACGATACCCAGCGTCTGGCCGAGCTGGACGACCGCAGTTTTCTGGAAGAGCTGCAGGGCGTGTTTGGCTATCGCCTGGGCACGCTGCGTCAGGTAGGTGCCCGGCATGTCTACCCCTTGGCACTGATCGAAGCCGAAGAGCAGGTGCGCTCGCATCTGGTGATCCTGGGCAACGCGGCGCACAGTCTGCATCCGGTCGCCGGGCAGGGGTTCAATCTGTCCTTGCGCGACGCCGATGCACTGGCCGAGACGCTGCTGGACAGCGACGCGCCGCCCGGTGCGCTGCCGACGCTGCAGCTCTACCGTGAGCGCCAGCGCCAGGATCAGCAATTGACCGTGGGCTTTTCCGACAAGGTGACGCGCCTGTTCGGCAGCTCCCGGTCGGCGGTTGCCACCGGGCGTAACGTCGGGTTGCTCGGCCTGGACCTGCTGCCTGCCGCCAAGCGCTGGTTTGCCCGCCAGGCCATGGGGTTGGGGACTCGATCCGATGTGTGAATCACCCACTTTAAACACAGGGCTTCGGCCGCAAGCGAGAACGGTTTGACCATGGAAACGCGCGCAGATGTGCTGATTGTCGGAGCCGGAATGGTCGGCAGTGCCCTTGCCTTGGCATTGCAGGACAGCGGCCTTGATGTGCTGGTGGTCGACGGTGGACCGCTGAGCGTCGAACCGTTTGATCAGCAGTCGAGCTTCGAGCCGCGGGTCAGCGCCTTGTCGGCGGCCAGCCAGCGAATCCTCCAGCGGCTGGGCGTGTGGGAAGGCATCGCAGCCCGGCGCATCAGCCCGTATGCGCATATGCAGGTCTGGGACGGCAGCGGCACCGGGCAGATTCACTTCTCGGCCTCCAGCGTGCATGCCGACGTGCTCGGTCACATCATCGAGAATCGTGTGGTGCAGGACGCGTTGCTCGACCGTCTGCATGCCAGCGACATCGGCCTGCTGGCCAATGCGCGGCTTGAACAGATGCGTCACTCCGGCGATGACTGGCTGCTGACCCTGGCTGATGGCCGTCAGCTGCGCGCACCGCTGGTGGTGGCTGCCGACGGTGCCAATTCCGCCGTGCGCCGCCTGACTGAAACGCCGACGCGTGAATGGGATTACCTGCATCACGCGATCGTCACCAGCGTGCGCACCGCCGATCCCCACAGGAAAACCGCCTGGCAGCGTTTCACCGATGACGGGCCGCTGGCCTTTCTGCCACTGGAGCGTGAGGGCGAGCACTGGTGTTCCATCGTCTGGTCAGTCACACCTGCCGAAGCCGAGCGCCTGATGGTGCTGGAAGATGACCTGTTCTGCCGCGAACTGGAGCAGGCATTCGAAGGACGACTGGGCCAGGTGCTGTCTGCCGATAGCCGCCTGTGTGTGCCGCTGCGTCAGCGTCACGCCAAGCGTTACGTTGCCGGAGGATTGGCACTGATTGGTGATGCGGCCCACACCATTCACCCGCTGGCCGGGCAGGGCGTGAACCTCGGTTTTCTCGACGCCGCAGTGCTGGCGGAAGTCCTGACCCATGCCGCAAGGCGCGGCGAGCGCTGGTCTGACCTGCGTGTGCTGGGCCGCTACGAGCGCCGCCGCATGCCGCACAACCTTGCACTGATGGCGGCGATGGAAGGCTTCGAACGCCTGTTCCAGGCCGACCCGCTGCCCTTGCGCTGGTTGCGCAACACCGGCCTGAAAATGGTCAACCGCATGCCCGAAGCCAAGGCGCTGTTCGTCCGCGAGGCACTGGGTTTGTCGGGGGATCTGCCTGAACTGGCGCGGATCGAAGCACGCTAGAAACCAAAACATACCTACGCGGAGCCCAGGCGCGATGGTGTTCTTGAGAGCACTATCGTTCCTCACGCTCCAGCGTCGTGTGACGCTCTACGTAACATAATCAGTAGAGGACGCAGAGCGTCCAGAACGGCATACCCACGCGGAGCATGGGTACGATGGT
>NZ_JARVSW010000018.1:0-10929 GCF_030208985.1 Pseudomonas sp. MEJ108
GAGGAACGATAGTCATCAGGTTCCGGGCCGTGCCTCTAGCCCGACTACTCTAAAGCGCTTTTCGATCACAGTAGCACTGACAAAGCAAATTGCGACGTAATCCATCCGAACGAGGCTTGATGGCGGGGCGAACGCCCATCCTATTTCTGCGCCACGTCATCCTTCTCCCAGCCGCCGCCGAGTGCCAGAAACAGATTGATCTGCCCCATGGCCACCTGCGTGTTGGCCTCCGCCATTTGCGCGCGCACGTCAGTGTAAGTGCGTGTGGCCTGCAGATCTGCGAGAAACGAAGCGCGTCCGGCCTGATAGAAGCGGTGCGTCTGGTCAGCCGCTTCCCTGGCGGATTGCTCGGCTTCTTTGAGGGCGTCGCGGCGGTCGAGCAGGGCGGTGTATTGCGCCAGACCGGTCTGGGTTTCACGGATGGCATTGAGCACCACACCGTCAAAGCGCGCCAGCGCAGCTTGCGCCGAGGCTTCGGCCTGATGGATGCGGGCGCGTGAGCCATTGGACGGGATGGTCCAGTTCAGCAGCGGCCCGAAGCCCCAGCGATTGGCCGCCGGCTTGCCAAGGTTCTCGATCAGGCCGGTGGTGCCAATGCTCGCGCCGATGCTGATGTCCGGATACAGTTCGCCGGTGGCAACACCGATCTCGGCAGTCGACATCGCCAGATGGCGTTCAGCCTGACGCACATCCGGGCGGCGTTTGAGCAGCGCTGCGCCGTCACCAACAGGCATGACCTGCGCAATCTGCGGCAGCTGGTTGCAGGTGCTTACCCCGGCGGGCAGTTGCTCGACAGGTTTGGCCAGCAGCATCGACAGGCGGAAGATTGCAGCCTGACGGCGCGCCTCGTAACGGGGCATTTCGGCGCGTAACGACTTGAACTGTGTCTGTGAACGAGTGACCTGCGTTTCATCGCCACGCCCGGCATCACGCAGGCGCTGGTTGAGGGACACACTCTGTTTTTGCAAGTCCAGCGATGCGCGGGCGATGTCGAGTTCTTCGTTGGCCGCACAAATCTGCGTGTAGGCGCGCACCACATCGGCGACCACCGTGATGCGTGCCGTATCCACCGCCGCCTGATTGGCATCGACATTGGCCTGCGCCGCTTCGATGCCACGCTGCAAGGTGCCGAACAGATCGAACTGGTATGAAGTGGTCAGACCCACATCGCCGACATTGGCCACTGGCACCTTGTCGGTCAGCAGAAACGCCTCGCCTGACTCCTGCACGCGCTGCGCGCCGATCTTCGCGCCGTTGGTAAAACCGCCAGCCGCCTCGGCTTCCGAGGTCTGATAGCGGGCACGCTGCAGGTTGGCCGCGGCAATGCGCAGGTCGGTATTGGACGCGATAGCCTGGCGCACCAGCTCATCCAGACGCGCATCCTGATACAGGCGCCACCAGTGCGCAGGCACCGGGGCCGAAACCGTGTTGACCGAGCGGCCAGCCAGTTCACCCTGCAGGTCCGGACGGTTGATCGCGCCGTCTTTGGGCACCTGGTAATCCGGGCCGACCATCTGGCAGGCTGACAGCACGGCGGTAAAGCCGAGAGCAGCCACGCGTAAAGCACGTTTCATCGGCTGCGCTCCTGGGTGTCGTCGATGATCGACACCGTCGCGGTACGCCCGGCAATCATGCGGAAGTCGGCAGGCACATCATCGAAGGCGATCCGCACCGGAATCCGCTGCGCCAGACGCACCCAGCTGAAGGCCGGATTGACGTTGGGCAGCAGGTTCGAGCCGCTGCTGCGGTCGCGGTCTTCGATACCGGCAACGATGCTCACCACATGGCCGGTCAGCCGCGCTGTGTCGCCGATGACGCGGATGTCGACGCCCTGGCCGACATGAATGCCATCGAGCTTGGTTTCCTCGAAATAGCCATCGATGTGGAACGACGTCGAATCGACCACCGAAAGCACCGGGCGCCCGGCAGTGACGAACTCATGTTCGCGGGGCGCGCGGTCGTTGAGGTAGCCGTCTACCGGACTGCGGATCACCGAGCGATCCAGGTTCAACTGTGCGGCATCCACTGCAACCTTTGATTCGCCCAGCGCCGAAAGGGCCCGAGCTTCGCGTGACTGGCTTTCTTCCAGTTGCTCGCGGGCGACCAGATTGCCCAGACCACGGTTACGCTTGTTCTCGCGGCGCGCCTGTTCCCAGGTTTCCTGACGTTCGGCGACCGTCGCCTGCGCCTGGCGCAGTGCCAGACGGAAACGGTCCTGATCGATGGTGAACAGGATCTGGCCCTTGTGCACGGGCTGGTTGTCAGTGACTTCAACCTTCTGGATCAGTCCGGACACGTCCGGAGCGATCTGCACGACATCGGCGCGGATATGCCCGTCGCGCGTCCACGGCGCATACATGTAATACATCACCATGCGCCATACGACCACGGCGGCCAGGGTGACAACCAGCAGGGTCAGGACCACGCGGCCCAGTGTCAGTATCGGTTTTTTCATGTCATCAGGTATCGACTTAGAGTATCCACGGCGCCGAGCAACAAAGCGTATAGACCTACGTTGAACAAAGCCCGGTGCCAGACCAGACGGTAGAAGTGGGCACGCGACAGCACCGCGTGCACGACCAGAAACAGCAGATAGGCGATGCCCATCATCGCCAGGAACGTGGGGATGAAGATCCCGCTGATATCCAGATCACCGATCACAGGGGCGCTCCATCGATGTTATGCGGCAGTTGCTCGGTCAGTTCCCCGCCCACGGTGACGATCTCGACCCCCGGGAGCAGAGCCAGGCGCAGGCCACTCAGGGCATGCAGAAGGTGCAGTCGGGCCGGGTTGTCGCCCATCTCCTGATCGGTCAGTGAACGGCGTGCGCGGTCCATGGCCATCAGCAGGCCTCTGGGCGCGGGTAGCCGTTCACCGGCCTTGCGGCACAGTTTGAAATAGCCGCTGACTTCGTCGATCACCTGACGCAACAGCACCTGAGCCGCAGGCGTGGCACGGCGGGTGTAGGCCAGCAGGTCGAGCATGTTCAGCGCGACGCGCAGTTCACGCAGGGCAATCCCGGTGTCCTGGGCGGTGAGCGTCAGGCGCGGCAGTTGTTGCATCAGGCGGTCGAGCATTTGCACGCCCATGCGCCGATGCTCGGCCAGAGACGCGTTTTCACTGAGACTGGCGATGTCACGCCAGCTGAACCGGGTCAGGCGCTTGACCGCCAGTTCGACGCCGAACGGGCGGAACACCAGGGTCCAGATGAAGGCGAACAGCAGTCCGACAGGACCCGCCAGGTTGGCGTTGAGGAAGTTCATGAAGTCCGCGTCATAAGCGCTCTGGATACTGATGAACGACGAGGTGTTGACGATGGTCAGCAGCGTGCCGAGAAAGAAGCGCGGCTGCACGGTCAGGGTGCCGACGCAAATGAACGGCACGGCAAAGGCCAGCACCAGCATCGGGAAGTCATGCAGGTTGGGCAGCACCACAAACAGGTACAGGCTGGCGAACACCACCGAGAGCAGGGTCCAGAAAAAGAACCGGTAGATTTGCGGAGCAGGGTCGTCCATGGCGGCGAAGAAGCTGCACGACACCGCCGCCAGTGCCACGGCACTTGCGCCATCTTTCCAGCCGAGCAGAATCCACAACACCGACGCGGCGATGATCGCCAGCACCGTCGAAGTCACCGAATAGAGCATCAGACCGCGGTCGAGAAACGGGGTCAGACGGCCCAGGCGCCAATGGCGGTAGACCGCGCGCCACTGTGACTGGTCGTCGGTCTTGATCGCGTATTGCAGGGTTCGGCAATCCAGCCACAGGTCGATCCATTCGCCCAGCCTGAACAGCGTATTGGAGAGCAGCAGTTGATCGCGATCGTCCAGTTGCGCGGAGTCCGGTTGCAGGCTCTGCAGATCACGATGCAGCTGCTGCCATTGCTCCACCTGCGGCCCGTCGGCAGTGCTTTCGAGCCAGTCGCAAGTCTTGTGCAATAAGGGTCTGACGCTGGCCAGCAGCTCGGGTGTGCGTCGCTCCAGCGCCCACAGCGCGTCATCCAGCGCATCAATGACCGGCAAGAGGTGGATCATCCGGCCGCGCAGTTCATTGGCATTGCGCACGGTTTGCTTGCGGGCGCCTTCGTGGCTCAACTGGCCGATCATCATTTCCAGCGAGTTGAAGCTGCCGACCATCGAATTTCGCAGTGTGCCGATTTCTTCGGGCTGACAGGTGCGGCTGATAAAGCGCTGACTGTAAGTCGCGGCGTCACTGAACCACTTTTCCGTGGTGGCCTGAAACACCGGTGCCAGGCGTCTGGGCCAGAACATCGCACCCACGACAGCGGCGCAGATGATGCCGAGAAAAATCTCTTCGGTACGCGACACCGCGATGTCGAAAACAGCCTGCGGGTTGTCGACCACCGGCAGCGAAATCAGCGGCATGGTGTAGCCGGCCAGCATCAATGCGTAGCTGTTGGCGGTGCGCAAGTGCAGGGACAGAAACAACAGGGTGCCCGTCCACAGCCCGACCACGATGGCCAGCAACAAGGGCGTCTGCACGAACATGGGCACCAGCACCACCGATGCTGCGGCACCGGCCAGGGTTCCGGCGGCTCTGTACAGGGCCTTGGAGCTGGTCGGGCCGACGAAGGGGCTGGAGACGATGTACACCGTGGCCATTGCCCAGTAGGGGCGGGGCATTTCCATCAACAATGCGATGTACAGCGCCAGCATCGACGCGCCGAAGGTGCGTACACCGTAGAACCAGTCGCGTGCAGGTGGAACGCTGGAGAAAAATCCGTTCAAGCCTGGCCCCCGTGTTCGCGCTGCGCCGCATCGGCAAACGCCTGTAACACCCGTAACGTGGCTTCCAGGTCGGCAGGTTGCAGCCCTTGCAGCACTTCGGCGCGCAAGCGAGTCAGTTCGGCTTCGATCGAACAGGCCAGTTCGCGACCTTTGCGCGTCAGGCTCAAGGCCTTTGCGCGGCGGTCATTCGGGTCTTCAGTGCGGCAAACGATGTCAGCCTTGCACAGCTGATCAAGCAGACGCACCAGCGTCGGGCTTTCCATGCCGGCCGCCTGGGCGACTTTCACCTGATGTGCGCCATCGCCCAGACGTGCGATGGCCAGCAACGGACCTGCGCAGGCTTCGGAAATGCCATAGGTCACCAGCGTGTTCTGGCAGATGCGTCGCCATTGGCGAGACGCGGCCACCAGACCACTGCTGATTGTCCGATGCAAGGCTTCGACAGACATGGAAAAACACCAGGAATTTAGTTAGGAGCGATATTGTTAGCAGGGAGATAAATAGCTTGCTAACTAATATCTCGTAACAACTGCTTACAGTCAACCCGCAGCCGCCAGGCGGAGGTGGTTTCTTTTCTGCCCGTTAAGAGCGCGTTTCGAGGCGACGTGACGCTCTAAAAGGGCCGCCTTGGTCAGCTCCGGGCAATGGAAGTTCATTTATCCTGAAGATAACTGCTACCGTCTGTCGGTAATTTGCGGTTTTTTGCGCTGTATCGGCCTCGATACATTCAAAAAAATGACGCACTTCACAAAACACTTCTTCACGTGAATCAATGCTTGCAGCTTGAGAGTGGCACATGGCCGCATCGTAACAATTGATATCGTAGTAATGGCATTGGCCGATTTTAGACGGTTTGTTGACGCCAAAGCGTTGTCGAGTCTGTTTAAAAAATAAACGATTAAGCCGATAGTCTGGATGACCAAACGGGCCAGCACACCCGTTTCAGAGCCATTCAGTTGGTGCGCGATGCGCACCTTGCGAGCTACGTGATGATCGACCTTGCTACCTGGAATCTCTCCGTCCCCGTCGGAAGCCCCGCGACCATTATCGAAACCCCCAAGTTGGTAAAGGGCTATCGGGATGGCTACTTTCAGTCCGGGGATACGCTGTTTTTCTGGGCACCGGTAACGGGTTCAACCACCGAAAACGCCAAGTACCCGCGTTCCGAATTGCGCGAGACGACTTCGGACGGAAGGGTGTTCAACTGGGCCTACTCTAGTGCCGACAATTTTCTGCGCGCGACCCTGGAAGTCGATCAGGTGCCTTCCAGCGGCAAGATCGTGATCGGTCAGATCCACTGCTACCAGAGCACCGAACCGCTGCTGAAGGTGGAGTACCAGTACAAGGAGAAGCTGCAGACCGGCAATATCGTCGCCAAGTTTCGTCGTACGCCGGACTCGGAAATCGAGGTCATCAACATTGCGCAGGGTGTGCCGCTCAACAAGCAATTCAACTACACCATCAACCTGTCGCCGTCTGGCGATCTGACGGTCAATGCCTTTGACGCGGTCTGGTACGCCAAGCTGGATTCAGCCTGGGCCAGCAAACTGTTCTACTTCAAGGCAGGGGTCTATACCCAGGACAATACCGGCTACACCACGGAAGGCGGCTCGGCCACGTTCTACAAGCTGGCCATTGCCCACGAGAAAAAGAATTGATCCTTGCGCACTGCAGGCTTCAGGCCGCTGGGAATATCAGACTGAAGCAGATTCTGCCGACGGCGGGTTGAGCGACTTCGACCCGACCGCCGTGCAGTTGCATGATTGCCGTGACGATCGCCAGCCCCAGGCCGTTGGAATCCGAGCGCTCATGGCGTGAGGCGTCACCGCGATAGAAACGATCGAACAAGCGTGCGAGGGTGGCCTCCGGCAGCACCGGTCCCTGATTCTCCACATCGATCTTCCAGTGCCTGTCCACAGCCGTCACTCGCATCAGAATCTCGCTGTCTTCATCAGCGTAGCGAATCGCATTGGCGACCAGATTGCTCAATGCACGCCGCAGCAAAATCGGATCGGCCAGCAGCGTGCCTTGTCCGTGGGTGCTCAGGGTCAGGTTGCGTTCTTCGGCCAGCCCCTCGAAATAGCCGGCGACCCGTTGCAGTTCGTCATGCATATCCAGCGCCTGACGTTCCAGCGCGGCCTGGGCTTCGTCCGCCCGTGCCAGAAACAGAATGCTTTCCACCAGCCGCGAGATGCGTTCCAGCTCTTCCAGATTGGAGGCCAGCAGCGCCTGATATTCATCGGCGCTGCGGTTCTGGCGCAAGGCGACCTGACAATGGCCCATCAGTGAGCCGACCGGTGTGCGGATTTCATGGGCCAGATCGGCAGAAAACTGCATCAGGCGCCGGTAGCCATCGTCCAGACGGTCAAGCATGGCGTTGAAGGCATCGCTCAGTTGTTGCAGCTCGACGGGTGTATCGCGGCTGTCGAGGCGTTTGTGCAGGCTGGCCGGGGTGATGGCGGCAGCGTGGGCGGCCATTCTGCGCAGTGGACGCAAGCCGCGGCGCAGCAGCACATAACCCAGGGCTGCGGTGATCAGAAACGCCAGGGCCACAGCTATATAGATACGCTGACGGAAACTGGCGAGCATGGCCATTTCCTTGACCATCAGGTGCGCAGCCTGCAAGCGCACTTCGACACCGTTGGACATCACCTGGACGGCGGCAGCGCGCAACGGCACGCCTTGCAGGCTCATGCCGCTGCGCAGGTCATCGACCCGCAGCGGTTGGTCCTGCGCCACGGTCGGCAGCTCCGGCAGGGGCGCGTGCTGCGGATTGACCGAGATGACCGGTGACTTGCCCGGCTCGCCGATGATGAAGATGTCTTCTTCGCTGTCGAGCATGTTCTCGAACAGCTGCGGGCTGCCCTTGAGGTTGTCCATGGTCAGGTCATAGCGCAACAGCTTGCGAAAGTGGTCCAGCCGCGCGAGCACGGCATGGTCGCTGCGTTGCATCACTGTTTCTTCGATTGACTGATACAGGTACAGGGCGGCGCCGCTGACGGTGAGCATCGCCACCAGGGCAAAGGCCAGGGTCGAACGCAGGGTCAGGGAAGGCTGGCGTCGCATGGCCGCACCTCGCACACATAACCGATGCCACGCACGGTGTGGATGAGCTTGACCGGGTAGGGCAGGTCGACCTTGCTGCGCAGGCGCTTGATGGCGACGTCCACGACATTGGTGTCGCTGTCGAAATTCATGTCCCAGACTTCCGAGGCGATCTGTGCCCTGGACAGTACGTCGCCTTCGCGGCGCAATAACAGGTGCAGTAGAGCGAACTCCTTGTTGGTCAGCACGATGACCTGCTGCTGGCGCGTCACGCGGCGGCGCAGCAGGTCCAGTTCCAGGTCGGCCAGATGAAAGTGGTCCGCCTCGCGTACCACGCCGCGGCGCAGGATGGTGCGGATGCGCAGCAGCAGTTCGGTGAAGGAAAACGGCTTGACCAGATAATCGTCGGCACCCAGTTCCAGGCCGCGAATCCGGTCCTGCAACTGGTCGCGCGCGGTCAGAAACAGCACTGGCACGTCCTGCCTGGCGCGCAGGACTTCGATGATCTGCCAGCCGTCGATGCCTGGCAGCATCACGTCCAGCACGATGAGGTCATAGCGGTTTTCCAGCGCCAGATGCAGGCCGTCGGCACCGTGCTGCGTCCAGTCGACCACGTAGCCGGATTCGCCCAGTCCCTTCTTCAGGTATTCGCCGGTTTTGGTGTCATCTTCAATTAGCAGGATATGCATCGTTTTGTCCGCTACGCTTTTCCTGGCGCCCTTGTTGCGCCGATGCCGGAGTCTAACCAGTTGCCGACAGGGTGTCCGGCGAATGACAAAAATGTCATTGCCCGGTCATTCTACGGTGCCGGTAGCGGTGCAAGGATGGCTTTCAGATCTCACCTGCCAAGGAAGTACCGATGAAGACTGCACTCTCTACTACGTTCGGCCTGCTGTTGCTCAGTGCCGCTGTCATGACCCAGGCTGCCGACATGAAGGTGGTCAAACCCATGCGCGGGACCGTCGACAGCGTCAGCGCCGACACCCTCGACTTCACCACCCGTTCGGGTCAGCACGAAAGTATCAAGCTGACTGACAAGACCGGTATTCGTCTTGTGTCCGAAGCTGACTTCAAGCAAATCAAAGACGGCAGTTTTGTCGGTTCGGCAGCGAAACCGAAATCTGACGGCACGCTGGAAGCGCTGGAAGTGACCGTTTTTGAGGCGAGCCTCAAAGGCAGCGGCGAAGGTCACTATGGCTGGCAAAACGCGGATGGCAGCACCGGCACCATGACCAATGGCACCGTTGGCACATTGGCCGACACCAATGGCCGCACACTCATCGTCAAGTATGAAGGTGGCGAGAAGAAACTGGTGGTGCCGCAGGATGTGCCTGTCGCCTACGTCGAGCCAGGCAAGGTTGACCAGTTGACCAAAGGCGCGAAGGTCGTGGTATTCCCGGCTGACGACGGCAAGTCCGCTCGCGGTGTTGCCGTCGGCAAGGACGGTTTCACACCGCCGATGTAATCACCGCCAGGGCTATCAGGGGCACAAGGCTGCCCCTGATAGCCTCTTCCATGCCTGATCAGAGGGATCTCGACATGAAAACCCGCCCCATTCATCCGTGGCCGGTGCGCCTGACCCACTGGGTCAATGCCGTGGGCATGGTCTGTATGTTCATGAGCGGTTGGGCGATTTACAACGCATCACCACTGATGCCGTTCACCTTTCCCAAATTCCTGACACTCGGCGGCTGGCTGGGCGGTTCCATTGCCTGGCACTTCGCGGTGATGTGGCTGTTGGTCATCAACGGTCTGATTTATGTGCTGTATGGCGTGCTCAGCCGCCATTTCAAGCGCGATCTGCTGCCGGTTCGGCCGTCCGAAGTGACGCGTGACATGAATGACGCGCTGCATTTTCGCCTGGTCCACGTCAAAGGCCGTTACAACGCTGTGCAACGACTGATGTATTGGCTGGTGCTGGCCATGGGCGTATTGGTGGTGCTGTCCGGCCTGGCCATCTGGAAGCCGGTGCAATTTCAAGGGCTGGTCAGTCTGCTGGGCGGATTCGATTTCGCCCGTTGGGTACATTTCGGGGCGATGACCGCCATCGGCGCGTTTGTCATCGTCCATCTGCTGCTGGTCGTGCTGGTGCCCAGTACCTTGCTGCCGATGATTACCGGCGGCCGCCAGCCGAACGAAGACGGAACTGCGCAATCATGAACGAACCACGTAAACGTACGACTCAGCGCATCATTCTGGAGCCTGCGCAGCAGCGTCAGCTGGTCGATATCCAGCGCCGCTCGTTTCTGCGCGCGGGGCTGACCGTGGGCGCGATGTCGATGCTCACGGGCTGCAACCTGCAGGATGGCGATCAGGTCGATAAGGTGCTGTGGGCCATGTCGCGCTGGAATGACCGGGTTCAGGCCTGGCTGTTCAACGGCCAGAAGCTGGCGCCGACCTATAGCAAGGCGCAGTTGACCAACCCGTTCCCGTTCAATGCGTTCTACCCTGAATACAACGTGCCGGAGCTGGATCTTGCCGATTACCAACTGGCGGTGTCGGGGCTGGTGCGCGACAAGCAGCCGTGGACGCTGGAGGCGCTGCGCAAACTGCCGCAACGCACGGATATCACGCGGTTGATCTGTATCGAGGGCTGGAGTGCGATAGGGCAGTGGGGCGGCGTGCCGCTGAAGACGTTCCTGGAGTATATCGGCGCTGACACGACGGCGCGTTTTGTCGGTTTCAAGTGCGCTGACCGCTATTACTCAAGTCTGGATATGCCTACTGCGCTGCATCCGCAGACCTTGTTGGCGCTGGATTTCGGTGAAGTGGCCCTGCCACCTGATTACGGTTACCCGTTGCGGGTGCGGGTGCCGACCAAGCTGGGCTTCAAGAATCCCAAGCACATCGTCGAGATTTTTGTCAGTAACGAGAATCCTGGCGGGTATTGGGAGGATCAGGGGTACAACTGGTTCAGCGGGATCTAGGAGCGGACGCAGAGCGTCCAGAAGGGCATGCGGCGCAGAGCGTCGCACGATGGCGGTAGTGAGATTATCGTTCCTCACGCTCCAGCGTGGGAATGCAGTTCGTGACGCTTTGACGCTCTGCGTCACATGGCGGTTTTTCTTTGTCAGGTGGATTGAAGTTCGGCTCAGGTCACCTTTTCGCCCCTCGGCGAGTTACTTTGATGAGGCCAAAG
>NZ_JARVSW010000087.1:0-10486 GCF_030208985.1 Pseudomonas sp. MEJ108
AGTTGACTCGTTTGTAGCGTGGCATGCGCTGCCGGGCGTTACGAAATCGGACGCTTGTGCAGGCGCGAACTTGTTCGCGAAGAGGGCGTTGGGGCAGCAGAAATGTTGTGAATGTACAGGCCCTTTCGCGGACAAGTCCGCTCCTACAGAAACCGGGTTTCACACCGAGTGCGAGTTGACTCGTTTATAGCGTGGCATGCGCTGCCGGGCGCTACGAAATCGGACGCTTGTGCAGGCGCGAACTTGTTCGCGAAGAGGGCGTTTGGGCAGCAGAAATGTTGTGAATGTACAGGCCCTTTCGCGGACAAGTCCGCTCCTACAGAAACCGGGTTTCACACCGAGTGCGAGTTGACTCGTTTGTAGCGTGGCATGCGCTGCCGGGCGTTACGAAATCGGACGCTTGTGTAGGAGCGAACTTGTTCGCGAAGAGGGCGTTTGGGCAGCAGAAATGTTGTGAATGTACAGGCCCTTTCGCGGACAAGTCCGCTCCTACAGAAACCGGGTTTCACACCGAGTGCGAGTTGACTCGTTTGTAGCGTGGCATGCGCTGCCGGGCGTTACGAAATCGGACGCTCGTGTAGGAGCGAACTTGTTCGCGAAGAGGGCGTTTGGGCAGCAGAAATGTTGTGAATGTACAGGCCCTTTCGCGGACAAGTCCGCTCCTACAGAAACCGGGTTTCACACCGAGTGCGAGTTGACTCGTTTATATAGCGTGGCAGCGAGAGTGATCCAGCCCACCTCAACTCAACCGCGTCAGATACCCCGGCACTTCCTGCTCCGGCAATACCGACAGGACTTTCAGGCGTTGCAGCATGCGCTGCCGGGCGCGCAGCAGGTGTTCCTTGAGGTTCAGGGCGGCGGCGTCGAAGGCGCCGTGCAGCAGCAATTCGATGATCAGCCGATGTTCGGCCAGCATCGCTTCATCGGCGCCAATGCTCAGCAGGCGATAGAAAATCCGGTTGATGATCATCGGGCTCTGCGCCTGGCTGA
The DNA here is from genome assembly GCF_030208985.1 of Pseudomonas sp. MEJ108. Taxonomy (NCBI): domain Bacteria; kingdom Pseudomonadati; phylum Pseudomonadota; class Gammaproteobacteria; order Pseudomonadales; family Pseudomonadaceae; genus Pseudomonas; species Pseudomonas sp. MEJ108. The sequence goes on from NZ_JARVSW010000087.1 coordinate 991, forward strand.
TCAGCATGGCGATCTTGCGGTTTTGCAGGCCGCCCAGGCATTGCTGATGCAGGTCGTCCTCAAGGCGCTCGATTTCCTCAAGGCTGCACTGTTCGGCGTTTTGCGCCTCGACGACCCTGGCCAGCATTGCCTCCAGGGTTTCGCGGCTCAACTGCGGCGCCGTCTGGCGCAAGGCTTCGGGCTCGAGGCAGGCACGCAGTTCGTAGTCTTCAGTGATTTCCCGGGCTGTCAGCGGCCCCGCCAGCCATTGCGAGTAAGGCTCTTTTTCCACCAGGCCGCGATCGCGCAGACGCATCAGCGCCTCACGAACCACTGCGCGGCTCACTCCGTAATGCTGCGCGGCGCTCTGTTCATCCAGCCGGTAGTGACCAAACGCGATACAGGCCGACAATGCCGCACCGATCTCATCATGAATACGTTCGCCGAGCGGGCGGGTGTCGACCAGTTCTTCACTGCTGTCCAGCCCGAACTGCTTGTGGCTCAGGCTCAGGCGCAGCGGCTCGACTTCCTGCGCGTCAGGATTGACCAGATAACCCCGGCCGTCGAAACGGCTGATCAAGCCTTCTTCATGCAGCAGATTGAGCGCCTTGCGCACCGGCACCCGGCTGGTGCCGAACAGTTCTGCCAGCGGTGCTTCAAGCAGTACCAGTCCATTGGCGGCCGCGCCCGAGACGATAGCGTTACGCAACACCTCGCGGATCATGGCGTAGCGCGACGCGGTGCGCGGGTCCTCTTCTGACATCGGTTTCATACACTTCTGGCGGTTGACGGACGATTCTCGCACAGAAGCGCTGTTGTCACCTTGGCACACGTCCTTATGCTCGTTCATGGGGCCCCCGTTACTTTTTTGCACTGAAATGTACCTTTTATAAAAGATACATTATTTCTTTATGACGATCTGGTGCGCCGGCGAAGCTTTATCGCAACTGATTGATGCCTTTGCAAAAAGGTTTCTAGTACGGCGGTTCCAGCGCGAAAGGGCCATCAGCTCGATCGGGTCAGGGCGTCGCGACGTGCAGATTGGCATGGAACCTGCCTTTGTTAAATGTACATTTTATTAATAAGTACATTTTTAAAGGTGTGATGTGCATGACCGATACCGGGAGTCACAGCGTTACCCGTGATGCCTGCGCACTGGCCGAGGATTTTGCTCAGGGGCGCAGTGACCCTGTGCAGGCTCTGGACAAGGCACTGCAACAGGCAGAAACCGCCGATCATGTGTTCATTTCCATGAGTATCGAACGGGCACGTCGGGAAGCTGAAGCGTCTGCGGCCCGCTGGCAGCAAGGGCAGCCATTGAGCCCCTTCGACGGCGTGCCCATCGCCTGGAAGGATCTTTTCGACGTGGCAGGCAGCGTCACAACCGCCGGTGCCGCGGTGCGCAACAACCTTTCGCCCGCGCTGCTGGATGCGCCGAGTGTCGGGCTGCTGGCAAGGTCCGGGATGGTCAGCCTGGGCAAGACCAACCTCAGTGAATTCGCTTATTCAGGGCTGGGCCTGAACCCGCATTTCGGCACGCCGATCAACCCCAACAGCGACAGCTCGCCGCGCATTCCGGGCGGTTCGTCTTCAGGTTCGGCAGTCGCCGTGGCCAACGGAACAGTACCGATTGCAATGGGCACCGATACCGCCGGTTCTGTTCGTGTGCCGGCAGCGCTCAATGGCCTGGTGGGTTTTCGCAGTACCAGCCGCCGCTACAGCCGCGACGGCGTTTTCCCGCTGGCGCTGACGCTGGACAGCGTCGGGCCACTGACCCGCAGCGTGCGCGACGCTCTGGTGATTGACGATCTGCTCTGTGCGCGCAGCAAACCTTCATCGCTGATACCACGCAGCCTGGCCGGTCAGCGTTTTCTGCTCGATCAGGCGGTGCTGGAAGACGAGCGGGTCACGCCGGCCGTTCGCGACAACCTGTTACGTGCCGTCGAAGCCTTGCGTGCAAGTGGCGCGCTGATCGAGGTCAAGCCTTGCCAGGCATTTCAGGCCACCTTGCTGTTGATCCAGCAACAGGGCTGGCTTGGCGCAGCCGAAGCGTTCGCGCTGCATCAGGCGTTGCTCGACAGCGACGCCGCCAGCCAGCTCGACCCCAGGGTTCGCAAGCGCCTGGAGGCCGCCCGTTCCATGCCGGCCAGCCTGCTGGTCAATCTGTATGCCGCGCGCGAGCGCTTGCAGGAGCAGTTGACCCTCGAACTGGACGGCGCGCTGCTGATTACCCCGACCGTGGCCCATGTGGCGCCGCCGCTCGTACCGCTGCTCAAGGACGACGATCTGTTCGTTCAAACCAACCTCGCCACGCTACGCCTGACCATGCCCGGCAGCCTGCTGAACATGCCCGGCGTGTCATTGCCCAGCGGCCGCGATGCCTCGGGCCTGCCCACCGGGCTGTTGCTCAGCGCACCGGCAGGCGAAGACGCACGGCTGCTGCGTGCGGCGCTGACCGTGGAGTCATTGATCGCAGCCCCTTGAACACGTTTTGCAATGCCAACCGGCCCGCGTGCCGTACAGCGCGAAGCCGATCTGATTAACCCGTGGGAGAACAACGATGGCCAAAGAAATTCTGTGTGCGTTTGGTGTGGATGTGGATGCCGTTGCCGGCTGGCTGGGCTCCTATGGCGGCGAAGACTCGCCGGACGATATTTCCCGCGGCCTGTTCGCCGGTGAAGTCGGCGCGCCGCGTCTGCTCAAGCTGTTCGAGCGTTACGGTCTGCGCACCACCTGGTTCATTCCGGGGCACTCCATGGAGACCTTCCCCGAGCAGATGAAAGCCGTGGCGGATGCCGGGCATGAAATCGGTGTGCATGGTTACAGCCATGAAAACCCGATTGCCATGACCCCGGAACAAGAGGAGATCGTCCTCGACAAGTCCATCGACCTGATCACGCAAATGACCGGCAAACGTCCGACTGGCTATGTCGCGCCATGGTGGGAGTTCAGCAACGTCACCAACGAGCTGCTGCTCAAGAAAGGCATCAAGTATGACCACAGCCTGATGCACAACGACTTCCACCCTTACTACGTTCGGGTGGGCGACAAGTGGACCAAAATCGATTACAGCCAACATCCGGATACCTGGATGAAGCCTCTGGTGCGTGGCGAAGAAACCGATCTGGTGGAAATCCCAGCCAACTGGTATCTGGACGATCTGCCACCGATGATGTTCATCAAGAAGGCGCCGAACAGCCACGGTTTCGTCAACCCTCGGCACCTGGAAGAGATGTGGCGCGACCAGTTCGACTGGGTCTATCGCGAACACGAACACGCTGTGTTCACCATGACCATTCACCCGGACGTGTCTGGTCGCCCGCAAGTGCTGCTGATGCTGGAGCGCTTGATCGAGCACATTCAAAGCCATGCTGGCGTCAAGTTCGTCACTTTCGACGAGATTGCCGACGACTTCGTGCGTCGCAACCCCCGTACCCGCTGATTCATTGCCCTGTCCGAGGCGTCACTCATGTCCATTTACAATAAGCTCGACCTGACCGGCTGGAAACCTGAGCAACTGACTCCGGAGCAAGTACGGTTCGCCACATGGATTGCGTTTTTCGCGTGGGTGTTTGCGGTATATGACTTCATTCTGTTTGGCACGCTGTTACCGGAAATCGGTCGGCATTTCAGCTGGAGTGAGGTCGAACAGGCCGAAATCGCGACCTGGGTCGCGGTCGGCACCGCGGTGGTGGCTTTGGCCATCGGCCCGCTGGTAGATCGCCTGGGACGGCGCGTGGGTATCATTTTCACCGTGAGTGGCTCGGCGATCTGCTCGGCGCTCACGGCCATCGGCGGAGCGTGGGGCAAGTCGCCCCTGATCCTCATTCGTTCGCTGGGCGGTCTGGGTTATGCAGAGGAAACGGTCAACGCGACCTACCTGAGCGAGATCTACGCCGCATCCGACGACCCGCGACTGACCAAGCGCCGTGGCTTCATCTACAGCCTGGTGCAGGGCGGCTGGCCGGTCGGTGCGCTGATCGCGGCCGGTCTGACGGCGGTGCTGTTGCCGGTCATCGGCTGGCAGGGTTGCTTCGTGTTTGCAGCGATCCCGGCCATCATCATCGCGATCCTGGCGCGCAAGCTCAAGGAGAGCCCGCAGTTTCAGATCCATCAACGCATCACCCAATTGCGCAAGAAGGGCGACCTCAGCCAGGCGAAGGCCGTGGCGCAGACTTACGGGGTGGATTACGAAGAACACAGCAAGGCCGGTATCGGCGCTGCCTTTCGCGGTTCGTCGCGTCGCGCGACCCTGGTGATCGGTGCTGCGATCCTGCTCAACTGGGCGGCCATTCAGGTGTTCAGTGTGCTGGGTACGACGGTGATCGTCAGCGTTCACCACATCTCGTTCGAGAACTCGCTGATCATTCTGGTGCTGTCCAACCTGGTGGGCTATTGCGGCTACCTGTGTCACGGCTGGATGGGTGACCGGATCGGTCGCCGTAATGTCATCGGCCTTGGCTGGATGTTCGGCGGCCTGGCGTTTGCCGGCATGCTTTACGGGCCGAGCAACATGGTGACGGTGGTCGGCTTGTACAGCCTCGGGCTGTTCTTCCTGATCGGCCCGTACTCGGCGGCATTGTTCTTCATCAGCGAAAGCTTCCCGACCAGCATTCGTGCCACGGGCGGCGCAATCATCCATGCCATGGGCCCGCTCGGTGCCGTGGTCGCAGGTTTCGGTGCCACATCGGTACTGAGCGCCGGCGGCGACTGGCAGACCTCGGCATTGTACTTCGGCGCAGTGCCTTGCTTCCTGTCGGGTGCGCTGATGTTCGCGGCTAAACACGTGCGACCTGAAACGGTGAAATGAGGAGCAGCACATGACGCGTAAAGTTGCAGTGATAACCGGTGCCGCCAGCGGCATCGGTCAGGCCCTGGCAGTGGCTTTTGCCCGCCAGGGTGTGGCGGTGGCAGGCGGGTTCTATCCCGCTGACCCGCATGATCCGGACGAAACCCGCAGGCTGGTGGCGGAGGCGGGCGGCGAATGCCTGATGCTGCCACTGGATGTGACCTTCACCGAGTCGGTCGATGACCTGGCCGCGCAGGCGGTCAAGGCGTTCGGCCGCATCGACTACGCGGTCGCCAATGCCGGATTGTTGCGCCGTGCGCCGTTGCTGGAAATGACCGACGAGCGCTGGAACGAGATGCTCGACGTCGACCTGACCGGCGTGATGCGTACCTTCCGCGCCGCCGTCCGGCACATGGGTGAGGGCGGGGCGCTGGTGGCGATTTCCTCGATTGCCGGCGGTGTGTATGGCTGGCAGGACCATTCCCATTACGCAGCGGCCAAGGCCGGCGTACCTGGGCTGTGCCGGTCACTGGCGGTGGAGCTCGCCCCGAAGGGCATCCGTTGCAACGCGGTGATTCCCGGCTTGATCGAGACGCCGCAATCGCTGGACAGCACGAACTCGCTGGGGCCGGAAGGTCTGGCGCAGGCGGCCAAAGCCATCCCGCTGGGCCGGGTCGGTCGAGCGGATGAAGTCGCTGCGCTGGTGCGTTTTCTGTGCAGCGATGAAGCCAGTTACCTGACCGGGCAAAGCATCGTGATCGACGGTGGCCTGACCGTGCGCTGGCCCGAGTAGATCGATTCGGATCGGGAGCGTGCTCGCGAAGCGTTCAGTACAGACGCCGGGAATGGCGTGCCAGTGACTGAGCGTTCGCGAGCCATACGCCGTGATCCCCAAATCAACCAAGGAATCCGACCCCATGCAGCAACTCAAACAAAAGCGCGCAGTGATCACCGGAGCCGGCAGTGGCATCGGCGCAGCCATCGCCCGCGCCTATGCGGCTGAAGGCGCGCGTCTGGTGCTGGGCGACCGAGACGCCGACAGCCTGGCGAAGATCGCTGCAGAGTGCCGCCAGCTTGGCGCCCAGGTTCAGGAATGCGTGGCCGATGTCGGCAGCGTCGACGGCGCGCAAGCCAGCGTCGATGCCTGTGTCGAACAGTTCGGAGGTATCGACATTCTGGTCAACAACGCGGGCATGCTGACCCAGGCACGTTGCGTCGACCTGACCCTCGATATGTGGAACGACATGCTGCGTATCGACCTGACCAGCGTCTTTGTGGCCAGCCAGCGTGCATTGCCGCACATGATTGCCCAGCGCTGGGGGCGCATCATCAATGTCGCTTCGCAACTGGGTATCAAGGGCGGTGCCGAACTGACCCATTACGCCGCCGCCAAGGCCGGGGTGATCGGTTTCAGCAAGTCCCTGGCGCTGGAAGTCGCCAAGGACAACGTGCTGGTCAACGCCATTGCGCCCGGTCCTATCGAAACCCCACTGGTCGCCGGGATCAGCAGCGCCTGGAAAACCGCCAAGGCCGCCGAGTTGCCGCTGGGTCGCTTCGGTCTGGCCGAGGAGGTCGCCCCGGTGGCGGTGCTATTGGCCAGCGAGCCGGGTGGCAACCTGTTCGTCGGTCAGACACTGGGCCCCAATTCCGGCGACGTCATGCCATGAGCAAACAGCTGGAGAACACCTGATGTGTGGATTGTGCGGGCTGCTGGGAGAAGACGTGCACTGGAGCGATCCGCTGGCTGCCGAGCTGCCCCGGCGGCGTGAACGCTTGCGGCGTATTGCTGCCATCAACAAGGTGGTCGCGCCGTTTCGTCTGAAGGTCGAAGATTTTCAAGGCGTTTCCTATCTCCTGCTCGGGGCCACCGGCAAGCAGGAGCTGGCGACCGGGCTGGAGCAGCTCTGGCAGAAAGCCGAATTGCTGATCGGCCGGCCGCTGGATCCGCTTGATTCACGTCTGCTCGATCATTTGCAGAGGTCATCATGAGCATTGCCCTGAACGTGATTACCGGCTTCCTCGGCAGCGGCAAGACCACGTTGCTCAAACGCCTGCTGGCCGATGAAAACATGGGCGACACCGCGCTGCTGATCAACGAATTCGGCGACGTGGGTATCGATCATCTGCTGGTTGAAGAGGTCGCACCGGATACCGTGCTGCTACCCAGCGGTTGTGTCTGTTGCACCGTCCGCGGTGAATTGAAAGACGCGCTGCTCGGTCTTCTGGAGCGGCGTAATCGAGGTGAAATTCCTGCGTTTCGCCGGGTCATTCTGGAGACTACCGGCCTGGCCGATCCGGCACCGATTCTCACCACCCTGAGCAACGACCCGCAACTGCGCGGGCGTTTTCATATCGGCCTGATCGTCACGCTGGTGGACGCCTGCCACGCGACGCTGCAAGAGCGTCTGCATCCGGAGTGGCTGGCGCAGGTCGCGGCGGCGGACCGGCTGCTGTTGAGCAAGACCGATCTGGTCGACGAGTCGGTGCTGGATGGCCTGCGCGAGCATCTGCAAGCGCTGAATTTTTCGGCGCCGCTGCTGGATACAGCGGACGTCCACAGCGGCGATCAGTTGCTGCTGGGCGAGGGCATGCGCAGCGACGAACCGGCCGCTGAAGTGACGCGCTGGCAACTGCACCGGGTACTGTCGACCTCCGCGCGGCATGGTGATGCGCAAGTCTGTTGCCTGACGTTCGAGCGCCCTCTGGACTGGGTCGGCTTCGGGGTGTGGCTGTCGATGCTGTTAAGATGCCACGGTGAACGAATCCTCCGCGTCAAAGGGCTGCTCAACGTGAACGACAATCAGGCTCCCATCGTGATTCATGGTGTGCAGCATTGCCTGCATGCGCCGGTGCACCTTGCCGCCTGGCCGGGCGAGGATCGCACCTCACGGCTGGTGTTCATCCTGCGCGGTCTCGATCCCGATCTGCTGCGTCGTTCGTTTGAAGTCTTCTCCGGCAGTTTCGCGCCGCCGCTCGGCGAGTCGTCAGCATGACCATCACCTTGCGTGTGCTGGGCACCTCCGTGACCCTGCTGGAGTCTTTGCGTGAGCGGGCCGAGCAGGAACTGGGGATCAAGCTGGTCTACCAGATTCACGACGTGCAAACCGCGCAACGCATCGCGGTCATGCAGCCAGACAGCTACGACCTTTACGATCAGTGGTTTCATAACGTCGATTTCGTCTGGCCTGCGCGGGCGATTCAACCCATCGACACGCGGCGCATCGCGCTGTGGCACGAAATCAACGACCTGCCCAAGCAGGGCCGGCTGCGGCCTACCGATCAGCCGGGTAGCGGCAGTGTGCCCAGCGAGCGTTTGTTCGTGCAGCACGACGGCAGCCTGGGCAGCGCGGTGACCGAGCGCATCAGCATGTTGCCGCTGACCCATAACGCCGACAGCTTCGCCTATCGCCCCGAGCGTTTGCCGGAGGGCTTGAGCTCTGCGGACGAAAGCTGGGGCTGGTTGCTCGACCCTGTATGGGGCGGGCGCATCGCCTTGCAGAGTGACGCGGCCATCGGCGCGCTGGATGCCGCCCTGGCTGTGCAGGGGGCGGGGCTGGCGAGCTTCAAGGACATCGGCAACATGAGCATCGAAGAGATCGATCGGCTCGCTGATGTGCTGGTGCGCAAACAGCAGCAAGGGCATTTTGGTGCGTTCTGGTCAGGTGACGAAGAAGCCGCCGAACTGATGCTCAGCCCGAACATCGATATTCAGAGCCTCTGGTCACCGACCCTGGTCAGACTGCACCGTGCGGGGGTCAAGTACCGCGTGGCGGTGCCCAAGGAAGGTTATCGCGGCTGGTTTGGCGGGCTTTCCTTGTCACGTCATGCCAAGGGTCCGGTGCTGGATGCCGCCTATGCGTACCTGAACTGGTGGCTGTCGGGCTGGCCCGGCGCAGTGATGGCGCGGCAGGGCTATTACATCGGCAACCCGGCACGCAGCCGTGATCACCTCAGCGCTGCCGAATGGGATTACTGGTACGCCGGCCTGCCTGCCCGCGAACAACTGCTCGGCAGCGACGGCTTGCCGCTGATCGACGCCGGAGAAGTCCGCGACGGCGGCTCCTACGAAGAACGCATGGGCCACATCGCCGTGTGGAATTCGGTCATGAACGAGCACAACTACCTGGTCCGCCGCTGGAACGACATCCTGCGCGCCAGTGACAAAAGCAGCGCCAAAGCGCGCTAGCCATAGGCACTGGGGAGCGGACGCAGAACGTGCGCAACGGTAATCGTGTGAACCCTATCGTGCCAATGCTCCGCGTTGACATGCATTTCGTGATGCTCCGCGTCACAGATCTGCGCCGCATATTCAAGAGAGGACGCAGAGCGTCCGGAACGGCATTCCCACGCTGGAGCGTGCGCAACGATAGTCGTGTGAACCCTATCGTGCCAATGCTCCGCGTTGGCATGCCTTTCGTGACGCTCTGCGTCACAGATCTGCGCCGCGCCGCACATTCAAGAGAGGACGCAGAGCGTCCAGAACGGCATCCCCACGCTGGAGCGTGCGGAACGATAATCGTGTGAACACTATCGTGCCAATGCTCCGCGTTGGCATGCATTTCGTGACGCTCCGCGTCACAGATCTACGCCGCGCCGTACATTCACGAGAGGACGCAGAGCGTCCAGAACGGCATTCCCACGCTGGAGCGTGCGGAACGATGATCGTGTGAACCCTATCGTGCCAATGCTCCGCGTTGGCATGCATTTCGTGACGCTCCGCGTCACAGA